>CAMAVQ010000059.1 GCA_945861755.1 Gemmatimonas phototrophica
TGTTTCAGCCAACACCTCCCCCAGCACGTTTCTCCTTACCTGGAACCCCAAGAAATGGCACTGGACCGAGCTGAGGGAGAGTATCGCCGAAGTAAGGGAGTTCGGTGAGCTGCTGGGAACATGGAGTTGCGGACGCTCAAAGCGGATCAAAACTGGAGACAGGGTTTTCCTGAATCGCCAGGGAGTAGAGCCCAAAGGAATTATGGCTTCCGGTACCGCGACTTCGGATATCTTTGAAGAGAAACACTGGGATTCGGAACATGCACTCCGGGGAAGGAGCACCCACTACGTCGATGTCGAGTGGGAGATCATAATCGACCCCGAAACTGAGGCGCTACTTCGCAGAGAAATATTACTCCAGGAGTTCCCACAGGTGAATTGGGACACTCAAATGTCCGGTATCCGGATTGACGACCATATCGCGGACCGACTGGAGGAGGTATGGAATTCCCATGTCGGGAGGTTAGGGACATACCGCCCCATCCATGAGGAAACCGTGGACGAAGATTCCGAGTGACAGTGAGGCGAGCTGAGGAGGCCGGGCGGACGATCTAGGCATCCGCCTCGACCCTGACTCAAGCTCCAGGGACATCTCCCCACCGCTTGACGCTCGGGGAGCGCCGCTGTAACTTCCGCCACTACCACGCGATAACCAGGAGGAACAAGTTGAGAAAGCTGATGGTATTCCTGTGTCTGGCGATGTTGGCGGCTCTGGGTTGCGGCAGAGGCGGCGATGACGGCAAGCTGAAGGTGGGCTATGTGGTCAATTACATGTCCCACGAGTGGTACCAGAACATTTGCAAGGCCGCCCGCCAGCGGGCCAGCGAAATGGGTGTGGACCTGGTCATTGCTGACGCCAATCTGGATGTGGCCGCCCAGATTTCCAAGGCCGAGAACCTCATCGCCCAGGGGGTGAAGGTGCTAATCCTCACCCCGGTGGACGCCAAGGCCCTCGATGCGCTGGTGCGCCAGGCCAAGGAGGCCGGGCTGTACGTGATCACCGAGTCCAATCCGGTGCCCGGCAGCGATACCTATGTGGGCATCGACAACAAGGAGAGCGGCAAGAAGGCCGGGCGCTGGTACGCCGAGTACGCCAAGGCCAAGGAGATCACCCCGCAGATCCTGATCATCGGTTTGCCCAACTTTGAGGACTGCCGGCTGCGGGCGGAGGGTTTCAAGGAGGCGATGGCCGAGTCGGGCCTTCCCTACACCATAGCCCAGGAAGTGGACGGCCAGGGGTTGAAGGAGAAGGCCTTCAAGGCGGCCCAGGACGCCCTCACCGCCCACCCAGAAGTCAACGCGATCTTTGGCATCAACGACGATTCCACCACCGGGGGCATGGCCGCGTACCAGGCCGCCGGCCTCGACCAGACCAAGCTGACGGCCATCGGTTTTGGCCTGGAGGGCATTGTCGGGCAGGCCGCGCTGCTGGGCCACACCCCGTACAAGGCGGCCCTGGCGATGTTTCCCAACTTTGTCGGCCTGTCCCTGATCGAGGCAGCCGTGGCGTTGGGCAAGGGGGAAGCCCTGCCGCCCCACTACGAGACCCCGACCACCATGATCACCTTCGACAACTTCACCACCTTCTACCGGCAGGAAGGGCAGGCTTACGTCATGAACTTCGACGCCATCCGCCGTCTGCTGCCGGCCCGCTAGATGGAGCGCCTCAAACACCTGCTGCGCGGCGAACAGGCCGCGCTGGTGGCCGCGCTCCTGCTCCTGTGTGTGGTGCTCAGCATCCTGAGCCCGGTTTTTCTGAGCGCGGCGAATCTCAAGAACGTACTGCGCGACGCCTCGCTCATCGCCATCGCCGGCATCGGCATGGTGTTGGTCATCTTGGCCGGCGAGATCGACCTGAGCCCCGGCTCGATGCAGGCGGTGGTCGGCATCCTGGCGGTGCTCCTGCTCAACCAGACGGAAAGCATTTTCCTGGCGCTTTTGGGGGCGCTGGCCGTGGGGGCGCTGATCGGGTTGTTAAACGGGCTGCTGGTCACTCGGGCGCACATCAACTCCCTGATCGCCACCCTGGGCAGCATGGCCATCCTGCGCGGGGGGGCCATGGTGGGCACTCAGGCCGTCTCCATCCAGGCCCAGGTGGAGGGTTTCACCGAGGTGGGCACCGGGTATTGGGGCCCGCTGCCCATCCCGGTGCTAGTCGCCGTATTTCTATTGGTACTTTTCTACTTTATCCTGCACCACACCCCGGCGGGCCGCTACCTCTATGCGGTGGGCGGCAATGCCCAGGCCGCCCGTCTGGCTGGCCTGCCGGTGGAAAAACTCAAGCTGGCGGCCTTTGCCATCAGTGGGGTGCTGGCGGCGCTGAGCGCCTTTATCCTCGCCTCGCGCCTCAACTCGGGCCAGCCCAATGCCGGCCTGGGTTTTGAATTACAAGTGATCGCTGCGGTGGTGCTGGGCGGGGTGAGCCTCAGCGGGGGGCTGGGCACCCTGGTGGGGGCGGTCCTGGGCATCCTCATCTTGACGGTGCTCAACAATGGCTTGGTGCTGCTGGACGTCTCCTCCTTCTACCACGACATCGCGCGCGGCACGGTGATCATCCTGGCCGTGTACCTGGACACCCGCCGGCGGGGGCGGGCTTGATGGCTGCCGAGCCGCTGGTCCAACTGCGCGATATACACAAGCAGTATCCGGGGGTCTACGCCCTCAAGGGGGTAGACTTTGATCTGCGCCCGGGCGAGGTGCATGCCTTGGTGGGCGAGAACGGAGCGGGCAAGTCCACCCTGATCAAGATCCTGGCCGGGGCCTGTGCCTTTGAGCGAGGCGAGTATCTCATGGAGGGCCAGCCGGCTGGCATCGCCTCGCCCCAAGATGCCATCCGCCGCGGGATCAGCGTGGTGTACCAGGAGCTGGAGCTGGCCCCCAGGCTCTCGGTGGCCGAAAACATCTTCTTCGGGCGGCTGCCCTCCCGCCGCGGCCGGGTGTTGTGGGCTCAGCTCTACCGGGAGAGCGCCGCGATTTTGGCACAAGTGGGCCTGGAGGTGGACCCGCGCCTGTGGGTCGAGCGTCTGGACCTGGCGGCCCGGCAAATGGTGGAGATCGCCCGGGCCCTGTCCTGCCGGGCTAGGGTGCTGATCATGGACGAGCCTACCTCGGCCCTGACCCCGGCGGAGATCAGCCGGCTCTTTGGCCTGATCCGCCGGCTGCGGGAACAGGGCACGGCCATTCTCTATGTCTCGCACAAGTTGGAGGAGATCCTAACCCTGGCTGACCGGGTGACGGTGCTGCGCGACGGGGCGCGGGTGGGTACCTTCGCAGCAGAGGCCCTCGACGAAGGTCAGTTGATCACCCTGATGGTGGGCCGCCCCCTGGGCGAACTCTTTTCCCGCACCCACCAGGCCCGCCAGACAGTGGCTCTGGAGGTGAAGGAATTGAGCACGGCCCGGGTACACGACATTTCCTTTGCGGTGGCGGAGGGGGAGATCGTGGGTTTTTCTGGACTGATGGGGGCCGGCCGCACCGAGGTGGCCAGGGCAGTGCTGGGTCTGGATCAGCGCCTGGGAGGAGAGGTGTGGGTGGGGGGCCAGGCGGTGCCGGCTGATTCCTGCGCCGCCGCCCGCCAGCTGGGTCTGGGGCTGGTGCCAGAGGATCGCCGGGCCGAGGGGATCTTTCCGCAGTTGGGGGTGGGCCACAATCTCAGCATCGCGGCGCTGGAGCAGTTCAGCCGCCGGGGGTGGATCAGGCGCGACCAGGAACAGGAGGCGGTGGCCGAACAAGTGCGGCGCCTGGAGGTGAGGACCCCCTCGCTGGAGCAGCGCATGGCCTTATTGAGCGGCGGCAACCAACAGAAGGTGCTTATCGCCCGCTGGTTGCTGCGAGAGGGCCTTAGGGTGCTGTTGGTGGACGAGCCTACGCGCGGCATCGACGTGGGGGCGCGGGCGGAGATCTACCGGCTGCTGGACCTGCTGGCCGGCCAGGGATTGGCCCTGGTGGTGATCTCTTCAGAGCTGCCCGAACTGCTGGGCCTGTGCGACCGGATCTACGTGATGAAAGGGGGCCGGATCACCGGCCAGGTGCAGCGGGCCGAGGCCACCCAGGAAAGATTGTTGGCGATGGCGCTATGAGCAGAGAGCGGAAGATGTGCGGACGAATGACCCTCGGGGCAGTGGTGCTGCTGGTCGGCGGCTGGACAGCGGCGGCGGCCCAGGAATCGCTGGGGGCCAGCGGGCAGCACCACTGGACCCGTTTCCTGGCCTGGCTCTTCCAGATCTCCTCAGAGGACCTGGAGCGCAAGTTCTGGCGCGTGGCCATCGCCCTGGGCATCCTGGTGGGGGCCAAGATTTTCATGGATCTGGTGCAGTGGGGCAGCCGCCGGCTGATCCAAGCCAGATGGCCGCTGCTCAGCTTTCTCTTTGGCGATCGCCAGCGCTCTGTCACCTTGCTGGCCCTCTTCATCAGCGTCGCCCGCTACGTGGTCTACTTCACCGCGCTGGGCTACATGCTCAGTCAGTTCGGCATCGACTACCGGGCCTACATGGCCTCCCTTTCCCTGGTGGGCATTGCCCTCGGCTTTGGCTCCCAGGGCCTGGTGCAGGACGTGGTGACCGGGTTCTTCATCCTCTTTGAGGACCAGTTCTCGGTGGGCGATATGGTGGAGATCGGCGGCCAGGTAGGGGTGGTGGAGGAGATCGGCCTGCGCACCGTGCGTCTGCGCAACTACTACGGGGCCCAGGTCATCTTCTCCAACCGCAATATCCCTATGGTGGGCAAGTACCTCAAGGGTGCCTTTGAGGTGGGGGTAGACGTGGCGGTGGCCGATCCCGAAAAAGGGGAGCGGGCCGCTCAATTGCTGGGGCAGTTGGGCACCGAACTGGAGAGACAGTTCAGAGAGGTGGTCATCGGAGTGCCCAAAGTGGAGGGGTTGTTGCGGTTGGAAACCGGCGAGTGTTTCGTGCGACTGCGGGCGCGGATCTGGCCGGCCCAGCAATGGGTGATCGATACCCAGCTGGTCCCGCGCATCCAGGAACTCTTTGCCCGCGAGGGGCTGGAGATTCCCGCCAACCGGGTGGTGGCCTTTTACCACTTCCCCGAAGGAGAAGAGTTTTCCCAGGCCCTCTTCCCCGGCTTTCTGCGCCGGGAGTAATCAACACCGTGGTATCAGCGGGTCAGCAGGCGCGTGGCCGCGTCGCCCGGGTTGAGGTGGGGGATGGACAGGCGGAGAAAGGTCTCCAGCAGCTGGGAGGGTGACAGCTCCGAGGTGTCGATCTCGAACTTGCTGCGGATCCAGGAGTGCCGGTACTCCTCGGCGAAACGCGCAAGGATTTCCTCCACCTCTGTGGGTGGCACCAGTTGGTGGGGATGGGGATGGGATGCCATGCGGGCGCGGATGACTTCGGGGCGGGCTTTCAGGTGTACCAGCATGGTGTCAGCGGGCAGGTCGGGCTCGTACTCGCGGACTTCGATATTTATGGCCGGATAGTAGTAGCGGGGGCCGTACACCGCTTCCTCGAGGTGGAAACCGCCCAGCAGGATGTGCTGATACCGGTGCAGCAGGCGCACATGGTAGACGATCTGGAAACGCTGGAAGCGCTCTTTAATAGCCGGCAGCATGGCGAGCATGGCCTGCCGCTCGGTCTGGTCGAGGTGGTAGGCATCGGGGATGGTGAAGTGGTCGTCGAGGTGGTGGTGGATGCCCCGCTCCCGCCCCCAGGTGTCGAGGCCTTCGATCAGGGTGCTGACCCCCGAGTACTCGCAGCCGATGGCGATGATGCGCACAGGTGATACCTCCATAGATTAGATTGACTGCCGCCTCATCGCGGCCTCAGAGATTAAGCTCATTTCACGCCCCCAGATCAACCGAGGGAGACACCCATGAATGCCGGCAAGATGAAGGCCGAGATCGTCAGCGGAGAATTCCAGCGCCAAGCGGATACCTTCCGCCACTGGGTGCGGCGGGACGGCTCGGGAGATTTCCCGGCCGCCGCCGGCCGTTACCACCTGTACGTTTCGCTGGCCTGTCCCTGGGCCCACCGCACCCTCATCGTCCGCCGGCTCAAAGGGCTCGAAGGCGTGGTGGGCATGAGTGCGGTCGACCCGGTGCGCGACGAGCGGGGCTGGGCCTTTCGCGAGGGACCTGGGCACGGCCCGGACCCGGTGCGCGGCTTCCGCTTCCTCAGCGAGGCGTACCTGGCCACAGATCCGGCGTACAACGCACGGGTCACGGTCCCGGTGCTGTGGGACTGCCAGCGGGGGTGTATCGTCAGCAATGACGAAAACGACCTGATGCGGATGTTCAACACCGAGTTCGCCGATTTCACCCCGAATCGGCTCGACCTGTACCCGCCCGAACTGGAGGCGCAGATCGAGGAATTGAACGAGTGGATCTATCCCACGGTCAACGACGGGGTGTACCGGGCCGGCTTCGCCACCTCCCAGGCGGTGTACGAGCGGGCGGTGCGCCGGCTCTTTGCCTCGCTGGATCGGCTGGAGGAGCTGTTGGGCACCCGGCGCTATCTGACCGGCAGCCGGATCACCGCCGCCGATTGGAAGCTCTTTCCGACGTTGATCCGCTTTGACGCGGTGTACCACGGCCATTTTAAGTGCAATCTGCGCCGGCTGGTCGATTATCCCCATTTGTGGGGCTACCTGCGGGATTTGTACCAGCAGGAGGGCATCGCCGAGACGGTGAATTTTGACCACATCAAGCGGCACTACTACGTGACCCACACCGAGATCAATCCCACCCAGATTGTGCCGCTGGGGCCGGTGCTGGATTTGCTGGCACCCCACGGACGCGAGGGGCGCTGATCAGCGCGGTCCTAGCTTCTCCAACCGTTCCCGCGATACCCTTCCAATCCATGCGGTGCCGAAGTGGGCAGCCAGTTCCTCGAAGCGGGTGCGCGCTGCCTCGGTCTGGCCATCGGCGAGCCAGCGGTCGGCTTCGTAAAAGGCTTCGGCGCCGGTGGTGAGGCCTTCGGCCATCAGGGTGGAGGCGACCTCGATGGAGGGCACGGGGATGTGTCGCAGTTTGTCGAGGGCCGGCGGATGGGGGTCGGTGAGGATGGCGTAGGCCTGGGGGTTGCGCTCGCGGAAGAGGCGGGCGCGGAAGTCGGCGGTCAGGCCGCCCAGGGAGTCGCCGGCCTCGCGGCCGCCGGCCGGGTCGATGTCGGCGGCGACCACGGCGTCCTGGACGTTCCCGCCTTCGGCGAGGATTTCTCCCTTGGGCCCGATGATCATGCTGCCCCCGCCGCGGAAGGCCACTACCAGGTAGATGAAATTCTCGCTGGCCCGGGTGCGGAAGGCGGCTAGGTCGGCCTCGGGAATACCCATCGAGGCACCGCCCAGAGTGAGGTGGAAGACCAGGTCGGCCCCGGCCAGGGCCAGGGCGCGGGTGGTCTCGGGGAAAAGGATGTCGTAGCAGATACACATGCCCACGGTGCCGATGCCGGGCACCTCGAATACCGGGAAGGAGGTCCCGCGTTTGCGCGAACTCTCGCCCAGGGTGGGCTGCACCTTGTGGTAGCGGCCGATCTCCCGGCCATTGGCGCCCAGCAGGATGGCGGTGTTGTAGATATCCGGCCCCTCGGCGCAGTCGTTGCAGCAGGCGATGGGCATCTGGTGTTGGGCGGCCACTGCACCCAGGCGCTCTAAGATCAGGGATTCGGCCTCGCGCAGGAAGGCGTGTAATTGGCCGGGGTTGCCGGCCTCCCATTCGAGGGTGCCTAGGGTGTCTTCGGGGAAGGCGGCGATCTGGCAGCCTTGCCGGGCGGCCGCTTCGGCGAGGCCGGCCAATTCGTCGAGGTTGCGGCGCACCTGCTCCAGGGCCTCAGGGTAAGAGAGCTTGAAGGAGAGGGTGCGGCGTTTGGGCTGCAGGGCAGCGACACGGATGGTGGACATGGGGATTCTCCTCAGCGCGGGCGATACCGGCAGTTGACCCCGTAGCGCATCACCTCCTCGAAGAGGCCCAAGCCCACGTCGAGGATCTCGTCGAAGGTGAAGGGTTTCATCTCCAGGCCGTGGGGAAACTCGAAGAGCAGGGGCAGGGTGCCGGTGTGATGGTGGAGGGCGGTGTGGAAGTAGAAACCGCCTTGCAGCGCGGTGCGGGTGCCGCCGCCGGGGCGCAGGCCATCGCGGCGGTGCCGGTCGGCGACCAGGGCGGCCACCTGCACCTGGTGGAACTGGCAGGCCGGCGAAAGGTAACTCTCGGGTGCAATAAAGAAGGGGCCGTTGCCGCAGGAGTGCAGGGTCATGACACAATCGGGGATTTCAGCAGCGGCCAGGTCTAGCAGGGCGCGGGTCTCGGGGGCGGGCTGGCCAAAGAAGTCGTCGTGCTGGATATTGACCCCGGCGTCGTTGTAGTACCCGCCCAGGAAGTCCATCTGGTCGAGGGGGATCGGTTGCAATCGCTTGCACTCGGGCCAGCGCAGGATCTCGCCGTTTTTGCGCAGGCCTTGTCCGTAGTAGTACAGGTCGTCGACGGTGCCGCCGATCAGGTTGAGCACCGGGCTGCGCAGCCGGCCGTCGGGCTGGGGCAGGGGCACCAGTACCACCCGCAACTGCTCGGCCAATTCGCGGAGGAGCGGCCATTCCCGTCCGCGCAGATCGCGACCAGTCTCCATTACCTGGGCGAAGTTCAGGCAGGTGACCACGCCCTCGATCTCGGCGGCGTGGATGGCCCCGATGATCAGCAGCACCGGCTTTTGGCGTTTGGCCGGATCATAGAAGTCCTCGGGATGGCCGGAGGCGATGGCCGAGGAGTAGGTGGTGCGCCGGGGCAGAGGTTCGGTTTCGCCGTACGCCACTGCCCGCAGGGCATGGCCCCCCTGTGAGCGGCCGATCTCCCACCCTTGGCCGCGCTGCAGGCCGTCCAGGTAGGCGTTGACCTCCTCCCAGGTGGTTTTCCAGAAATCCGGAGCGGCAAAAAAGTGCGGATGGCGAATCTCCATGCCGGTACCTCCCGCGCGAGGGGATGGGGGTCAGGGGGAGAATATACCCCGCGAAGGGCGCGGAAAAAAGTGGGCGATAACCAGCACTGCCGCTGGAGAATTATTTGCCTTACATTCCCTTTTGACACCCGCCACCCCACAGGAGCACCGATGAGATACCCAGCGGGATTGCCGTGAGCAGCGCCGAGCTGGACCCGCGCGCTGCCGCGCTCGAAGCCACGGGTGAATACAAGGTCCTGCGCCGGCTGTCCCCGATGCGCCAGTACCACCCCCCGGACGGCACGCCCACACTCACCGCCCTGGCGGTGGACGTGGAGACCACCGGGTTCGACGCCCTGCGCGACGCCATCATCCAGTTCGGCGGTATGCCCTTTGAGTACGCGCCCCAGAGCGGGCGGATCTACGCGGTGGGTGAGCCGGTCATCTTCTTCGAGGACCCGGGCCGGCCCATCCCTGCAGAGATCACCGCCCTTACCGGTATCACCGACGCCGACGTGTGCGGGCAGCGCATCGACGACCAGGCCGTGGGCGCCCTGCTGGCCTCGGCGTCCCTGGTCATCGCCCACAACGCCAGCTTCGACCGTCCCTTCCTCGAACGCCGGCTGCCTGCCTGCCGCGACAAATCCTGGGCCTGCTCCATCGAGGATGTGCCCTGGAAGCAGCTGGCCGGGTACTCGTCCCGCTCCCTGGAGTTCCTGCTCTACAAACACGGCGGTGTCTTCTACGACGCCCATACCGCCGACAGCGATTGCCGGGCCCTGATCCACGCCCTGGCTACACCTTTGCCCGGCGGCGAGTTGCCGCTCAGGCTGTTACTGGCAGCCTCGACCCAGCGGCTGGCCCACTTCTGGGCAGTGGGGGCGCCCTACGAGGCCAAGGAATTGCTCAAGGGCCGCCGCTACCGCTGGAACAACGGCGAGGATGGCCGGCCCAAGGCCTGGCACAAGGAGGTGGGGGAGGACGAGTGCGAGACCGAGCAGGAATGGCTGGCCCAAAATGTGTACGGGGGCAAACAGGGTGCGTGGAAGATCGAGTGGCTGGATGCCCGGAACCGCTTCCGGGAGCGCCGGGGGTGAAGCCTCCGGTCCTTTTCCTGTCAATTCTCCAAAACGAGCGAGATCTATGAGCACCCGTCCGCAAATCGCCGCCCTGGTCTCTGTGCTGCACAAACACGCCCACGCCCAGCACATCGTCGACCGTTTCCTCGAAGGCTATGGCTGGAACAGCCGCCATCACCGCCCCGAGATGGATCTGGTTTCCGTGTACGTCGATCAAGTCAAACCCAAACCCGCCGAGCCCAAGGAGGGGGATCGTTGGGACCTGAGCCGGGAGCGCGAAGCCCGTTTCCCGCAATTGAAGGTGTACCCGACCATTGCCGATGCCCTGACCCTGGGAGGCGCGAAACTGGCGGTGGACGGGGTGTTGCTCATCGCCGAACACGGCGAGTACCCGGTCAATGAAAAGGGCCAGACCCGGTGGCCTCGCTACGAGTTCTTCCAGCAGATGGTCTCGGTCTTCCGCGCCAGCGGCCGTGGGGTGCCGGTTTTCAACGACAAACACCTGTCCTGGAACTGGGCCTGGGCCCGCCAGATGTACGACACCTCGGTGGAGATGGGTTTCCCCTTCATGGCCGGCTCGTCCCTGCCGGTCACCTGGCGCACGCCAGACGTGGAGATGCCCCTGGGCGCCAAAGTGGAGGAGGCCATGTGTGTGGGCTGCGGCTGGATCGACGGGGGCGATTTCCACGGGTACGAGACCATCCAGGCGATGGTCGAGCGCCGGCACGGGGGAGAGCGGGGCGTCAAGTGGATCCAGGCCTACCGCGGCGACGCCTTCTGGAAGGCGCATGCCGAGGAGCGCTGGTCGCGCGAGCTTTTCGAGGCCTGCCTGTGCCGCAACCACTCCCTGGGCCAGACGCGGGCGGGGTTCAACGACACCTTCCCCACAGGCGACGAGTTGCGGCAGCTGGTTGCGGACCCCTGGGCCTACCAGTACGAACACCTGGATGGTTTGATCTGCACTATGATCGCCTGCAATGGCATTGCCGGGGGCAGTTGGGCCTTTGCCGCCCGGCTCCAGGGCGAGAGCCGGCCGCTGTCCACCTACATGTACCTGCCAATGCCGCCCGGGTTGGCCAATTTCTTCTCGCCGCTGGTCAACAATATCGAGCAGATGTTCCTGACCGGCGTGCCCTCCTACCCCATCGAGCGCACCCTGCTGACCACCGGGCTGACGGCTGCCGGTGTCGAGAGTCTGCACCAGGGACAGCTGCGAATCGAGACCCCGCACCTGGACATCGCCTACCAACCCAATCCCCGCTCCACTTACTGGCATACCTGAGGGGGCAGTTTCTCCGTCCCTGTCGGTGTCATTCCCCGAGGGGCTTGACAAGGGCACGGCAATTTATATCATTAATAGTATTAAAAAATACTATTTGTGATATAGAGAGAATCCTATGCCCTTCGACTATCTCACCCTCAAGGCCTTCAGGCAGGAATTACGCCTGACGCAGGCCGAGCTGGCGGAAAAGCTCCAGGTGCCCCAATCCACGGTGGCCCGCTGGGAAGGGGGATACGTCGCCCCCAATGCCAATCACATCGGCGCCATGTGCGATCTGGGGCGGGTCGCCGGCGTCGAACCGGGTTTTTTCTTCCCCCCCTACAGCCACTATCCACAGCGAAAGGAGACCTCATGAGCCATCCAGTGGTGCTGACCGATGGCAATTTTCAGCAGCAAGTGCTCGAAGCCCCCGAACTGGTCCTCGTCGATTTTGGGGCCCTCTGGTGCGGGCCCTGCCGGGTGATGGACCCGGTTGTCGACCAGTTGGCTGCCCAGTACGGCAGCCGCCTCAAGGTGGGCAAACTCGACTGCGACACCGAAGCGCAGACCGCTGCCCGCTTTGGCATCCGCGGCATGCCCTCCTTCCTTTTGTTCAGGCAGGGGCAGGTGGTCGACAGCCTGACCGGGGCAATGCCCAAAAGCCGGCTGGCCGGCAGGATCGAGGTGGCGCTGCAAGCAGGCCAGCCGCCGCAGCGACCCGGCTCCTCTTGACCTGGTTCTAAGTCAACGCCTATATTATCTTACTTACATAGAGGTGCAAAGCTTTTTTGGTAGCGCCAGAAGGTGTAGCTGTGTCTGGCGCCGAAGCAGAGTTCTTCCCCTGACAGGCAGGGCCGCTGCGGCGATAAGAAGAACTAGCTATCAAAAAGCCGTACTGCTGAACGCGACGTTTCGGTAGTGCGGCTTTTTTGTTGGTGCCCATCAAGACTGGCCTTGAAAAGGAGAATCTCCTATGCGGGAGATCATGGAAGACGGCGACAGTGCGGTGCGGTCCTATTTTACCGATATCGCCGGATCCAAACCCCTGAGCCGCGAGCGCGAGGTGGTGCTGGCTGCTTGCATCAAGGAAGGCGATATACACGCCCGCGACGAACTGGTGAATGCCAACCTGCGCTTTGTGGTCGGTGTGGCCAAGAACTACCAGCACCGCGGCCTGTCTCTCGCCGACCTGATCAGCGCCGGCAACCTGGGCTTGCTGACGGCTGCCGAGCGTTTCGACGGCACCAAGGGCTACAAGTTTATCTCCTATGCGGTGTGGTGGATTCGGCAATCCATCCTCCAGACCATCGGCGAACACGCCCGCACCGTGCGTCTGCCCCTCAACAAGCTGGGCTTGCTCAAGGACATCTTTAAGGTCTCGCAACGTCTGGGTCAGGGCCGCGAAAAAGATCCGGATGTGGAGGAAATCGCCGCCGAGTTGCAGGTATCGGCCGCAGAGGTGAGCGAGACCTTGCTCAGTGCCCGAGCGATGCGCTCGCTGGATGAGGCTTTTGGCGATGACGGGGAAAACAACCTCCTGGCCACCCTGGCTGACACCAACCAGGAGGCCCCCGATGCCGAGGTGCTGCGGGACTCGGCCCGGGAACAGTTGGAAAGTTTATTTTCTAGTCTAGACGAGCGCGAGCTGCGCATCATCCGCCTCTATTTTGGCCTGGACGGCAGCGAACCGCTCACCCTGGAGCAGATCGGCGGAATACTGGGTATCACCCGCGAGCGGGTGCGGCAGCTGAAGGAGCGGGCGCTGGGCAAGCTGCGCCATCCGGCCCGCTCGCAGGCTCTCCTGGCGCTGGCCGGCGAACTCCCGAGGTAGCAGAAATTTCGGTTCCCCCCCAAGAGCTCTAAAAATGAAAGGGTCCCTACATGTCCTCCGCAAGGCCGCCTAGAGAAGGGTTCAACGACCTCAGCAGCTGGAAGCTGTTCATGGACAAGTTGAAGCCCGAGGATATCGATTACAAGCGCCTGGAGGTGCTGGCCAAGTTTCTGGCCCCCAACGGCAAAATTAAGCCGGCCCGGCGTACCAAAGCCTCGTCCAAGCAGCAGAGTCGGGCGGCCCAGGCGATCAAACAGGCCCGGTACCTGGCCTTGTTGCCGTACTACAAGGGCACATAAAGATCAGGGCGACTGGGGCGGCTTTTGCTCATCCGCAGGCGGTTGAGTTGAAGCCTCGTCTGTAGTTGTGTCGGGGGTGGCCTTCCGCTGCCGCTTTTCTTCTTGTTTTTTCTTTTTGGCCAGGTCCCGCTGGCGCTTGGCAAAACCATAATTGGGTTTTAGCATAGGTCCTCGTTAGATAAGGGGTAGAGTAGCAGGGCAAAACAGCACACTGCGCTAAATAATACGGGCCGCGAAGCGTCTGCAGGGTGCTTCTTCGCGGCCTTTTCTTTGCTGGTGGCCGAGACTGGATTTGAACTAGCGACCTCTGGTTCGTGAGTCCAGAAAAAAAGATCAACAAGTTCGATGATACGGGTAATGCCTTTGAGTGTCAACAGCAGCGATCTGGCTCCTCAGTCAGACGGGCAAGGCTGCAGCGAGTGCTTGATCGACCCTTGCCCGCCGCTTTGCTGCTGAAGGGCATGGAAAACCTGAATGGCGGCGTGGGCATCGTTTGCGGCGTAGAGTATTTGTTGTTCCGACAGGACCTTGTTTGACCAGTTAGAGGTGGTGGTGCTCCTCGACTTGGAAAACTTTTTCTTGAAGAGTATCGCAATGGCGGTCCGCGCTCCGACTTGGTTCCGGTAGCCGATCTCCTTGAAGGTGGCGTTGAGGTCGACAACCGCTCTGGGCGTAATGCCGAATTTTGTCGAAATGCGCTTGAGATCATCGCCGAGGCCAAAGCCGATTTTCACCACTTCGTTGGACATCAATATCTCGGCAAGGGCTGCATGACACTCCACCAGGTGGGCGTGGAAGATGTAGGCTTTCTGCGGGGTGGAGAACTGCAAGATGTGCGGTCCTTTTGATTCCTGATTTTTCGCGAAGGTCGGTCTCGATTCGGTATCGAATCCGAGGACGCGGTGGTGCATGATCTCGTCGCGGGCTGCCTGCGACTCCTGCGCGGTTGAGATAACCCAGACCTCTTCTAGGCTCAGGCCGACATAGGACTCCAGTTCGGCTATTTCCGCTTTGCTTGGGGGGGAAGGAAGCGCTTTGTTCATCCTTGGGGTGTCTGCTCTTACTGGCGATGGGGGAAGGGCTCTGTTGGCGATCCGATCGAGGGGGTCTCGGTACGGTCCAAATTAGTATCGGCCCATGAGGCGGGGTCACTTAGGGACTCCAGATGTGTGAATACGGTGACCCCCGGCAAGGCATTGCGGATGCCAGCCTCAAGGCCTTCCAAGAGCCGATGACCGTGTTGAACGGTCCATAGACCGGGAACCAGTACATGAAGGGAAACAAACTGCCGCGCTCCTGACTGGCGCGTGCGAAGGGCGTGGTACTCGATGCCGCTATGTACATAGGGCTCCAATACCCGATGCAGCTTTTTTTGATCCTCAACCGGCAACGCCGTGTCCATCAATCCCAGCGCGGATTTGCGCACGATACCAACCCCCGACCAAACGATATTGGCCGCCACTAGACAAGCCACGATAGGGTCGAGGTGTTCCCACCCGGTGAGTGCCACCGCGCCGACCCCGACCAATACGCCCACTGAGGTCCAGACATCGGTCATCAAGTGACGGGCGTTGGCCTCAAGGGTAACCGAGTGATGTTGTTTGCTGGCCCGCAGCAAGATCTGCGCGACCAGCAGATTGACGAGCGAGGCCACTACCGAAATCACCAATCCCACCCCAACCTGCTCAAGTGGTTTGGGGGTGATCAGCCGCGGAATAGCCGCCGCGGCGATACTCAGGGCCGCCAGCAGAATCAAGGTTCCTTCGACGCCACTTGAGAAGTATTCGGCCTTACCATGCCCGTACGCATGATCTTCATCGGCTGGGCGAGCGGCTATCGTCAACATCGCCAAGGCGATGAGTGCGCCAACGAGGTTGACGAAAGACTCTAGGGCATCTGAGAGTAGGCCGATCGAGCCGGTCAGCAAATACGCTATGGTCTTCAGGGTAATGGTGACCATGGCAGTGGCGATCGAAAGCCAGGCAAAACGGGTGAGAAATGAGCGATTTGTCGGGTCAGTGGTCATGGCCCAAATAAAGCTGGATGGGGGCAGGATAAGGCCTGTTCCATTTTGCAATTCCCTGGATCTGGAGGGCCCAATTCGAGAACCGGTCTCGGTGCGGATGCACCGCTGTATAATATAAGCACTCCGTACCCTTAAGAAGTCCTCGTTTGCCGAAGGGCCCTTATTCGGCCTGGGGACTGAAGGGCATCGCCAGGGCCGCAATCACGCTAGTGGGATGGGCCTCGCGGGAAACAGTGCGCGGTTCGCCTTCCACGCCGGGGCGGAAGCGGCCCACCCGCTCAAAGGGCGCCTTGAGGGGGATCTGGCCGAAAGATTCGCCCCGGGCCAGTCGGTGGGCGCCGCGTTCGGCGGCTTGGCGGATCAGGGTGCGGGCCCGCTCGGGGGAGAGGTGTACCGCACCCAAGTTGCGGGCACGGTACTGGTCGGTGGTCAGTTCGTCGCCTTTGCCGGGGGTGACGCCGCGTTTGCCGCTGGCGGTTTCGGCCCAGGGGGTGAGGGCCTTCACTTCCTCAGTAAAGGCCTGCTCGCCGGCCCCGAAGATCACCGGAATCCCGAGTTCTGCGGCGCACAGGGCCATCTGCCCGAATTCGCCGATCGACACCCCGTTGATGCTCAGGTCGATGTAGTTGAACCACTGGGTGTGGGTGATGTGGGAATATTCGGTGCCGGCCTTGGCGTGTTGGCCCACCCAGCCGATGCCGGCAAAACTCGAATCCAGGCCAAAGGGGAATCCCTGGGGCCAGCCGCGCATGAGTTCGGCGCGGGGGTCGAGGAGTTTGGGATTGATGGCGCCCTGGCCATGGCCGTCGGCCACACTGACCGCAGTGGCCCCGCCGGCGAAGAAGCCCTCGATGGCGGCGTTGGCCTCCAGGGTGAGAAATTCCCGGCCCATCTCGTAGAACTGCGAGGTGCGCATACACCAGTCGTCGTGGTTGAGCACGCCGGCAGCGCCTTCCATGTCGGTCATCAGATAGATCTTCATCTGCGGTCTCCTTCTATCAGTTTACCTTGCAGGTCAAACCGCCGTCCACCACCAGTTGGATGCCGGTGATGTACTTGGCTTCGTCCGAGGCCAGGAAGAGGGCGGCGTAGGCCACGTCCCAGGCGTCGCCCATTTTTTTCATCGGGGCCTGCTGGCTGCGGATCTCCAGCATCTTCTCGGTGTCTGTTCCGTAGACCTGGCGGGCCAGGCCCTCGATGAGGGGGGTGTGCATCAGGCCGGGGAGGATGGCGTTGGCGCGGATGTTTTTGGGGGCGTATTCGACGGCGATGCTCTGGGTTAGTTGCAAGATCGCGGCCTTGGTGGTGCTGTAGGAGATGTAGGGGATGCCCAGGTAACGGATGCCGGCCACCGAGGAGATGTTGACGATGGCCCCACGGCCCTGGCGCTCCATGTGGGGCAGCACGGCCCGGCAGGTGAGGAACATGCTTTTGAGATTGACGTCCATCACCCGGTCCCAGCTCTCCTCGCTGGTGTCGGCCACGCCGCCCAACTCGATGATGCCGACGTTGTTGTGCAGGATATCGACGCGGCCGTAGAGGGCCAGGCAGCGCTGCACCATCTTTTCCACCTGCGCGGCCTTGGATACGTCGGCGTGGTGCGCAGCGCAGGTATTCCCCTCGCGCTCGATGATCTGGCAAGTCTGGGCTACAGCCTCGGGGTTGAGGTCCACGGCCAGCACCTTGGCTCCCTCGCGGGCGAAGAGAGCGGCCACCGCCTTGCCGTTGCCCCAGCCCGGTCCGGCCGACCCGGCCCCAGTGACGATGGCGACCTTGTCATTCAGACGTCGGCTCATTTGGCCTCCTGTCTGCGAAGGGAAAATACGGACCAGGCCAATAGTCCCACTCCCAGTGCCGAGCAGACCAGGGCAAAGGTCCAGGCGTGCCCCTGGCTGATAAGCAGGGGCGCCGAGACCAGGCAGACCATTTCCAGGGGGCCGATCGCCAGATAGGCCAGGGCAAAGTCGTCGAGCACGCCGCCCTCGTTTTCTGGGTCCACAGTGCG
Organism: Gemmatimonas phototrophica; assembly: GCA_945861755.1. Lineage (GTDB taxonomy): Bacteria > Latescibacterota > UBA2968 > UBA8231 > UBA8231 > SICG01. The sequence continues at coordinate 17,381 of CAMAVQ010000059.1, forward strand.
CAAAAGGGAAATGGCGATGGCCATCACCCCGGTGGCCCAGCCCCAGGTGTAGAGGGCCTTCTCAAACCACAGTTGGCGGAACACCCTGGCCCCCAGGAGGAAGAGGGCCCAGCACAGCAGGGTGCCGAAGGCAAAGAGCAGCAGCAGGGGGAGGGCGTATTTTGCCAGCACCCCCAGGTCGATGGAGGCGATGCCGAAGACCACCAGGAAGTCGGTGGCGGTGCCACACAGGCGGGCCGTGGTGCGCGGGTCCACGTAGCGCAACGCCCCGGTGAGGGAGAGCAGCTGCCGGGCAGAAATAGCGACGAGGAAGACAGCGCAAAAGCCGGGGAAGGGCGATTTGCCCAACAGGGTGGCGGCGTACTGGTTGGCCGAGTACCCCAGCAGAGCCATGGCGGCGATCAGGGCCAGGTGAAAGGTCAGGGTGTCGATGGCCACCGGAGAAAAGGTCTCCTGGCCCAGGGGCCGGCGCTGCTCTGGGTCGATGAGCCCGGTGCGCAATTCCTGGGGCAGTTCGGCAAAGGGGGCGACAAAGCGGGTGTGGCCTTTCTGCGAAGCCCACTTTACCCAGGCCAGGCCGCCGGTAATGGAGACGAGCAGGCCGGCGGTCACCGAACTCATGGCCAGGGAGCCGGCCTCGCTCCAGCCGCGCTCGGCGAAGTCGGCCCCGATGGCCGCCGCAGTTCCAGGACCGCCGACAAAGCCGGCGGCCAAGACGGTACCGAAGCCCTCGGGCAGTTCTGGCCAGAGCCACCGCAAAATCGTCAACGCAAAGGCCACGCCCAGCCCCCACTGCAGCAGGATGCAGAACACCGAATAGACGCCCATCTCCAGCACCTTGCGGTGCCCGCTTTTGGTGGAGGCGGGAAGTCGGCTGGCGAAGGGCAGGGCGGCGAAGACCAGCAGGATCAGGATCGCGGGGTATTTCGCGGCCGAGGTGGAGAAGGGGATCAGGGCAAAGCCGCCTGGTCCCAGGGCCAGGCCGGCCAGGCCGGCGATGACGCTGGCCGGGGCAAAGAGCCGCTGGACGAATACCAGGTTGGCGCGCAGCCATTGCCCGGCCAGCAGCAGGAGCGCTGCCAGCCCCAGGTCAGTGAAAAGGTCCCAGGCGGTGAAGGTCATGATCTTATCTCTGCGAGTTGGCCGGCAAAGATCGCCGCCTCGGGAATCCCTGTCAACCGCGCCCTTGATCCGCGCCACGGCAGGGCCGTATCTTCACCCGCTATGCGCACCCATCTCCGCACCTTCCTCGTCTGCCTGGTCGTCGGGCTGGTCTGCCTGGGGGCGCTGTTGCGCTCTGGGGTGGCTCGGGCTTGGAGTGCGGGCACTGGTTCTGGGCGGCCCATCCAGCTCAAGGTCTGGGACTGGTGGAGTCCCTCGGCCAACGAGGAGTACGGGGCGTACTTCGCGGCGGTGGAGCGCGTGTACGAGGAGCGCTATCCGGATGTAGATCTGGTGTTGCAGATCGTGCCCTTTGGCAACTATGTGCAGAAGCTGGCCACCGCCATGGTGGGCAACGCCCCGCCCGATGTGTTTCAGTCCTCGGTGTACTGGGCAGAAGGGTTTTACCAGCGGGGCATGTTGCTGCCTCTAGACAGTTTGCTGGCCCAGGCCAGCGACTACACTGGCGGGCAGCGCCTGACGCAGGAGGTCTTTCTGCCCTCGGCCTGGCGGCACAACCATGCGGTCGATGGCACGGTCTTCGGCATTCCTCATGTGATCGACGCCCAATGCCTGATCTGGAACCTCGACCTGCTCGAAGCGGCGGCCCAGGAGGACGAGGAGATCCGCGCCCTTTTTGTGCAGCTGCCCGATGGCCGTCCCGACTACCAGCGGCTGCGCTTCGACGCGGTGCGCGATTGGGAACATTTCCGCCGGCTGGCAAAAAAACTGACCCATTACGGGCCGGATGGCAGCCTGACGCAGGCCGGCTTTGTGATCAACGCGTACAGCGGGGGGGCGGGCATGTTTCCCCCCTGGCTGGCGGCCAATGGCGGGCGCTTTCAGGACGAGGAGGGCACCCGGGCTTTGTTTGCGACTCCAGGCGGAGTGGAGGCCCTGGAGTTCATGGCCAGGCTCTACTGGCAGGACAAGGTCTGCCCGCCCTTCCGGCGTCAGATCGCCGATGTCGAGTTATTCGAAGAGGGCAAGGTGGCCTGTATGGCGGCCGGCACCTGGTCGGGCAAGGACATCATCCGCGATACCCTGGGCTGGAAACATTTCGCCAAGACGGCTTTTCCTCCCGGGCTGCGCGGCAGTGGCCAGAAGACCCTCACCTGGGGCAATATGCTGGTGATCTCGCGGCGCTGCCCCCAGGTGGAGGCGGCCTGGAACTACGTGCGCCTGGTCTGCGGCCTGGAGGGCAATCTGCTGCGGCTGAAATATCTGGGCTATAATGGGCCGCGCCTCGACCTGTACCAGACCCCCGAATGGCAGGCGGCGGCGCAGGCCCGCCCGTACCTGGCCAACGTGCCCCAGATCTGTCTGGCCGGGGACAAACTGCGCCACACCGAGATCATCGCCACCGACCACCAGGCCACACCGGTTTTCGAGACCCTGCTGCTGCGGTACCCCGAGATCGTTGCCGGTCAGGGCCCGTACCCCTCGGTGGCGGTGGCCCTGGCCGAGGCGGCGCATAACGTGGATCAGGTATACGCGCGTTATCACCAGCAGGCCCAGCGCTGGCTGGCGCGACGCGGGGAGGGGGGCCAGTGAACAAGGGGTGGAGAGTGCTGATTCCCTACCTGTACCTGGCCCCGGCCCTGAGCCTGGCACTGGTCTTCAGCCTGGTGAGCATGGGCATCAGTCTGTGGACCAGTTTTCACTATTTCGATGCTTTTGCCGGGTCTTCCGGGTACGCCGGCCTGGAGAACTACCGCCGCGCCCTCTTCGCCGCTGACAGCTATTGCTGGCTGGCCCTGCGCCACACCGCCCTCTACGTGGCGCTCTGCGCGGTGGGGGTGGTGCTCACCGCCCTGCCGCTGGCCCTGCTCTGCCAGAAGGTGCGCTGGGGGCAGGCCCTCTTCCGCATGCTGTATTTTTTGCCCTCCATCACCCCCGGAGTGGTGTTGGCCCTGGTCTTCTACCATCTCTTTGGGGTGTGGGGGAATCTGCTGGACCAGAGCAGTACGGCGCTGCCGGCCCTGGCCTTTATGGGGGTGTGGGCCGGGGCCGGGTACAATATGGTGCTCTTTTTGGCCGGGCTGGCTGAGATTCCGCAGCACTTGTACGACGCGGCGCGGGTGGACGGGGCCAATGCCTGGCAGCAGTTTTGGCACATCACCCTGCCGATGTTGCGCAACACCCTGGTCTTTGTCACGGTGATGACCATCATCGGCGCCTTTCAGGTTTTCACCTCGGTGTACATCATGACCAGTGGCGGACCTGAGCGCAGCACTGAGGTGATTGCGTACACCATCTTCCTCAATGCTTTTGCGGTGGCCGGCCAGATGGGCTACGCCTCGGCCGTAGCCTGGTTGCTCTTTGGGGTGGTGGCGGTGTTTGTGGCCATCCAGATGCGCGTTTTTCGGTCGCGGAAGGTGTACGATGAATAAGCGGCTGGTTTCCCTCGTCGCCTTGCTGCTGATGCTCGCCGGGGCGGCGGCCATGGTGTATCCATACGCGTACATGGTGGGCTCCTCGCTCAAGACCCGGCGGGAGTTCGCGCAGGACAAGGAGGGCTTGATCCCCCCGCGCTTCCAAATCGGCGAGCAGCTGCGGCACAGTCGCGGCGAGCCCAGCGCCCTGGACTGGCCCGGGGCCGAGTGGCCGCTGTGGCAGAACTACGCCGATGCCATCACCTTTGGCAAGGTGGATCGCTTTCTGGGCAACAGTCTGCTCTACGGCGTGTGTATTACCGCAGTGCAGTTGTTGTTGGATGTACTGGCGGCCTACGCCTTTGCGCGCTTCGAGTTCAGGGGCAAACGCCTGCTTTTCGGGCTGCTGCTGGCCACCATGATGGTGCCGCCGGCGGTGCTGCTGATCCCCAACTTTCTGGTGGTGCGCGAATTGGGTCTGGTGGACACGGTGTGGGGGGTGATGCTGCCGGGTTTTGCCGGGGCCTTTGGCATCTTTCTCTTGCGCCAGGCCTTCCTCAATATCCCCGCCGAGTTGGAGCAGGCAGCGCGCATCGACGGCTGCGGCAGCTGGGGCATCCTCCGGCACGTGGTGCTGCCGCTTTCCAAGCCGGCGCTGATCACCCTGGGCCTCTTCACTTTCATGGGGGCCTGGAATATGTTCGAGTGGCCGCTGGTGGTGCTTAGCGACCAGAACTACTATCCGCTCACCGTGGGCCTCAGCCTTTTCCGCGCCGAGAACGGGGTGGATTGGCCGCGTATCTTTGCCGCCAGCACCATGGGGGCGGCCCCACTGATCCTGCTCTTCCTGGTGGCCCAGCGGTACCTGGTGGGGGGGATCAGTTTGAGCGGGATGAAGGTCTAGCGGTTGGGGTGGCTGTTGGCCCACTGGGGCCTTTGAACGGAAGGGTAACCATGAAGATTGTCTTGGTCGAGGACGATCCCGAGATGCAGCACCTGCTCCAGGTGGTGCTCGGCCGTGCTGGCCACCAGGTCCACGTCGCCGGGGACGGGGAGTCCGGTTTGCCATTGCTGGCTGAGGTGAACCCGGAGTTGCTGCTGGTCGACTTTGGGCTGCCCGGAATGGGTGGCCTGGAGGTGATCGAGAGGGCGCTGGCGCAGCTGCCCCGCCTGGTGGTGGTCATGGTCACCGCCAATAACGCGGTGGAGACGGCGGTAAAGGCGATCAAGCTGGGAGCCTTCGATTACCTCACCAAACCGCTGGATATGGCCAAGCTGGAACTGGCGCTGTCCATGGTCGAAGAGCGGCTGCGGCTGCTGGGGGAGAATCAGTTGCTCAAGGAGCAGCTGCGCCAGGCGCGCGGGGGGTACGAATACTCCACCGTGGACCCCAAAGTCAAAGCACTGTTGGCCCGGGTGGACAAGGTGGCCGCGACCGAGTCCCCGGTGCTGATCACCGGCGAACACGGCACCGGCAAGGAGGTGTTGGCAAAATACCTGCATTCGCGCAGCAGCCGCGCCGGTGAGTCGCTGGTCGTGGTCAATTGTTCGGCCTTGTCCGAGGAGCTGCTGGAGAGCGAGTTGTTCGGCCACGCCCGCGGCGCCTTCACCGGGGCCCACCGCGACCACCAGGGGTATTTCGAGATGGCGGACCGGGGCACCTTGTTCCTCGACGAAATCGGCGAGACCTCCCCGCGCCTGCAGGTGAAACTCCTGCGGGTGTTACAGGAAAAGCAGTTTACCCGGGTGGGCGAAACCCAGCTCCGCACCACCGGGGCGCGGATCATCTCGGCAACCAACCGCGACCTGAAAAGCGCCATCGCCAACGGCAGCCTGAGGGAGGATTTTTACTACCGGATCAACGTCATCGGGTTCCACCTGCCGCCGCTGCGGGAGCGGCCCGCCGACATCCTGCACCATTTCAGGCGCTTCGTGCAGGAGGTGGCCACGGCGACCAACTCCGCCTGTCCGCAGTTGAGCTCAGAGCTGGAACAACTGCTGCTGGCCTACCCGTGGCCCGGCAATGTGCGGGAGCTGCGCAACATCGCCGAGCGGATGACCATCCTGGCCGAGGGAGACGTGCTCACCCCCGAGCAGTTGCCCGAGGAGATCCTTGCCGCTGCAGAAAAACCCGGGACCGGCAGCAAGGACCTGCGCGAGAACCGGCGGTTGTTCGAGATCAGCTTCCTCACCGAGCAGTTGGTCGCCAATCGGGGCAACGTCGCCGAGACCGCGCGGCAGGTCGGCGTCCACGCCGTGGCGTTGCGGCAGAAGCTGAGCCGCCTGGGCATCGATGTCGAGCGGATTCGCGCCGGATAGTCGGGCTGAAACGGGCCGCAGCAGATCATAGGAAAGGAAAATCCCCGCGAGCCAGGGAAGCGGCCCGCGGGGATTTTGGTGGGAGTTTCGACTGGCGTCTGTCTCAGATGGTGCCCGAGTAGAGCAGCGCTCCGCCGTGGGTGTTGTTGTAGGCGTCGAACAGGTCCTTGGCCTGGAGCAGGGCCGCGGCCGAGTAGTCACTGGCGTGTTTGACCAGGTACTCGCCCTGGATGATGAAGAGGCGGGTCACCAGTTCGTTGCCGTTGAGGAAGGCGCCGTTCATGTAGTTGTACTGCGAGGCGATCAGTTGCTTGGCCAGCAGATTGACTGGCGCACTGCTGGTGGAGGACAGCACGGCCACCGCGCCTTGTTTGCTGATGCCAGCGAAGGGTTCGAGGGAGAAGCTGGCGATGCGCGCGGTGTAGTTGTTCAGGGTGGTAGCGCCGACCTGCACCCCTTTGGTGGCGCCATTGATCGCCTTGTCCAGGTTGTTCTTCCAGTAGCCGATCGTGAAGCCGTTGGCGGACTGACCCACCAGGCTGCGCAGTGGCAAGGACATGGGGAAGTCGACATTCTCGATGTCGGCGTACTGCACGGTGATCGACACCGAGGTCGGGGCGTTCGGGGTCAGGCCGTTGGGGACCG
>CAMAVQ010000060.1 GCA_945861755.1 Gemmatimonas phototrophica
CCGTCGTCCCATCAGGCAGCACCTCACCTATAAAAGGAGGATTCGCCATGAAGTGGACGATCTGCACCTATACCGCGGTCCTGGCCGCGTCGCTCTGGGCCTGCGGCGGCCCCAAAACCGTCAATCTTACCCCCCGCCCTTCTCAGGAGGTGGTGGAGGGGGTTCCCGAGTGGTTGCTCAAGCCCCCGGCAGACCAGGACCATCTCTATGCCGCGGCTTCGGCCACCTCGCGGGATCTGCAGGTAGCCCTGCAAAAGGCCAGGATCAATGCCCAGACCGATCTGGCGCAGCAATTGAACATCCGGCTGGCCAATCTGACCAAGCAGTTCCAGGAGGAGACCGGTATGGCAGAAGATTCAGCGCTGCTGAGTCAGTTCTCCTCAGCGACCAAGGCGGTGACCCAGCAGACCCTGGAGGGGGCGCGGGTGGACCAGCAGCAATTGCTGCCCGAGAAGGAGGTGTACCGGGCCTATGTGCTGATGAGTCTGCCCCTGGGGCAGGCCAATCAGTTGCTGATGTCCAAACTCAAGGCCAACCAGGAACTCTATACAAGATCTCGGGCTACCCAGGCCTTTGATGAACTGGATAAAGAACTCAAGAGCGCTGCAGTGAGTGAAGGAAAGTAAGAGGGATGGAACGCCCGGTGTTAGGACTCTTGATCGCAGCGGTCTGCGTTGAGGCTGTCTTTTCCCAGCCCCTGCCTGGATGGGTCGCCCGTCGGCCAGTGGTGCCGGGATACTTCGTGGGCATCGGCATCGCCCGCACCGAAGACGATCTGCCCACAGCCAGGAAGGCCGCCACTCAAGAGGCGCTCAACGACATCGCCCTGCAGGTGGAGGCCAGGGTGTTCAGCCAGTCGCGCCTGAAGGTAGCGGAGGGAGGCGAAGGCATGAACCAGGAATACCGCAGCGAGATCAGCACCCAGACCGCCGAGGAACTGCAGGGGGTCGAGATCGCCGGCACTTATGAGGACGGGGAGCACTGCTGGGTCTACGCCCGGCTCTCGGTGGAGGAGTTCCAGCGCCGGCGCCAGGAAAAAGCAGCGCAGGCGCGGCAAGGGGCTTTGGCCCTCTTCACTCAGGCTCAAGGCAAAGAGCCGGCAGCAGCCCTGGCGCTCTACCTCCGAGCGCTGGGCCCGCTCCAGCAGGGCGCCGGAGATCCCCTGAACGTGGAGTACCGGGGTGTTCCCCTGGCCCTGGCCACGGAGATCCCCCTCCGCATCCAGCAACTGCTCTCTGTCCTGCGCCTGGAGGCCGCGCCGGGCGGGATCAGGCTCAAGCAGCGAGCCAGCGTGGACCAGGTGCTGGAAGTCCGCGCGTTTTTCAGCGAAGGGGCAGGTCAGGATGGCCCGGCAGCGGGACTGCCCCTGTGTTGGCGCTTTGTCCGGGGTGAGGGGCAGGTACTGCCCACGGCCCTGACTGATAAAGAAGGGGTGGCCCGTTCCAGAGTGAGGCAGGTGCGGGACCCAGACCGGCACCAGATGATCGAGGCGCGGCTCGATTTACCCGCGTTCCTCCCCCCGGACAACCGCCGGGCGCTAGAACCCATGCTCGCGGGATTTTCGCCGCCCTCGGTAAACATCCCGCTGCAGGTAACACCGCAGCTGATCTGCGTGACCAGTCAGGAGACCAATATGGGCAGCGCGGTGTCCTGCCTCAATTCAGTGGTCAGAGGGTATCTGGAGCAGCGCGGCCAGGGCCTGGTTGAAACCCCCGACCAGGCGGATCTGGTGGTGGCGATCAGCGCCCGGGTCCGGCAAGGGGCGCAGTGGAAGGAATTGTATTTCGTCTATCTGGATTTGGAGCTGGCAGTCAGAGACCGGGCCACGGGTGAGGAGATCTACACCGCCATCCTGAAAGATATCAAAGGAGCGGGTCAAGATTACGAGCAGGCGGGGCACCGGGTCTATGCCAAGGCCGGCCAGCAACTGGAGGCACGGGTCCTCGCAGGGTTACTCGACCAGCTGAACAGGTAAAAGGAGTCAGAGGGATGAAGAGCAAAGGTTTTACTGAGCGCACCAGTCACCACACCCCACAGAGGAGGGAATTGATCATGACTAGGAAGATCATCGCAGCGCTCTTTGCGCTGAATACCGTGCTCTTTGCCGGGGCCGTCCAGAGCTATGCCCAGGAAAACGAGCGGGAGATTATGAGCGTTCCCCCGCCCATCGAACCTTCCTATCTGTTCACCATTCCCGCCGGTAGGGTGGTCCGCTCCCTGGATCTGGATGTGGCGGCCTCGGGGATTTTTCTCGGGGAGGGAGGAGGCAAGCCGGTGGGGACTTCTGCCATCCTGGGTTTGGGCGATATCGCTGAGGTGGAGATCGGGGCCATGGAAATGGTCAGCAGCCTGGGAGGGTCCAAGCGGGTCCACAGTGTGCCGGCGGGTGGCCTGCGGGTCTATGTGTCGGGGTGGAAGTACTGGCACGGGATCTCCGCTGCTTTCCGCCGCTCTGGGACCCACGAGGAGCGGGTGGACGGGGTGTGGTACGAGGAAAAGGTGGGGAACTTCTCGGTGATGGCGTCCCTGGCCAACTTCCTCACCCCGGAGGAGGGGAACGAAGTGGCCGGAGGCTGGCAGGGCATCAAGGTGAAGACCCATCTGGGCATGATCTACGTGGACCCACGTATCACCCCCAGCCCTCAAAAAGCCCAGGGTTTTTGGAAGCCTTTCGGCGGGTTCGAATTGTGGCGCAAGGACTCGCGGGCCAGGATCATGGGTGAACTGGGGTGGAATGCCGACTTCCAGCCGGGCGGACGCATCGAGCAGATCTGGATGGCGACCGGCGGGGTGCGCTTCTTCTTCAGCAAACACGTGACTGCCGATATCGGGGTCAAACACCAGAGCAATCAGCAGGGGCTCTCGGAGTCGGTGATGCAGTTCAAGCTGCGGATGTCCTTTCCCACCCATCTGCTGCGCGAGCGGATCGTGGGCCACTAGGGTACCGTGCAGCGGCGGGGAACGACCGGGGTCATCTCCCCGCCGCTTCTGAACTGACACAAGGTGCGAGGAAAAGAATATGAAAAAAACAGCAATGGCCTTCTCGCTCTTACTCCTCCTGCATGCCCCTCTCCAGGCAGGGGAGTGCAAGGTCGCCCTGGTCTTTGAGGGCCAGACCACCGAGCAGCTCTCGATTCTGGCTGAGCTGCTTACCAGTACCCTGAGACAGGAACAGGGGCTGACCCTGGTGGAGGAAGAAACGCTGGAGGGGCCAGTGACGCTCGAAAGGGCGGCCAGCCTGGGGAAAAGGGCCGGAGTGGAGGTGGTTATGATCGGCAGCCTGAAAGCGGAGAGCTATAGGCTCGACGCCAGGTTGATCGAGGTGCAGAGCGGAGTGGTGCGGGCAGCGCCCAGTGTCTCAGGTGCCAAGGGCGAGGTCTTCGACCTGGTGGACGCCCTGGGCAAGAAGCTGTCGGAAAACCTCCACGCTGGTGGGGGGAAGCCCCATCGGGTGGTGATCTTCGATTATGCCAACCTCGCCTCCGCCGAATACGGACCCTTTGTGCGCGGCCTGCCGGATATGCTGGCCACCAACCTGGGACAGGCAAGGGGCCTGAGTTTGGTGGAGAGGACGGAGATTGAGGAAGGGTGGGCCCATTTTTTCCGCGAGCCAGGGCAGGTCCTCTCCCCGGATGAGGCGGCCGAGATGGGGGCGTGGTTGGGCGCCGACTGGGTGGTAGCGGGAAGTTTCACCGAAGTGATCGAGGTCAGAGTTAAGCTGGTGGAGGTGAGGACCGGCAGGTTGCTGGCGGAGCAGAGGGCCGAGGGAGGGTGGGAGGAGATCGCCGACCAGGTGGCGCAGTTGGGAGGGGTGATGGCGCAGCGCCTCAGCGCCTTCGGCGACTCGCTGCACAAGGTGGCGGTGCTCTATTTCGAGAACCATGCGGCCTCGGAATACGAGGGTTTTGTGCGGGGCATCTCGGACATGCTGATGACCTGCCTGGGACAGGCTGATGATCTAATGGTCATCGAGCGGGTGCAGATCGAGCGGGCGATGCAGAATTTTGCCCTGGAGCTGAGTGGACCCATCGCCACGGAAAAGGCGGTGGAAATAGGCCAGTGGCTGGGTGCGGACGCCGTGGTCCTGGGCGGCTTCACCCGTTTCGGGGAGGCCTTTCGCATCGACGCCAGGCTGATCAGCGCCAGAACCGGAGAGCTGCTGGTGGCGCAGAATGTCCGGGGTGGGGAAGAGGAGATGATGGCACTGGTGGACCAGTTGGGCAGCCGGCTGGTGGCCAGCCTGGCCGAGAAGGAGACCGAGGTCAAGGGCGGGACCGGGGAGTTGCAGGTGCACTTCATGATCACCAAGACCGAGATGGGCGAGCGCTACATATACCGCCACCTGTGCAAACTCTATGTGGACGGCAAGTACTTGGGGACCAGCCCGGTGCTGGAAGGAACCGAGCAATGGGCAACCTCGTTTGCCAAGAAGCTCCGGGCTGGAAAACACGAGGTCCTGGTGGTACACGGCTTTGTCAAGAAAGGTGATTGGGACGGCGAAATGCCCGGGCAACCCAAGGTATTCCAAGTGGTCATCGAGCCCGGGCAGACGGCCACCGTCCAATACAGTTTCGAGGTGGGTTGGTTCAATGATAGGTATCTCTACGAGCACCCCTGGCGGGGATTGCCGAGATAGAACATTTGGGGGAGGATCAGCTCCAGCCCTGAGACTGGCGCAGGCTCAGAGGAACTCGGAAACCACCAACAGGACGGAGAGCGCAATCATGATGAAAACAGTCAACCAGGCGGCGATGTTGAAGAGCGGACCGTTGACGTAGGTGCCCATCAGTTTGCGGTTGTTGGTCAGCCGCAGCATGGCCACCAGCACAAAGGGCAGGAGCATGCCGTTGAGGACCTGAGAAAAGAGCATGATGCGGATCAGGGGGATGCCGGGCAGCAGGATGACACCCATACCGATCAGGATGATCGCCGTGTACAGCCCGTAGAACTGCGGGGCGTCGAAAAATTTCTTGTTGACGCCGGTTTCCCAACCCATGCCTTCGCAGACCGCGTAGGCGGTGGACAGGGGCAGGATGGAGGCGGCGAAGAGAGAGGCGTTGAGCAGGCCAAAGGCGAAGAGATAGGCGCAGTACTGGCCGGCCAGCGGGGACAGGGCCTGGGCAGCCTGGCTGGCCGTCTCGATGCGGACCCCGTTGGCGAAGAGGGTGGCGGCGCAGGTGACGATGATAAAGAAAGCCACCACGTCGACCACCACACAGCCGATGATGACATCGAGGCGCGAATAAGGGTAACGCTCGATACTGATGCCCTTCTCGGCGATGGCGGCTTGCTGGTAGAACTGCATCCAGGGGGCGATGGTAGTGCCCACCATGCCGACCAGCATGAACAAGTAGTTGCGGTCGAACTGGAAGCTAGGGGTGAACAATTGGCGCAAGGGCACCGCCCAATCCGGATGGACGAGAAAACCGGAGAGGATATAGGAAATGTAAAAGAGACAGGCCCACAGGAAGATCTTCTCGACGCTTGCATAGGTCCCCTTCACCACCAGTCTCCAGACCAGGGCACCGGCCACTGGCACGGAGATGTAGCGCGATACCCCGAAAAGTTCCATGCTGGCCGCGACGCCGGCGAATTCGGCGATGGCATTGCCGATATTGGTCAGCACCAGGGCGATCATCACGTAGAAGGTGACCTTGACCCCGAACTGCTCCCGGATGAGGTCCGATAGGCCTTTGCCAGTTACCACCCCCATACGCGCCGACATCTCCTGGACCACGATCAGGGCCAGGGTGATGGGGACTAAGGTCCATAGCAGGCTGAGACCGTAGTGGGCACCAGCCACTGAGTAGGTGGTGATGCCGCCGGCGTCGTTGTCGACATTGGCGGTGATGATCCCCGGGCCCATCACCGCCAAAAAGAGCCAGAGACGCTGCCGCAGCGGGAGGCCCTTGGACAGCACTGCTCACTCTCCTTCGAGGTCGGGATGGAGATCCTTGACAGCGTCCTCGATCAGCACCACGCCCTTGAGGTGGAAATACTCGTCGACCACGGGCAGGGCGTGCAGCGTGTACTTCACCAGCAGGGCCAGCACTTCCCGGGGGGGCGCCTCGGGTCCGACGCTCGAGATGCGGCGCTCCATGAGCTGGGCTAGCTCTTGGTGGGGAGGGGCGAGGATCAGTTCCCGCAGCGAAACCACGCCCGCCAGCTGCTGCTGGTCGTCCAGGACATAGATATAGTGGATCGTCCCCGGTGCGGGCGTGGCCTCCCGGATACTGCGGAGGGTGTGCGCCACGTCCTGATCCTGTGACACGGCAAAGAAGTCGGGTTTCATCAGGCCGCCGGCGGTGTGTTCGCCGTAGGCGAGTAATTCCCGCACCTCCTCGGCTCTTTCTTTTTCAAAACCCTCCAGCATGTCCTCGGCCACCTCCTCGCGCAGATCGCCCAGCAGGTCGGCGGCTTCGTCCAAGGGCATCTCCTCGATGATATCCGAAGCCTGCTCCGGATCCATCACCCCGACGATGGAGGTCTGCACCTCGGGGTCCACCTCGCTGAGGGTCTGGGCGGCAGTTTGTAGATCTAGGGAAGTGAGGATCTGCGAACCCTGGTGCAAGCTCAGGTCCTCGACGATCTCGGCCAGGTCAGCCGGATGTAATTCAGAGAGCTTGCGAATAGGAAAGTTGAACTGCACCCCGTGCGAATAGGCCAAAGGCACCAGTTGGATATACTTCCAGGAGATGAAGCGGTCGGCCAGCCGGTAGGAGAAGAGCCAGTCGATGAGCTGGTCGACCGCTCCTTCCCAGCCCAAGCGGCGAATCAACCCCCGGGCCCCGATGTCCACGTGTACCAGGCGCAGGTGGTCCTGGACGCGGATCAGGTGCAGATCGTTGACCCTTTCCACCTTGGCGCCGGACATGTCCACCACCTGCTTGTCGAGAACGGCCTCGCAGAGCGGGATGTCTTCGGGCGAAAAAACCGGCGTGGGGAAGGTACTGAGGTCAGTCGATTTGAGATGCAGGGTCCCCTTGTCGATGCCCGCGACCTCGGACCAGGGCACCCGCACTCGGGCGGACCGGGAGGGTGAAAGGACCAGCGCGCTCACCAGCGGGTACAGATCCCCGATGCTGACGACTAGGTCCCGCACCCTGCCCAAGCGCCGGCCGTCGGGGCCAAGGGCTGGGCGGCCGAGCAACTCGCTGAGGAAGAGGAAGAGGTGTTCCCCCGCAGGAGGGTTGGTGGTCATGGCAGGCCTGGACTTGGGGGTGAGGGGCAGACATAAAGAAAGCAAACAAATGCCCGGCGCGCCAAAGTTCCCAGGGCTACCACCTTGACCCGTGGAGTGGGGTCGGCGAGGTTATGGGAGGAGGCCCTGGTTTGTGACGCAGGCGGGGCCCTTGCGGATCGCAACTGAGCGGCCTCCTGCTGAGAGGAGAAAACAGATGCAACTGAACCGGATGCTGGTCCTGACCCTGTTCTTGGTGGCCGGCCGCGCCCTGGCGCAGGACGACCGTCCCAAGTTCTCGGTGCCCGAGCCCAAGATGGTCGAGCGTCGGCCCGCCGGGCCGCTCATCATCACCGAGTTGCAGTACCAATTGGCCGGCCAGGAAGACCGCTTCCCGAACGCCCTTGCCGAGCTGGGGCGCTTTTTCAAGGAGGCCAGTGTTGCCAAGAAGGTTGAGGCCGAGCTGAGCTGGAACCAGCTGCCCGCCGACAACCCGCGCCTCAAACAGGCTGCCCTGGTGTATTTGACCGGCAATCAAGCGGTCCTGCAATTCAGCGATTCCGAGAAAAAGGGCCTGGCCGAATACCTCAATGGCGGGGGCCTGCTCTACGCCGAGGATATCAGGGTCAGCGGTGCCGAAGGCAACCTGGACGGACGGAATGCCGGGGTGGATGGCACCCCCTTCGACCGGCAGTTCAAGGCCCTGATGCGGGACCCGCTGGTGTTGGGGGAGAACGGGGGGCGCTGGGTGCGGATACCCAAGAAACACTCGGTGTACAATAGCTGTTTCTATTTTTCCGACGGCCCGCCCATGGGTGCCGCTTCGGGGGGCAATGTCACCGACCTGGAGCTGCTGGAGTTAAGGGGGCGGGTGGCGGTGATCTTCAGCGACCTGAATATCAGCTGGTACTGGGGAGATCCCCTGGCCTCGTCGCGGGATCGCGGTCTGCAGTTCGGGGTGAACCTGATCGTCTTCGCCATGACCCAACGGGCAGCCGGCCCCCCTATGCGTTCGACAGAGGAAAAGCGATGAGACTTGAAAACCGGGTGGCCCTGGTGACTGGAGGGTCTGGGGGTATAGGCCAGGCGATCTGCGGGGCCCTGGCCGCCGAAGGAGCGGTGATCGCCCTGCACTACCACCACGGGGCCTCAGCCGCGCAGGAGGCCGCCCAGCGCCTGCGGCAGGAAGGAGCCCGCGTCGAACTCTACCAGGCGGATGTGGCTGACCCGGCTGCCGCTGCGGGATTGGCCGCCCAGGTGGTGGTGGATTTCGGTCGGCTGGAGATCCTGATCAACAATGCCGGCATCACCATCGGCGGCAAGACGGTGCTGGAGACCTCGGTGGAGGAGTGGCAACAGGTAATGGCGGTCAATCTGAATAGCGTCTTCTACTTAACCCAGGCGGTGCTGCCCCAGATGCAGCGTCAGTCCTTTGGCCGTATCGTCAACATTACCTCGAACGTGATCAATACCCTGCCGGGGGGAAGTGGCGCCTACGGGGCGTCCAAGTCGGCGCTGGTGGCCCTCACCAAGGTGCTGTCCAAGGAGGTAGCGCGGGACAATATCCGGGTGAACGCGGTGGCGCCGGGCATGATCGATGCGGGCATGGGGCAGGGGGCCCTGGCCAGAAGGTCGCCAGACCTGGCCCGGCGATTTCTGGATACGATTCCCCTGGGGCGTCCCGGCTCGGCGGCGGAGGTGGCCAGGGCGGTGGTATTCCTCTGCGCCGAGGAAGCCAGTTATATCACCGGCCAGTGCCTCAACGTCAACGGAGGAGACCGCACCGAGTCCTATCAATAGAAGAAGAGCTTGAGGCCGATCTGCCCGAAGACCCAGGCCACGGCAAAGAGCAGCAAGAAGGGGGCGGCAAATTTGGAGCGAGACATAGAGGACATAGGGCATTTCTCAGCAGGAAAGGGTCATTTTTTCCCACGCTCCTAGGCGCGAGAGGAAGAAAGGATCCGGGTGGATGGCAATAACAACTCCCACAACTGGTAGGGCAAACCCTGTGCCAAGAGACTACCCATAGATGAAAAAGTTGCTTGCCTTCGTTCTGATGTGGCCGCTAACAGTCCTGGCCCAACCCCCTGACCTGGGGGGTGTCCCCCCGCGCCTTGAGAAAATGCTGCTGGAGAATATCCTGCCCTTCTGGTATCCGCAGACCATCGACAAGGACCGGGGAGGATATACACTCAACCACGATGTGGAGGGCAAGTGGCGGGGGCCGGCACCCAAGGCCCTGGTGACCCAGGCCCGCACGATGTGGTTTTTCTCCAGGCTGTACAACTCTCCCTACGGCAAACCAGAACACCTGGAGGCGGCGCGTCACGGTTTCGAGTTCCTGCGGGACCGGATGTGGGACCAGGAATACGGCGGGTTCTACTGGGAAGTGAACGCCGAGGGCCAAAAGGCGACGAGGCCCGACAAACATCTCTACGCCCAGGGCTTTGGTCTGTACGCATTGGCCGAGTATATCCGCGCCAGTCACGACCCGGAGGCCGTGCAATTGGCCAGCGAGCTATTTCACTTGCTGGAGACCCGAGCTCACGACGGGGAGTACGGCGGGTACCTGGAGTTCTTCAAGCGAGACTGGAGCGGGCCTGGCAGCCGTTCATATATGGGGGGGCCAGCCGATCACAAGCTGATGAACACCCATCTGCACCTGATGGAGCCCTTCACCACCTATTACCAGGTCCAGCCCGATTCCCTGGTGCGCGAGCGCCTGCTGGAGTTGATCACCATCCAGAGCAACAGCGTGGTGCGCAAGGATCTGGGGCTGTGTACCGATCGCTATGAGCGGAATTGGACCCCGCTGCGAGGACCCTGGTTCGACCGGGTCTCCTATGGCCACGACATCGAAAATGTCTGGCTGCTGATCGAGGCCAACCAGGCAGCCGGGTTGCCCCAAGGGCCGCTGATGGACCTGTACCGGACCCTCTTCGCCAATGCACTCAAATACGGTTTTGACCAGGAGCAGGGAGGATTCTACGACAGCGGCCCCTTTGGCGCTCCGGCGGACCGCCGTGCCAAGGTGTGGTGGGTGCAGGCCGAAGGGTTGGTTTCGGCCCTCTATTTGTACCGCCTGACCGGCGACGAGCAGTACTGGACCGTTTTCCTCAAGACGCTGGACTGGATCGAGCAGCACCAAGCCGATTGGCAGCGCGGGGACTGGTTTGCCACCCTCACCGAGGATGGACAGCCTGAGGGGGATAAGGCCGGCCCCTGGAAGGGTCCCTACCACAATGGGCGGGCGATGTTGGTGTGTCTCGAATTGCTGGGACAACTGAAAGGAGGGAGCAAATGAGCGAGGAGGTGCGCTGGGAGCGGATGTTTCCCGACCAACTGGAAAAGGCTTTTGCTGCCTGCCCGGCGGTGTATTTCGCCTACGGGTTGTGCGAGCCGCACGGGCCTCAGAACGCCCTGGGGCTGGATGCGCTCAAGGCCCATGCCATCCTAGTGCGGGTGGCCAGGGAGCACGGGGGGATCGTGGCGCCGCCCGACTACTGGCATGTCCACGAACTGGGCGGGTACGCCATCTGGGCGGCAGAAAATGTGGGCGAGGTGCGGCCCTGGATGACCGCAGTGCCCCCCTGGATGCACTTCAAGAATATCTGTTACCACCTGCGGGCTGCCGAGGTGCTGGGGTTTCGCGCGGCCCTGCTGCTGACCGGGCACTACGGCCCCAATTGGAGGGATCTGCAGACCCTGTGCGGCCTGATTCAGCCCTATCTGCGCCTGCGGGTGTACGGGCTGCCCGACTTCGAGGCCAACAAACCCGGCTTCCCCGGGGACGGGGCCAGCGGCGACCACGCCGGCAAGGTGGAGACTTCGCTGTTGTGGGCGCTGCGGCCGGAGTGTGTGGATTACAGCCGTATCCCAGCGGAGCCAAAGCTGCCGCTCTTTGCCATGGGCGCCAACGCCAAAGAGGCCAATCGGGAGATTGGCGCACGGATGGTGGCCGACGAGGTGGCCTGGCTGGGCAAGAAGAAGGAAGAGTTGCTGGCCTCGTACGAGCCTGAGGCACCTTCGCGGCTGCGCACCTTTGATCAGGTGGAGGAGTTCTGGGCCGCCCAGGTCAAACCGCGACTGGGAGAGTTTGAGTCGATGAAGCAGTTCCGGCCCGACAAAGATGGACCATCAGAGGGGTCGCGCTGGCGGGAGAACTGGCAGGTGGGGGCGTGGGGTTGAGGCTTACTTCCCCAGGTATACGCGCTTCATCGCTGCCATCTTGCCCGAGTCGGCCGCCACACTGCCGAGGGTGAACATCATCACGCCCGTGCTTTTGCCGGCCAGCCCGTATTCGAGCACCCGGCCGAATTCTTCGGGGGAGATGCGCGGTTCGTCGTGGGCCTGGACAATGGGCCACAAGCGGGGATATTTGCCCGGCTCGGTCTGGATGGGGTAGTGCTCGCTGAAATACTCGACGTACTCCTTTACGTACTCGGGAGTTTTACCCGAGCGGCCGTGGTAGATCATGGGAGAGAAGACATCCACGTAGGGCAGCAGGCCGTTGAAGTCCAGGCCCATGCAGCGCCGGCGCACCCCGCCCAGGTCTTCGTCCTTCCAGGCCACCTGGTAGTTGCCCACCAGGGCCTGGGGACGCAGCTCTTTGACAATCTGGCGGATCTCCCTGGCCCAGTCGACGATCACCGACACCCGCCAGTCCTCCCACGGGCGGGCGGCGTGCATAAAGATCCACTGGGACTTCTCGGGCACGGTCTGGCCCTCTACCTTGAGGCCGGACCATTGTTCAAAGGACCGCAGGCAGCAGTCGTTGAAGCAGGTCTTGACGAAGAGGGGGTACGGGTCCTCGAACTGGGCGTGCCAGTGCAGGTAGTCCATCCACACCCCGTCGATATCGGCCACGGCCAGCAGGTCGCGCAGGGCCTGCATGCGGTAGGCGCGGAAGCCCGGATCGGTGGGGCAGGCCCCCAGGAACCAGGTGGCTTTGGGAACCGGGTTGCCGTCGGCACCGATGGGATGGGCTTCCGGGTGTTGGTACACGTAGTCCCCGTACTCGCCGTTGAGGGTGGCGAACTCGGCGAAGATCAGGCAGCCCTCGGACCTGGCCCGGTTGATGGTGGTCGGGTCTAGACCACCGCTGTGCACAAAGACCGCGTTGACGCCGTATTCGTCGAGGCGGGCGCCGGTGTTCCAGAATTCCTGGGGGTGGGCATAGGTGCCGTGGATCATGGCGGGGATCTCCTTCTGGGAAAAGGCGGGCAGTGTGGTCAAAGAGACCAGCAGGAGTGCCCAGCTCATTCGGCGTCGACCATATCTTGCAAGTCGCGGCGGTCGATCCAGGTGCCCTGGCGCACATAGTGGGTGGCAAAAGCCAGGCGCTGCCGGTCCGCAGAAGGGTTGGCAAAGGAGCCGTGGATGGTCAGGCTGGTGAAAAAGACCCCGCTGCCCTGGGGCACTTTCAGGTACTCGATCCTGGCCGGGTCCAGATCGCTGATCTCGAAGGAATAGAGCCGTTCCTGCCACTCCTTACCTTCGGGTCCGCGCATCTGATAGTCAGTCTCCCAGGAAGCGTGCTGGCGGGTGTCCTGGGCCTTGTGGGCTGGGTGCAGCCCCTCGCGGTTGCTGCCGGGCACCACGCAGAGTCCGCCGTTGTCGCGGTCGGTATCGCTAAAGGCCAGCCAGCAGGCCATCAGGGTATTGGGAGTATTGCGGATGTACATGAAGTCCTGATGCAAGGAGATGCCGGTGCCCCCCTGCGGCGCCTTGGCCATGTACATGCTCTGGGCGATCTGGGGAGGTCCGCCGATCAGCTGCCGGACGATAGGGACAATGCGCGGGTGTTTGGCGACGTGGGCCCACTGGGGGTCGGTGCGGTGGTTCTGCAGGCCGCGCGGGCCGGGAGGGGTATTGCGCTCGTGTTCGGCGAAGGTGTGTAATTCCTCGGGGGTCAAGAGGTCGGGGACTACCAAGTACCCGTCGCGCTGAAACTGATCCACCTGGGCCTGGCTGAGGGGAGCGCTGTTCATCGAGATCCTCCTGGAATGGGCTGGGCACCAAGATATAACGCTGGCCTGGTGTATACAAGCGGACTCGTGCTGAAATAGTGAGAAAGGAAGGATATGCCGGTATTCTCTCCACATGAACTGACCGCCCTTGGCGCCCGACTCTTCACCGCCACGGGGGCGGGTCCTGATGAAGCCCAGCAGGTGGCTGCCCTGCTGGTGGAGGCCAATCACACGGGCCACGATTCCCACGGGGTCATTCGTATCCCCCAATACCTGGCCGAAATCGAGAGCGGGCTGCTGGACCCCCAAGCCGTGCCGCAGGTGGAGGCCGAGACCTTGGTGACGGCGGTGGTGGAGGGGAACCGCTGCTTCGGGCAGGTGGCGGCATCACACATGGCAGCGGTGGGCCTGGCCAAGGCGCGCCAGCACGGGGTGGGAGGAGTGACCCTCAAGGGCGCCAATCACATCGGCCGGCTGGGCAGCTATGTGGAGGAGTTGGCCCGGCAGAGGGCCATCGGCCTGCTCTTTGTCAACACCCACGGCAATGGCGGCATTGTGGCCCCCTGGGGAGGGCGCGAACCGCGTCTGGGTACCAACCCAATTGCCATCGGCATTCCCCGGGCTGAGGCAGACCCACTGGTGCTCGACATGACCACCAGCATGGTGGCCGAGGGCAAGGTGCGGGTGCTGCGCAACCGCGGAGAAGAGGCCCCGGAAGGTTGGTTGTTGGATGCCGAGGGGCTGCCCACCCGCGATTCACAAACGCTGTACCAGTCGCCCAGGGGCAGCATCCTGCCTTTTGGAGGACACAAAGGGTACGGGTTGGGCGTGGTGGTGGATCTCCTGGCCGGGGCCCTTACCGGCGACGGCTGCACCGGCAACCTAAAGGTGCCCGCAGGCAATGGGGCTTTTCTCATGGTTCTGGACGTGGCCCAGTTCCTGCCGCTGGAGGATTTCTTCCAGGAGGTCGAGGAGCTGGCGACCTTCATCAAATCCTCGGCCCTGTTGCCGGGTTTTGCCGAGATCCTGATGCCAGGCGAGGTCGAGGCCCGCCAGCGGGCCAAGCGGGATGCCGAAGGGTTGTTCATCGAAGAGGAGACCTGGGCGCAGATCGGGGCCTGGGCAGAGAAGCTGGGGGTGCAGCTCGGGTGAGCTGGTGCAGAGGAGAAATGGCATGGCGGTGGTCAAAGGCTTGATCGAGGTGGCCAGCAACGCCGTGCTCGACGTGCTGGTGCGCGACGTGGCAGCGCCTGAGGGGCCGGCCAGGGACGGGTGGGGGGCCAATGTGCAGTTGCTCGCCAAACCGGTCGAGGTGGCCCTGGGGGGCTGCGGCGCAGCGGCGGCCTATATCCTGGGTCGGCTGGGCCAGCGCGTCTGCCTCAACACCAATCTCGGCGCCGATAGCTGGGGCCAGTTGCTCAGTTCTTGGTTGCAGCAGGCTGGGGTGGAAGTGCGGCCTTCCTCGTTCAAGGACACGGCTGTGCATCTGATCCAGCTCAGTCCCGAGGGGAAACGGCGCTCTTATTACTACACGGGAGAGAAGGTGATCTGGGAGCGTTCGCTGGAAGGCACAGTCCCCGAATGGTACCTGGCGGCTGGGTACGGCAAGGTGGATGTCACAGACTTGGGGGAACTGGGCCGGGTTTTTGCCCGGATGCGCCAACGGGGGACCCAGGTGGTGTTCGATCCCGGGCCCTGGTTCAAAGACCGGGTGAAGGCCGCTGACATGCTCCAGCTCTGGTCGCAGGTGGATTGCCTGGTGGCCACGGAGGAGGAGTTGCAGAGCTGGCATCCGGCTGGGGATGCCCAGGCCCTGGCCGCACAACTGCTCCAGCAGGGTCCAAGGCAGGTGGTGGTCAAGCGGGGAAAGGAGGGGGCAGTCTGCGCCGGAGAGGCAGGCGTGAAGGCGCTGCCCACCACCCCGGTGGAAGGGGCCAATACCGTGGGGGCCGGCGACACCTTCAACGGCCGCCTGGTCTTCGGGCTGTGCCAAGGGGAGGGGCTGGAGGAGGCGGTGCGGGCGGCTCTGCAACTGGCCACCCAGGCGGTGCGCAATGGCAGGGGCGTGCTGGGGGCCCTGGGTTAACAACGGCTTGACACTATTAAAGGGAAGCTGGTTAATTAGACCCGCTGTCGTTCAGGCAGCGGGTTTTGTTTTGAGGAGGACGATATGAAGGTCAAATTGCCCGACGGCCAGATGTTAGAGCACGAGGGCGGCATTAGCCTCAAGGAAATGCTGCTGGGCCACGACAAGAGCTTGCTCAAGAATATCATCGGGGCGCGTTTGGGTGAGGAACGCATCGACCTGCACACCCAGGTAGGGGGCGATGTCCAGGTGGAACTGATCCCCTGGGAGGCGCCGGAAGCGGCCTGGATCTACCGCCACAGCCTCTCCCATGTCCTGGCCCAGGCGGTGCGCCGGCTTTTTCCCGGGGCGCAACTGGCCATCGGCCCGGCCATTGAGGAGGGGTACTATTACGATTTCGACGTGGAGCGGCCTTTCACGCCCGAGGACCTAGAGGCCATCGAGAAGGAGATGCGCAAGGTCGTTAAGGAGAACCACCGCTTCGAGCGCCTCGATGTCTCCCGCGAGGAAGCCCGCGCCCTATTAGAGGGGCAAACCTACAAGCTGGAAATCCTCGATGACCTGGAGGAGGGGGAAAAGCTCTCCTTTTACCGCGATGGCGAGTTTGTCGATCTGTGCCGCGGCCCTCACATGTTGAGCACCGGCCAGGTCAAACATTTCAAACTGCTCAGTGCGGCCGGCGCATACTGGCGCGGCGACGAAAAGAAGAAAATGCTGCAGCGCATCTACGGCACCGCCTTTGCCAGCCAGGAGGCCCTCGACCACCACCTGGCCATGATCGAGGAGGCCAAGAAACGCGACCACCGCCGGCTGGGCCGCGAACTCCGGCTCTTCCATATCGACGAAGCAGTGGGACAGGGGCTGGTCCTGTGGTTGCCCAATGGGGCCATCGTGCGCGAGGAGTTGCAGAAGTTCATCTCCGGCGAGTTGCGCAAACAAGGGTACCAACAAGTCTACACTCCGCACATCGGCAGATTAGATCTGTACCGCACCAGCGGCCACTTCCCCTACTACCAGGCCAGCCAGTACCCGCCCCTGATTGCCCACGAGCATCTGGCGCGGCTGGCGGCGGAGGGCTGCTCGTGCAGCGAGTTGGCCAATCAGATGAGGGACGGCCAGCTCGACGGGTACCTGCTCAAGCCGATGAACTGTCCGCACCACATCAAGATCTACGCCTCGGAGGCCCACAGCTACCGCGACCTGCCCTTGCGCCTGGCCGAATTCGGCACGGTGTACCGCTGGGAACAGTCCGGCGAGATCGGCGGCATGACCCGGGTGCGCGGCTTCACCCAGGACGACGCCCACCTTTTCTGCACCGAGGACCAGGTGGGTCCCGAACTGCTGGGTTGCCTGGAGATCGTCAAGATTATCTTCAGCACCCTGGGCATGAGCGACTACCGGGTGCGGGTAGGGCTGCGCGACCCGGACAGCAGCAAATACGTGGGGGCACCGGAAAATTGGGACCGGGCTGAAGAGTCCTGCCGGCAGGCGGCGCGCACCTTGGGGGTGCCCTTCACCGAGGAACCGGGGGAGGCGGCCTTCTACGGTCCCAAGATCGATTTTGTGGTCAAGGACGTGGTGGGCCGCGAATGGCAGTTGGGCACGGTCCAGGTGGATTACAACCTGCCCGAGCGCTTTGACCTGACCTACAATGGTTCGGACAACAAACCCCACCGGCCAGTGATGATCCACCGCGCCCCCTTTGGCTCCATGGAGCGCTTTGTGGGGGTGCTGATCGAGCACTTTGCCGGCGCCTTCCCGCCCTGGCTGGCCCCGATGCAGGCGGTGGTGCTGCCCATTGCCGAGCGCCATCTGGAGTACGCCACCCAGGTCCAGCAGCGCCTAATGGCTGCGGGAGTCCGTTCCAAGCTCGACGGCGAAAACACCCTCAACTACCGCATCCGCCAGGCCCAGGTCCACAAGATTCCCTACATGCTGGTGGCTGGGGATCGCGAGGCCGAAGCCGGACAGGTGGCCCTGCGCCTGCGCAGCGGCGAGAGTCCCGGGGCCTTGGGGGTGGAAGAGGTGGTGCAGATGATCGCCGACAAAATCGCCACTCGGGCGACCCATTGAAAGAGGAACACCCGGCAAAGGGGGCCGGCAGCGGGGTCCACCCCCAGTTCATCCAGGCCCTCGATCGGGGGCTGATGATCCTCGAAGCCCTGGGGGATGAGGAGAAGGACGCGAGCCTGGCCAAACTGGCGGCCCTCTTTCCCTGGGACAAGAGCACCACCCACCGGCTCCTGGCCACCCTGCGCCGCCGGGGATATGTGGACCAGGACCCCGAAACCGGCCGGTACCGCTTGGGCTTGGCTCTGTTGAAATTGAGCGGGGCCCTGAATCAGCACCTGGATATACGCCGGAGCGCCGCGGTCCCGGTGGAGGAATTGGCCCTGGCCAGCCGCGAAACCGCGCACCTGGCGGTGTACGACCGGGGCGAGGTGGTGATCCTGCTCCAGACGGACAGCCCAGAAAAGGTCCGCATCCACACCTATGCCGGCATGCGGCTGCCCGCCCACTGCTCCTCGCTGGGCAAGGTCCTGCTGGCGGGCATGGCCCCCGAAGAACTGGAGCAGTGGGGCAGGGAAGCGGGGTTGCAGCGCTATACCGAACAGACTTTGGGGGACCTGAGGAGCCTGAAAGCCCATCTGGTCCAAGTGGGCCGACAGGGGTACGGCGCCGACGACCAGGAGTACGAAGCCGGCATCCGCTGCCTGGCCAGTCCGGTGAAGAACAGCGAGGGGCAAGTGGTGGCGGCGGTGGGGATCTCCGGCCCTTCCCACCGGCTGGCCGCGGAGAAGCGCCCCCATTATATCGAGCTGGTCAAAAGCGCGGCGGCAAAGATCTCGCGCAGCATCGGCTTTGTGTCCCCCTGAGCTGAGGGCAACATGGCAAAGACCAAAATCGGCATCGGCGTCATCGGCATGGGTTGGATGGGCGGGGTACACAGCCGTGCCTACCGCGCCGTGGCGGACCGCTTTCCGGATTGCCCCTTAGAGGCGGAACTGGTCATCTGCGCCGACGAGGTGGCAGCGCGGGCCAGGGAAGCCCAGCAGCGTTTTGGCTTTGCCCGCAGCGCCACGGATTGGCAGGCGGTGATAGCAGACCCCCAGGTGCAGGTGGTGCTCATCACCGCGCCCAATTATCTGCATCTGGAGACGGCCCTGGCCGCAGCGGCAGCCGGCAAACATCTGCTCTGCGAAAAACCCGTGGGCCGCAGTCCCGCCGAGACCGCCCAGATCGCCCGGGCCGCTCAGGAGGCCGGGGTGCTCACCTGCACGGGCTTCAACTATAGGTGGGCGCCGGCGGTGCAGCGGGCCCGCCAGTTGATCGGGGAGGGGAAGCTGGGGCCCCTGACCCATTACCGGGGCCGGCTCTTTGTCGGTTATGCCAGCGACCCGCGCAGTGTGCTCTCCTGGCGTCTCCAGCGGGAACAGGCCGGCATGGGGGCCCTGGGGGATTTGATGTCCCACGCCATCGACATGGCGATGATGCTGGCAGGGCCGGTGGCCAAGGTCGTGGGCCAGCAGGAAACTTTCATCAAGGAGCGCCCGGTGGCCACCCCCGGCCAGGGGGACCACTACGCCGTTAAGAGCGGGGGGCCCATGCAGGAGGTCAGCAACGAGGACTATGTGGGGGCGCTGGTGCGTTTCAAGGGCGGGGCGTACGGGGTCCTGGAGGCCTGCCGCATCATCCAGGGACCCCAGTCGGAGATCGGCTTTGAGGTGCATGGGACTCAGGGGTCCATCCGGTGGAACTTTGAGCGGATGAATGAATTCGAACTCTACCTGGCCGAGGAGGGGGCGATTGATCCGGGGTACCGCCGGGTGTTGACCAGCCCCCGCCATCCTTTCCACGGGGCCTTTTCCCCAGGGGCCGGGATTGGGCTGGGGTACGAGGACCTGAAGGTGATCGAGGCGTACAATTTCCTCCAGTCCATCGCCAGCGGGATTCAGGGGGAACCGGGTTTTGCGACGGTGCTGGCCGTGGCCGAAGTCCAGGACGCCATCGAGCGGTCGTGGAAGACGGAGCGCTGGGAAGCGGTGTGCTCCTTGTAAGTCTGCTCCTCCAACCTACAAAGAACTTGACATTCCCCGCGCTGCTTGGTTATTGTGTGTTGCGGATAAAGAAATATCATTGCACAATATGCAACAAATGGAGCGCGATCGATGCCTCAGGTACAGGTGGCAGTACACCAGGGCACGCCGACCCTGTTTTTGGACCAGCGCCCCACCTTTCCCGCCTATTTCTGGTCTAGTGGGCCCACTGAGACCGAATTTGAGCAGGGCCCGGCGGCCAGGGGGTACGCGCTGGCCGGTATTCATTTCCACACCTTCGACGTGGGCACCTACGGGAGGCCCCCAGAGTGGTGCGGGCCGCGCCAGGGGCAGGACAGCCCCTATGATTTCTCCTCCTTGACCGCCCGCTTCGGCCAGGTGCTCGACCTCGATCCCGAGGCCCGCTTTCACCTGCGTATACACCTGCGCATGCCGCCCTGGTGGCAGACCCTGTACCCAGAAGAGTGCGCCCAGTCCTCGGCGGCGGAGAAAGGGCCGTACCTGGCCCAATCCTATGCGTCCGAGATCTGGCGGGCCCAGGCCGAGGATTTTCTGCGGGCGTACGTGGCCGCCCTCCGGCAGCAGGGGTTGGAAGAGCGGGTCATCGCCTATCAGTTGGGGGCCGGCGATACCGGTGAATGGGTCTGCGGGGACATGTCCATGGACGAGGTCTGCGGCGACTACAGCCCTCCCATGCGCCGCCATTTTCAGAACTGGCTGCGGGGCCAGTACCAGGAGGATACCACCCTGCTGAGGGCGGCGTGGAATGATATTCAGATTTCCTTTGACACCGCCCAGGTGCCCGCCCCCGCCGCCCAGCTTCAGACCACCCATTTCACCTTCCGCGACCCGGCCCGCGAGCAGCAGGTGATCGACTATTACCGCTGCCTGGCCGAGTTGTGCGGCGACCGAGTGATCGGCTTCTGCCGGGCGGTCAAGGAGGCTTCCGGCGGCCGGGCCATGGCCGGGGCCTTCTACGGCTACCTGATGGAACTGGCCTGGAACAAGAGCTTTTTCGGCGTGGGCGCTCAGAGCGAATATTCCACCTACCAGCGCAGCGGCCACCTGGGGTTGCGCCGGGTGCTGCGCTCCGAGTGGGTGGATTTTCTGGTTAGTCCCTATGGCTATGGATTTCGCGGCATCGGCGGGGAAGGGGCGGCGATGTCCCCGGTGGATTCGCTGCGCCACCACGGCAAACTCTGCATCATCGAGGACGACACCCGCATCCATCTGGACGAGGACACCGAGGACTACGGGCGGCTCCACACCCTCCAGGACACCACCGCGGTGCTCCAGCGCAATTTCGCCCAGGCCCTCAGCCGCGGTCAGGGGATCTGGTGGTATTCCAGCATCGACCCCAGCCGCGATCCGGCCCTGCAACCCCTGCTGCAGCGCTTTGCCGAGTTGGGCGATTTTGCCCTGCACCTAGACCGCCGGCCCAGCGCCCAGATCGCCCTCATCCTGGATGACGAGAGCTTTTTCTATGAGACGGTGCGCAACGACCTGGATCTGCCCCTGATCTTCCAGCAGCGCCTGTGGGGCCTGCCGCGCCTGGGCGCGCCCTTCGACACCTATCTGCTGGAGGACCTGTGCGAGGGAAAACTTCCCGAGTATAAACTCTATATCTTCCTCAACGCCTTTCGGCTGAGCGCCCAGCGGCGGCGGGCCTTGGCCGCGGTGCTGCGGCGCCGGGGCCAGGTGGCCCTGTGGCTGTATGCCCCGGGGTACATCGCCGAGAATCTCTCGCTGGACCACATGCGCGAGCTGACGGGTTTTCAGTTCGGCAAGGGGGACCATCCCTGGGGCCCGCTCTTGCACCTCACCCGCTTCGACCACCCCATTACCCAGGGCCTGTCCCAGGATTTGTGCTGGGGGACCAACACCCCCCTGGGCCCGGTTTTCCATCTAGAAGATCCCGAAGCCGAAATCCTGGGACAGGTGGTCTATTCCCAGGGCCGCTGCAAGCCGGGACTAGGAATAAAAACCTTTCCGGAGTGGACCTCGGTGTACTGCGCCGCGCCCAATCTCCCCGCCCCGGTCTTGCGCGGCCTGGCCCGCTTTGCCGGGGTACATCTGTACAGCGAGGCCGGCGACGTGCTCTATGCCAGTCCACAACTGTTGGGAGTACACACCGTGGCCGGCGGTTCACGGCGCTTTGCCCTGCCCCAGCCGGCAGAGGTGGTCTGCGAACTCTTCAGCAAGACCGTGGTCGGCCGCCATACCGGCCAATTCGAGGTGGTGCTGCCCCCCAGATCCACGGCCCTCTACTACACCGGGGATCGGGCCACCCTGGCAAAACTTGAGACGCGCGGCAACAAGACTGAGGAGAGCCGAGCATGAGGAAGCTGATTGACCTGACCCTACCCCTGTACACGGGTGCCCCCATCTGGTCGCCCGAGCCCAAGACGGTCATTGCCGACTACTTCACCATTGGCCGCAACTACGGGGCAGTCGAACAGATGAACATGAAGGTCTTGTACATGGCCGGCCACGCGGGGACCCACTGCGACGCGCCCAAACATCTGAGAACGGGCCGGCCCTCCCTGGACGAGGTGCCTCTGGAGCGGTATGTGGGCAGGGCCAGTGTGGTCCATCTGCCCCACAAAGGGTTCGGCGATCCGTGGATCATGGTCGCCGATTTGGCGCACCTGGCCGGCAAGTTGGGGGAGGGCAGCCGGCTTTTGGTGCATACCGGCTGGGACCGCTTCTGGGAGCAGGACAACTCCACCTACTTCGACCAGCAAAAAGCGCCCAAGCTGCATCTAGAAACCCTGGCCTGGCTGCGGGACCGCAAGGTGGGCCTGATCGGGGTGGACATGCCCAGCGTCAATGCCCTGCTCGACCAGCACGCCACGGTTTTCGACGCCGAAATGCCGCCCACCATCATCGAATTGCTCACCAACCTGGGACAACTGCCCGAAGAGGTGGAACTGATCTGCCTGCCGCTTAAGATCCGCGAGGGGGACGGTTCGCCGGTGCGGGCTGTGGCCATCGTGGAGGAAGGCTGAGATGGCCGCGCCGGTGCGTCTGGCTTTTGTAGGGTGTGGCCACTGCCTGAAGGTCAGTTTTGGCGCGGTGCTGCCTTTTGTCGAAGGATTGGAGGTGGTGGCGGCGGTGGACTCTAGCGAGGCGGCGCTGGCCGAGGCCCTCGATCAGTACGGCATTCCCAAGGGGTACCGCACCCTGGAGGAGTGTTTGGATCGAGAGCAGGTGGACGCGGCCCTAATTGCCGCGCCGGTGTTTGCCCACGCAGAGCTGGCCCTGGCCTGTGCCCGGCGCGGGGTGCATGTGTTGTTGGAAAAACCGATGGCCCGCACCCCGGACGAGTGCGACCAGATCATCGCAGCCCATCGCCAGGCCGGCACCGTGCTGATGGTGGCCTTCATGAAGCGCTTCAACCGGTCCATGCTCCAGGTGGCCCAACTGCTGGAGGAGGGGGCCATCGGCCAGGTGATGGCCATCCGCCACAACTGGGACTGGGGTGGCAACGAGAGCGCCACCTTTGCCCCTCAATGGCGGGGCCAGTTGCGCACCTGGGGGGGGCACTGGCAGGATCACGGCTCGCACAGCGTGGATCTGGCCCACTGGTGGGCCGGCCCGGTGTCTTCGGTGATGGCCAGCTTCGAGATCAGCGAGCCCCACTGGGAGGTGGAGACCGAGTACAACGTGATCTGCACCCATGCCTCTGGGGTGCGCAGTACCCACCAGTGCACTACTTTTGCCCACCGCGAAAACGAGGAGCGCTACCTCATCTTCGGAGAAACGGGAACCATAGAATTGCGCCACGCCTCCGGAGTGTGGCAGTACACCACCCCCTACGAACTCTACCTGCACCGCTACGGCCGCTTGCGCGAGAACCACCAGCCTCCTTTCAGCGCCAACTGGCTGGAAGAAGGTCGACAGTTCGGCCAGTACAAGGTAGAACTCGACCATTTTGTCGAGTGTGTGCGCCAAGGCCGCCAGCCACTCACCCCCGGTGAGAGCGGGCGGGCCGTGGTCGAGGTCATCGCCGCGGGCTATCTGTCGGCCCAGGAAGGCCGGGAGGTGCGTCTGCCACTCGAGCAGTCGCCGGACTTGGAGCGCTTCTTCCGCGCCCTGCGCCCGCGCCTGCCGCCGCGATACTGGCAGGGGTAGTTGACCGGCGAAAACCCCCTGTTTTTCCGGCCAGAAAAAGATTGACAAATACAGGGGTACGGTATGTGTCAAGGACTTTGAGACAACTCGGGTGTTGCATTTAGTGTAGCATCGGTTGCGGTGGGACGGTCGCGATCAGGTTTGTTGATCCAGACCGCCGCAGGCAGTTGCTGGACGGCAGGCTTGCCGCGGACAAAGCGTTCGGGA
>CAMAVQ010000061.1 GCA_945861755.1 Gemmatimonas phototrophica
AGGAGCCGCTTGGCAAGGCGCAAACCTTGACTGTTCCCCCATTTCTGAATTCTTGTCACCATGTGGATGCCTCCTTTGGATATCCGAAGTATAGCCGACTGGATATCCCTTGTCAATTCTTTCCGAGGCCGAACGCTCGCGCTCACCGGCACCGAGCGGAGCGAGGGAACCGCCGCGAAGCGGCGGTGTCCGGTGCTGCGCGTTGTTATACGACACCCTCAGTCTTTCAGAGTGACGCCGGACCTCTCAAAGTTACCGCACTCTCCGGGCAGACGCGGTGGTTGCGGTTCTTCAGTTCAGGTAGCGCTGAACCAACGCACTAAACTCCTCCCAACTGCCCACCTCCGCATCAGGCACCACCCCTCCGCCCTGGCGATGAGGGCGATGGTACCAAACAGCCCACAACCCTGCCTGGAGCGCGCCCAGCACATCATAGTCCAGCGTATCACCGATGAACCATACTTCCGAAGCAGATAGACCCAACGGCCAAACCCCCAAAGAGAAGAGCAGAGGATGAGGCCTCTGAAGACCACAATCTGCACTCGATAGGACAAAGTCCATCCCGGCCAGTAACCCCTGCTGCTGAAGCTCCCAGGATAGCACGGAACCAGAAAAGGGGGAATTGCTGACCACCCCCATTTTGAGACCCTAGGACTTCAAGATGGCAAGGGCTTCAACAACGCTGGGCTCAGCAGAATAGTGCATCGATGCTTTCCAGAACTCCAACTCCACCTGAGCGGATGGCCGATGAGCAGTATTCCTTTGGGCCGGTTCAACTACTCCTCCTTTCAACCACCAAACTGCCAATGTCGTATAACTTCTACTTGAGCGGCCTACATCCCCAGGTAACCCACTACACCCCGCCAATAAGCGCAGGTAATCCATTGGACGCGGTCTGTATTTGTGGGTATCCCATTCGACGCGGCGAAGCTCTGCTTCTGGCGCGTTTATTGCGTCTGTACTGCTGAGAACTGTAGGCGCAGGCTCCTAATCCGCATATTTTCAACGAGATCCGTGCCTTCCTCTGAAAAACCGGTGTGTATTTTCCTTCGCGCAGGTGTTTACAGTACTTCCCAGAACCTCCCAGGTTTTGCCATACCCAGGAAAACCGATGCCAATCCCTCGATCCCCTGTCCAAAGGCCGGCCAAGAAGTTGCTCGACCAAGTTCGCGAGGTCATCCAGCTCAAGCATTACTCGCGCAAGACGGAAAAGTCTTACGTCGGCTGGATCAAGCGCTTCATCTTATTCCACAGCAAGAGGCACCCAAGGGAGATGGGAAAAGCCGAGATCGAAGCCTATCTCACCTATCTGGCCCAGGACCGCAAAGTAGCAGCAGCAACACAGAACCAAGCGTTCAATGCGATTCTATTTCTCTACCGAAACGTGCTTCAGGTCGAGCTGGATGGTGCCATCGATGCGGTTCGGGCAAGGCGTCCGGCGCGTCTTCCCACGGTTTTGACCCGTGAGGAGGTGCACCCGGTCATCGCGGCGATGTCTGGTCAGCCACAACTCGTGGTCCAGTTGCTGTACGGCTGCGGATTGCGCTTGATGGAAGGCCTTAGGTTGAGGGTGAAGGATATCGATTTCGGACTGAATCAGCTGGTGATCCGCGATGCCAAGGGCATGAAGGATCGGGTGACCATGTTACCCCAGCTTCTCAGGGACAGTCTTCAGAACCAGTTGCTGCGGTCCCGCCTGATCCACGAAAAGGATCTGGCCCGGGGGTACGGCCGGGTGGCGTTGCCTTACGCGCTGGCCCACAAATACCCTGGCGCGGACTGGGAATGGAGCTGGCAATACGTGTTCCCGGCCACCCGGCTGTACCGGGAAAGCGAGACCGGAACCGTCAGGCGGCATCATCTGCACGAAACCGGTGTGCAAAAAGCGCTGCGCGTGGCCGCGCGGATGGCCGGCATTGCCAAACCAATCCACTGCCACACCTTTCGGCATAGCTTCGCAACCCATCTGCTGGAAGCGGGTTACGACATCCGCACGGTGCAGGAATTACTCGGCCACAACGATGTGAGCACGACCATGATTTACACCCATGTGCTCAATCGCGGGGGCCTGGCCGTACGCAGTCCCCTGGACCTGTAGCTTTCGGGTGATAACCCACCACCACCTTTCCCGGTGAAAGCCTGGGACACGCGTCCTGAGGGCTCGTGCTGCCGTACAGCAACAAAAAAACCGCCCCACCAAAGACCTTCTCTTCGGCAGTGCGGCTGTCTTGTACGGACTGGCCTCTTTGTCCCTAAACCCTACCCCTCCCGAGGTCGATCAGACGAGGACCCGCGCCTTTGCGTCCTACGCTTTGGCGTAGTTTGCTTTTTAGAGGCTCTCAAGATACCGCCCTTTTGTGGAAAAGTCAAAATTGAATGTACGAGGGGTATTCAGGCCTCGAACGGCTCCCTACAAAATCCCATACTTATCGAAAACCTCGCGCGGGGAATGGCCGGCGGCCAACTCGTCGCGCACGGTGTTTTCGCCTTCCAATTTCTCCACGGACTTGCGGAAGACCTCGTCCTTGAGGGCGGCGGGGATCACCGCCACCCCGTCGACGTCGACTAGCACAAAGTCGCCCGGGTGCACCAGCACCCCGCCACAGCGCACCGGCACGTTGACCGCTTTGGCCACGCAGCGCCCTGCCGAGTCGAGCGGGGAATAACCGCGGCAGCAGCAGCCAAAGCCCATCTGGTCCATCTGGCGGATGTCGCGCACCAGGCCGTCGGTGACTACGGATTTCACCCCGCGCGCGGCGGCGGCGGTGGAGAGCAATTCCCCCCAGATCCCCGAGCGCAACTCCCCGTTGGTAGCCAGCACCACTACCTCGCCCCCTTTCATCTGATCGTAGGCGGCAAAGATCTGGCCGTAGGGATCGGCCAGGTGTTCGCTGGTGGCATAGGCGTC
Source organism: Gemmatimonas phototrophica (assembly GCA_945861755.1). GTDB lineage: Bacteria > Latescibacterota > UBA2968 > UBA8231 > UBA8231 > SICG01. The sequence goes on from CAMAVQ010000061.1 coordinate 2,909, forward strand.
GAGGGTGAGGGCCGGCCCGGCGAACCAGGTGTCCGACCGGCTGGGACGCACTTCGGGGATCAGGGCCTGGTCGCGGTGGCCCAGTTGGTCCATGATGTCGCAGACCAGGGCGGTGTAGATGGGTCTCCATTCTTCGTGCATGATTTTCTCCTCAGGCAGTGCGGTGTACGCGCGGCAGCAGCAGCCGGCCCCCTCGCGTCAGGGGCAGGCCGGCAAAGGCGCAGCGGTTGTTCCACTGGTCGATGGCTGCGGCGCTCTTGTATTCGTTGATGATGGCGTGGCGGCCCCGCGGGGTATAGTTGTGGCCGGCCCGGTGTACTGTCAACACGTGGATGACGACGACATCGCCGATCTCGGCTTTGGCCACCACACCATCGCTGGCAGGCACCAGCTCGTCGTCGATGGTGTATTTGTCCTTGGTAGGCCATTCCCCCCGCAGGTGGGAGCCGGGCAGCACCTCAGTGGCGCCGGCTTCGAAATCGGTGGGGTCCAGATAGGTGAGGGCCGCGGCCAGGTCGGGCCGACTGTGGCGCTCGTAGGGCCAATCCTGGTGCCAGCCCTGGGTGTTGACGAAGCCGGGAGGTTTGTTGCGGATCTTGCCATTGTGGAAGTCCAAGTCCGGACCCAGCAGGTCGGCCATCACCGAGACGATGCGCGGCTCGGTAAACTGGTCGAACCAGTAGTCGTTGGCCTGGGTCTGATCCATCATGCCCGCCACGTTTTTGGGATTGAAGGGATCGGGCTGGTATCCGGCAGGGATTTCCATGAAGGCGTAGCTCATGTTCTTGGGCCGGCCCTCGGTGTCGCTTACCAGGTCGTGGAACTGCCGGCGCATCTGGTCCATCTCAACTGCCGAGTAGAAGCCTTTGAGGTGGAGATAGCCCTGGTCGTCGAAGAAACGTTTCTGTTCGGGGGAGAGGATCAGCAAGGGGTTGGCCATCAGATCTGACTCCTCGTTTTGCCTGGCAAGAGCAGGGAAAGGGCCGCGGTCAGCAGCGGCAGGAAGCAGAGGTATTCCAGGGTGCGGGCGACGCCGATCTGGTCGGCCAAGTGGCCAATAAAGGGCAGGGTGAGGCTGGCCAGACCCCAACTGAAACCCAGGGGCAGGCTAGAGGCCAGCCCCGAACTCTGGGGCGCCAACTCCTGGGCCATGGCCACCAGGATCGAGTTGGAAGACAAGAGCAGGCCCCCGCCCAGCACTAACATCAGATAACTGGACCAGCCCTCGGTGTAGAGGAAGGCGTAGAGGAAGGGGACGCAGAAGAGCAGCGAACTCCAGACCAGGGCGCGGGGGTTGAAACGGTCAGCCAGGTACCCGGCCACTAGGCCGCCCACCACTCCGGCCATGTTGTAGATGCCCAGGGGGATGCTGCCGGCCACCAGCGACAACCCGCGTTCCTTGCCCAGCACGGTGAGGTAGAAACCGAAGCCCAAACCGGTGATGGAGCGCAGGATGACCACCACGGTGATCACCAGCAGTGGAAAACCCTGGCCGTTGAGGCTCTCGCGCAGGGAGAGGACTCGCCGAGAGGTATTGGGGTTGTCGAGGGGGGAGAACTTGAGCAGCAGGAGTACCGCCACCACGCCTGGCAGGGCCGCCAGGACCAGGCTCTCCAGGCCGAAGCGGTCGACGCAGAAAGGCACCCACAGCGGGGTGAGGCCCAGCCCCAGGGTGCCGCCAAAGATGAAGAGGGCCAGGCCAAAGGAGCGCCGCTCGCCACTCAACTCGCCGGCCAGGGAGAAGGACTGGGGATGGAAGGCGGCCACCCCCATGCCGCCCACGGCCAGGATGGCTACCAGGGACATATAGGTGGGGGCCAGGCCCAAGAGCGGGTTGAAGAGGGCGCAGAGCAGTAGGCCAAAGACCACCAAGTGACGCCGCCGCATGCGGTCGGCCCACATACCCATCAGCGGCTGGCTCAGATTGCACAGGGAGACGATGGTGCCCAGCAGGCCGGCATAGGCCAGGTTCAGGTGCAGGCGTTCGTTGATCAGGGGCAGGATAGGGGCGAGCATGGTGGCGTAGGTGTCCACCAGGAAGTGGGCCAGAGTCACCAGCAGCAGGGGGGTCTTCAGCATGAAAAAAGGGTAAGCTCAGCGGGGAATGCTGTCCAGGCGTCGGCACAGCAGCCAGGCGCAGAGGGTGCCGCCGGCGGCCAGCAGAGCGCCGCCCAGAAAGGGTAGTCCTGGGTCGATTTCGACCAGGGTTCCTCCCAGGAGGCTGCCGGTGACCATGGCCGTGCTCCACACCAGGTGGAGCAGCCCCACCAGCCGGCTCTTCTCCTGGGGGCCGGCCACCTCGTTGATCAGCGAGGGCACCAAGGTCGAGATGGCCCAGGCCGTGGCCGTCAGCCCGGTGCCAAAGGCAAAGAGGGCCGGCAGGGAATCCCACCACAGGCCCACCCCGACACCGCACAGGGTGAAGCCGGCCCCCGAGACCAGCAGGGGCCAGAGTCGGCCGTAGCGGTCGCGCAGCACCCCGGTGAGCAACTGGCCCCCGGCAGCCACCGCCAGGGACACCGAGGCATAGTAGGCCGGCATGGATTCGCTGTGGCTCACCCGGTAGACCAGCAGGGGCAGGAGCAGGGTGGTCATGCCCCAGCAGGAGTTGATAAAGAGGCGCAGCCCGATCAGCAGGCGCACGGTGTTCTGGCGCAGCAGGGGCAGGTACACGGCGCGCAGGGCTAACCCCTCGTGGGAGCGGGCCGCAGCGGTGGAGGGCAGTAGCCAGAGGGCCAGCAGGCACACCCCGGCCATGCCGGCGCTCATCAGGGTGCCCAGCTGCTGGTAAGACCAGGTCTCCTTGAGCACCCCGGTGACCAGGCTGCCCAGGGCGTTGCCCAGGTTACCGCTGAGGAAATAGAAGGCCCCGCCCATGCCTAGTTGGGCAGGCCGGACCGAGCTGATCAGGTAGCTCTGGCCGGCAGTGGTCCAGGGGCCAGTAGTAAAACCGATGAGGAAGACCAGCAGGAAGAGGGCCCAGGGGCTGGCGCTGTGGAAGACGAAGCCGTTGAGGATGCCCCCCAGCAGCCCCACCATCAGGGTGCGCTTCAGGCCCAAAAGATCGCAGAGGCGGCCGCCTACCAAGGCCGAAAAGCCGCCCAGCATCAGCATCAGGGCTCTGAGGTTGGCGGTGAAGAGCGGCATCCTTCCCAGGTCGGCCTCGACGTAGACTGGGAAGAGGGCCATGAAGGGGGCGGAGAGGAAGCCGCTCAGGAGGGAGACCAGACAGAGGGCGATGAAGGCCGGGTTCCAGGCGGTCGCCTCGCCCTCTCCCTGAGCTGCAGGGGCTAAACTCACTTTCTGCTGGCCGCCACCTTGTTGCGCAGCACGCCGATGCGCGAGATCTCGATCTCCACCCGGTCTCCCGGCTTGAGGAATTCGCCGGTGGTGGCGCCCACCCCGGCGATGGTGCCGGTGCTGATCAGGTCCCCCGGCTCCAGGGTGATGATGGCCGAGATGTATTCGATGATATCAGCCACCGAATAGAGCATCTGGGCAGTGCTGTTGTGCTGCCGGCGCTGGCCATTGACGTAGGTGCTGATCTCCAGCGCCTGGGGGTTGGGGATCTCGTCGGCGGTGAGGATCCAGGGGCCGTGCGGGGCAAAGGTGTCGAGCCACTTGCCATTGAGCCAGTCGAACCACTCGTCGCGCGGCCGGCTCTCGCTGCGGGGTTTGATCAGCAGCTTGCGCTCGGACACGTCGTTCATCACCGTGTACCCGGCCACGTGTTTGAGGGCTTCGGCGGCCTTGATTCCCTTGGCGCGGCGGCCCATGACCACCGCCAGTTCCCCCTCCCAGTCGATGGCGCGGGCTACCGGCGGGATGAGGATGGCCTCGTCGGGGGCGATGACGGTGGTGCTGGGGGGCTTCATGAAGATGCGCGGGGTTTCCCGATCCTGGGCCTGCATCTTCGCGCCGCCCTCTTCGATGTGCTCCTGATAGTTGCCCGCCAGGCAGAAGATCTTGCGCGGGCAGGGGACGGGGGCGCGCAGCCGGATCTGGCTTATGGGATGGCTGAGTTTGCCATCGGCCTTGGACTGGTCACCCAGGCGCTCGACGGCCAGGTTCACGGCCTTGCGGGTGGCCATCAGCCCCTTGGGGCCGGCTTCCAGCAAGGTGAGCATGTCGGTGAAGAAGGCATGGGCCTTGCGTTTCTCTTTGCGGGCCAGGGCGTGATCGGCGGCGGCCAGATCCACGACAATACGGTCTCCGGCAACCACGGCGCCGATGAAGGATTCCTTGTGCCGGGTATAGCTCACCAGTTTCATTTCAGGGCCTCCTCGGGACAACTCGCTGGCTCAAACAGCGAGACGGTCGTATATTCGCAAAAATCTCCGATCTCTAAGATAGGGCGCAGACCTCCATGCCAACAGACCCCGGCTATTTTGTGCATCCCACCGCCTGCGTCGACGGCCCCAGCCAGATCGGCGAGGGCACCAAGGTGTGGCATTTCTCCCACCTCATGCCCGGGGTGCGCATCGGCCGCAACTGCATCTTGGCCCAGAACGTGTACATCGACCGCGACGTGGTTATCGGCGAGGGCTGCAAGATCCAGAACAACGTCTCGGTGTACAAAGGGGTGACCCTGGAAGACCGGGTCTTCTGCGGGCCATCCATGGTCTTCACCAACGTGATCAATCCGCGGGCCTTCGTCGAGCGCAAGGCCGAATTCAGGCCCACCTTGGTGTGCGAGGGGGCCACCCTGGGGGCAAATTCCACCGTGGTCTGCGGAGTGACCATCGGCGCCTACGCCTTTGTGGGGGCCGGGGCCGTGGTCACCCACGACGTGCCAGCCTATGCCCTGATGCACGGGGTGCCGGCCCGCCAGTCGGGCTGGGTGTGTCGCTGCGCCGTCAAACTCGTCCAGAGCGGCGAGGAGTTGGTTTGTCCGGCCTGCGCTTCGCGCTATCACCTCGTTTCGCCCGGCCAGCTTCAGCCCCTCCCCAGTTGAGCTGTTCCTCCAGAAAACGGAAGGTTTCTTTTCCGTTGATGGTGTGGGGGCCGTCGAAAAACTCGATCTCCGCCCTTTCCCCCAATCCCGACAAGACATAACGCCGCTTGGTGCGGGCGAATTCGTACGCCACCCATTCGTCGGGGGCCACCCCGTCGTGGTGGCCGCGTTCCACCATGAAGGGGCGCGGGAAGATCAGCCAGCTCATCTCCGCATAGTTGAAGGTGTTGCCCAGGTCGAACTCGGGCATCTCGTACTCGGCGTGGAACATGTAGGAGTAGGGATGGCGGGTCGAGACGTTCTTCCAGATCCACTCGTTGTAATCGGCCGAACAGATCGAGAGGCAATACTGCTCGAGGATGGCCGGCACCCGCATGGCGGTCTTGCCCCCGTAGCTGAGGCCGTAGAAGGCCAGGCGTTGGGGGTCGACAAAGGGCAGGCTGGAAAGCCATTCGAGGATGCGCTGGTGCTGGCGCACGATGAAGGAGAAGAGGGAGAGCTTGAGGGGGTTGGCCAGGCGCTGCAGCACCCGGTAGGTCTCGCCGCCGATATAGGGGTTCTGGGGGGAGAAGGTGACAAAGCCCTGTTCGGCCAGCCGGCAGGCATAGCGGTGGTAATAGGGACTCTCGACCTTGGGATCGGCCAGGTCCTGGGGCCGGCCCTCCAGACCGTGTTGGCAGACCACCACCGGGCGTTTTTGACCGGGAGGAATATGCTTGGGGACCAGCAGGATGCCATAGGCAAAGACGTCTGGGTACACGTCGAGTGCCACTTCGTAACCGCGGTACTTGGGCTCGTCGTACACCAGGCGGGTGCGGGGATTGAGGGCCATGCGCGAGGGCGGCAACTCGCCGATGACTTCCTTTGAAAGGTAGTTGCGGTACCAGTGGCAGGACTGCTGCCAGCTTTGGGTGGTGGTGGCATCGGCTTTGGACCAGAAGTCGCGGCGGCGGAACTCGGCCTGTGCCAGCAATTCCTGGGTGTGGTCCACCAGTTGGTGGAACTGCCGCTGCTGGCGGGTGGCTGGGTCGGGCAGGGCGGCTAGGCGGCGCACCTTGCCGGCCTGGGTCTTGAGCCGGCCCCTGATGCCCAGGTAGCCCAGGAAGCGGGCCAAGAGGGCATCGCTGCCAGACAGGGTGCTGGCGAAGAGCGAGAAGGTGTGTCTGCCGTCTGCCAAGCGACAGGCCCGCTCGAATTCGGCAGCCACCGCTGCTGCTGTGGGGGTCTCGATCCCGCCCGGAGCCGCGCCGCTGCGCTGCGGGGTGACCGGGGGTGGGCCAGTAATCTGAGGATGAGGACAGTGCTCCACGCAGAGGGCGCGGGGGGCCACCATCGCGGCCAGTTCGGCGTCGCCGAATTCTTCGAGCAGGCCAAAGACGTTGCGGTAGATGGGTTCCTGCCAGAGGGATTGGCGCGGGCCGAAGTAGCCCGACACCGCAGTTGCGCGGATGCGGGTGTCCAACGCTGCCGCGTACAGGGCCAACAGGCCGCCCTCGCCGTAGCCGATCACGCCCAGGGGTTGGCCATCGGCGGTTAGGCAGTCGAGGGCAGCCGAAATCTTTTGCACCTCGAAGCCGATGAGGTGCCGGCCCAGCTCAAAGGCCGCCCGGTAGATGAATTCGCGGTGGGGCTGGTTGGTCATGCGAATGGCCGGGTTGCCCGAGTGGGTGTCGCTGCGGTCGATGAGGCAGGGCACCAGCACCTGGCAGCCGCTTTCAGCCAGTCGGCGGGCGGACTGGGCGCGGGGCGACACTCCAGGCTCCAGGCCGGCCAGTTGCTCCGGGGGCCAGTCGCAGTCGGGCAGGGCGACGACGCTGGCCCTGATCCGCCCGGTTGGCCGCAGGAGCAGCCCCTCGCCCTCGACGTTTTTGAACACCGGCCAGCGCACCGCCCAGACCTGGTATTCCGGGCACTGGGCCAAGGGGCCGGGGTGGGCCGGGTCGGAGAGCAGTTGCAGGGCAGCGGGCAGGCGCTGGTCGGCGGCGCCGATCAGGCGACACAGTTCCCGGCGTTTGGCCGCCACGGCGCGGTCTCCTGTTTTCCAGCGTTTTGTCCGCCGGGCGGGGGCCGCCTCGGTCTGGCGCAGCAGGTAACGGTGGAGACTTTCCACCATACGCGCGGCCAGGTCTCCTTGCCATTCGAGGGGGGCGGTGCCGGGGAGAGGATGGGCGTTGCCGGTATTGCGGACCATCAATCACCTGCCTTGAGAAGGTTGCAGTGAGGCGGGGAACATAGGTTCCCCGTAGGTCGCCATCCAGGCAGCGGTGCGGCGGGCGGAAGGGCGGAAATTTCAGCTTTGACAGGAGGTGCGGTCGGGGTACTTTACGGGGGCGAGTACCCTTCCGGCCCCAACTGGGAGGTATACGGGCACTGGAACGACGACCCGCAACAGCTGCGCACCGAGGTGTTTTATCTCTTGTCAAATTCGTGAGGAAGGGAAGCGATGGCCGCCAAACCGCAATTGCTCAACGACGCCCAGATGGCTCAATTCATCCGCGAGGGGTACCTCAACGTGCAGGCGGATTTCCCCGTCCCGCTCAACCAGGAGATCTACCAGCGCATCGAGGCGGTGTTCGAAAAGGAGAAGAATCCGGGGAATAACATCCTGCCGCGTATACCCCAGATCCAGCACGTGTACGACCACCCGGCGGTCCTGGGTGCCCTGATCAGCCTCCTGGGGCCCGACTATGTGATGAACCCCCACCGCCACTGCCACCTCAATCCGCCCGGCAGCAAGGGCCAGAACTGGCACAAGGACAACTATGTCTTCGACGAGATCCTCCGCCAGCCCCGGCCGCGCTGGGTCTTCGCCTTCTACTACCCACAGGAAGTCACCCCCGATATGGGGCCCACCGGCACCCTGCCGGGCCGGCACTACCACCACCACATCTCCAGCGACAATCCAGCGCTGACCACCGAGACCGAGCTGGGATTGTGCGGACCGGCCGGCACCGTGGCCATCGTCCACTACGACGCCTGGCACCGGGCCACGGCCAACAGCAGCGAGCGCAAGCGCTACATGCTCAAATTTGTCTTCGAGCGCCTGAGCGAGCCGCAGACAGCGGCGTGGGATCACGGCGGCGGGTCCTGGCCGGCCGGAGCGGGGGAGCTGGAGGGGATTCACGCCGAGGTGTGGAACTGGCTGCGGGGTGGCCTCCCCTTGGGCGCGGGCAGCGGTCGGGTGCCTTCTCCTGCACTGCTGGATCAACTGCGCGAAGGAGAACAACTGGAGCGCCTGCGTGCTGCCTATCAGGTGGCGGCCTGCGGAGAAGCGGTGCTGCCGGCCCTGGTGCAGGCGCTGGAGGCTGAAGCTGCCGCTGGAGCAGAACACCTGTGGGACAAGATGCCGGGCAATCCGCGCGGCAGCAATCCGCCGGCCTGCGCTACCGGCCTGGCGCTGGCGGTCCTGGGCCAGCCGGCGGTCGCCCCGCTGCGGGGATTGCTGGAACACGCGCATTGGGGGGTGCGGGCCATGGCCGCCGATACCCTGGGCAATATGGGCGCTGCGGCGCAGGCAGCCGTGCCGGGGCTGGCCCGTCTGCTGGCCGACGACCACCCGCGGGTGCGCCGCCACGCCGCCGAGGCCCTGGGGCGGGTGGGGCCGGCTGCGGCCCCGGCGCTGCCGGCCCTGATCGATCATATCCGCGACCCGGATCTGCGGGTGCGCCACAACGCCTGCCTGGCCCTGGCCAAGATCGGCCAGCCCGCCGAGGCGGCCATCCCTCTGCTGCTGGAGACGCTGGAAGACGAGGACCGCTACGTGCGCTATTTTGCCGGGGTGGCCCTGCGCCGGCTGGCCACACCCGAATCCCAACGAGTTCTGTTAGATGCGCTCTTTGCGGCGCGCTGGTGTCCGGTGACCAATCCCGAGAACATGTACTAGGAGGGCAGGTCATGTGCGGCCGTTTTGTCCTCCACCACACCACCGCCGAGGTGAGCGAACATTTCGGCGTCGAGCAGGTCTCCTTTGAACTGCAACCCCGCTACAACATCGCCCCCTTCCCAGCCGGTGGCGGTGGTGCGGCAGCGCGGGGCGCGCAGCCTCGACGCCTGCAAGTGGGGGCTGGTGCCCTCCTGGGTCAAGGACCCCAAGATCGGCAACCGCATGATCAATGCCCGCGCCGAGACCCTGGCCGAGAAGCCCTCCTACAAAAGCGCGCTCAAGCGCCGGCGCTGCCTGATCCCGGCCAGTGGTTTCTACGAGTGGCGGCAGGAGGGCGTGGAGCGCATCCCCACCTATATCCATACCCTCGACGAGTCGCTGCTGGCTCCGGCCGGGCTGTGGGAGGAGTGGCAGTCGCCAGATGGCTCGCAGCTCCTGTCCTGCACCATTCTCACCACCGAGGCCAACGAGTTTATGGGGCCATCCACGCCGTGGGCCGGCAAGTGAACGCGGCTTCTTTCGACGAGACTTCCTGTATCTTGCCGGTCTAGCGCGCTTCCCCGGTCCGCAACCACTTCCAGATCTCGCGCAGCCGGGGCGGCGTGCCCGTCATCAAAATTCCGATGCGGAAGATCCTGGCCGCTGCCCGGGTGGCCAGGGCGATGGATGCCACCATCAGCAGGGCGGTGGCCAGGTACTCCCAGGGTGCCGGCGGGCCGGCCGCCCGATTCATCATCACAAAGGGAGTGAAGGGCGGGATGAAGGAGAGCACCCGGGCCAGCAGACCGTTGGGGTCCTGGCCTACTGGCACCATGGCGAAGAGGGGGATCATCATCGGCACCAAGACCGGCATCATCAGATTCTGGGTCTCCTGCAGGCTGTTGCACAAGGAGCCAATACTCACCAGCAGGGCCGCGTAAAAGAGATAGCCCAGAACAAAATAGACCACAAAGGAACACAGGTAGAAGGGATTGACGATGATCTGGGCCACCGCTATGGCCGAGGCGCCCAGCAGGCCGGGGACGATGGCCACGGCCAGGCTGATGAACACCGACCAGGATCCCACCACCGTCAGCCCGGAGGCCGCGGTGCCAGCGATCTTGCCGGCCATCAGTTCGGCCGCGTCCACCGAGGAGAGCAGCACCTCGACGATGCGGCTCGACTTCTCCTCGATGGTGCTGTTGAGCAGCATCTGGGCGCTGGTGAAGACGGCGATCCAGAGCAGGTACACAAAGGCCAGAGGCGCCCACTGGCGGGCCTTGTCGCCAAAGTCCACCTGCTGCTCGGTGCCGCCCTCGTCGAGGCGGCGTCCGGCAAAGTCGAGCGGGGCCTGGACCCAGTGGGCGGTCTGGGGGTCCAGGTGGACCTGGGCCAGGCGCTGTTGCCGGACGACCGCGGTGGCCAAGCCGCTGAACCAGTCGTGCAGCTCGGTGTCGGTGAGGTTCTGGGAGACGTATTTGCAGTCCTGCGCGCCGGCCACCGGGTCGGGGCCGATCACGAAGTAGGCGAAGAGATCGCCCTGGGCCACCAGTTGGTTGAGCCGGGTCTGGGCATCCCCCTCGCCCTGGGGTATCTCCACCCGGCGGTACCGGCTCTGGGCGAAGTCGAGGCCCAGTTCCTTCAGCTGGGAGGGCGAAACATCCCGCCGCCACGCTAACAACTCGGCGCGCTGCTCCAGCAGGGCGCGGGTCGGGTCCGGCAGTCCCGCGCCGGCCCCGGCAGGCAAGTTCACCTGGGCCAGCCAATCGAGGACCTGCCCGCGCTGGGTCTCTTCGAGGGGCAGCAAGGCCAGGGCCAGCCGGCGCAGCGCTTCGGGCAGCTCGGCAAAAGCAGGACTGCCCTGCCGGTAGGCCTGGGCGGCCCCCTCAAAGGCGGCGCTCAGGTCCTGGGCGGCCTGCTTTTCCTCCACCTGGCGCAGGAGAAAACCAGAGTGGTCGAGCACCGCAAAGGTGCGCGCCTCCTTGGCCCGGGCCAGCAGCATCGGCACCCCCAGGGCCAGGCTGATGATGAGGGGAAAGGTGAGGATGCCGATCCAGAAGGCTTTGGTGCGCAGGTTTTCCAGGTATTCGCGCCGGGCGATCAGGTAAACCTCAGACATCCGCATCGGTTTGGCCTCCCACTGCCCGGACAAAAACCTCGTGTAACGAGGTGGAACGCACTTCGAAACGCCGGATCCGGGTCTGGCCGACCAGGGCGGCCAGCAGGTGCTGCGGGTCGGCACCCTCGGCCAGGGAGAGATCGACCTGGCGGCCGGCGGGACTGACGCCGATCACGCCCGGCAGGCGCTCCCAGTCCACTGCGGTTTCGGCTTCGACCACCACGCTGCGGCCGGCGCTGGCGCGCACCTCTTCCAGAGATCCCTCGACCAGCTTGCGGCCCCGATCGATGAGCACCACCCGGTCGCACAGCTGTTCGGCCTGCTCCATGACATGGGTGGAGAAGATCACCGTCCTTCCCTCCTGCCGCAGCTCCACGATGAGCTCGCGCATGGCGTCCCGGCTGAGGGGGTCCAGGCCAGAGAAGGGTTCGTCGAGGATCACCAGTTCGGGACGGTGGATCAGGGAGATGAGGATCTGCAGCTTCTGCCCCATGCCTTTGGAGAGGGCCTCGCATTTCTTGTCGGCCCATTCCGCCAGGCCCAGGGTGGCGAGTAATTCGCCGGCCCGCTGCCTAGCCTGGCCGACCTCCATGCCCTTGAGCTGGGCGAAGTAGAGGATCAGGTCCTGCACCTTCATCTTTTTGTAGAGCCCCTTCTCCTCGGGCAGGTACCCCAGGCGGTGTTTGACCTGGGCTGGATCGGCCTGCCCTAGCACCTGAATCCGCCCGGCGTCGGGGCGGAAGATGCCGATGATCAGGCGGATGGTGGTGGTCTTGCCCGCCCCGTTGGGCCCCAGGAAACCGCAGATGCAGCCGGTGGGGATGCGCAACCACAGATCTTCGAGGGCCACCTTCTCCCCGAAGCTCTTGCGCACCCCTTCTAGCACTACCGCGTCTGGCAAGGATCATCCTTCCATTGACAGGGGAATTGCTAATGGTGATTTTGGTCGGCGAATGAGGCCATGGCCATGTCAGCCCCCAACTCTGATCCATTTTTCGCCCTGACCCAGGGCCCCGACGAGCAGATCGACCTGGTGCGTTGCGCCCTGCTCATCGCCCGCGACGCCTATCCCCAGCTCGATGTGGAGAGCTATGCGGCGCGGGTGGGGTACATGGCGGCCGAACTCGGGCCGCGCTGTGCCAGCTGTTCCGCCCTGGAGCGCCTGGAGCACCTCAATCGCTATCTGTTCGAGGAGCAGGGATTCAGGGGTTCGCCCCAGGAGCAGTACTACGATCCGCGCAACAGCTACCTCAACGAGGTGCTGGAGCGCCGCCTGGGCATCCCCATCACCCTGGCCCTGCTCTACCTGGCCGTGGGCCGGCAACTGGGGCTGGTGCTGGAGGGAGTCAATTTTCCCGGCCATTTTCTGGTGCGCTGCGCCCTGCCTGGAGAGGACCTGTTTGTCGATCCCTTCATGGGGGGCCGCGTCCTGGAGGCTCCGGATCTGGAAGAGTTGCTGCGCCGCATCAACCGCGGCCAGCCCATGCCCATGGAAGAGCGTTTCCTGCAGGCCGCCTCCCCCAGGCAGATCCTGGCCCGCATGTTGCGCAACCTCAAGCAGATCCACATCCGCCAGCGCCAGTTCGCCCAGGCCATCCGCGCCGGCGAGCAGATCCTCTGGCTCCAGCCCTCCGAAGCGGAGGATTACCGCGATCTGGGCTACCTCTACTACCAGGTCAGGGACCACCGCCGTTCTCTGGAGGCCTTGGAGGAATACCTCAACCGCACTGGCGAGCCCGAGGATGTCGGCGAGGTGCGCAGCCTCATCCAGGATCTGGCCTCTCGGCTGGGTTCCCTCAACTAGGCGCCTGGTCCAGGGCCCGGCGCACGGCCTGCAGAATCTCGGCGAACTGCAGCGGCTTGTGCAACACCTCCACCACGTGGGGGCTGCCCTCCCACCCCTCGCCGTACCCGGTGAAGAGCAGGATCTTGAGGCCTGGGGCCAGCTCGCTCAGGTTCTCGATTACCTGATCGCCCGACATGCGCGGCATGGCCAGGTCGAGCAGCACCAGGTCGACCTGGCTCCCCAATTGTCCGAAGAGTTCCAGCCCCTCGACGCCGTCGGCCGCCTCGTACACCCGGTACCCGGCGCGTTTGAGCAGCCGGGCTACAGTGTCGCGCACCAGGCTCTCGTCTTCGATTAACAGGATGGTCTGGCCCTCCGGTGGGGCCGAGGTCTGCTCCGGGTGGGGGTGGCCCAAGGGCAGGAAGATCCAGAAGCAGGCGCCGGCCCCTGGGGTGCTCTGGCATTCGATCCAGCCTTGATGTTCGCGCACAATCCCGTAGGCGGTGGCCAGGCCCATGCCCAGGCCCTTGCCCACCTCCTTGGTGGTGAAGAAGGGCTCGAAGATGCGCTCCCGGGTCGCCTCGTCCATGCCGGCGCCGTTGTCGGCCACTTGTAGTTGGGCATAGGGGCCGGGGCCGGCGTCGGGAGGCGGGGGCTGCTCCAGTTCGGCGGCCTCGACCTGCCTGAGGGTGAGGTGGATCAAGGGGGCAGCCGGGTGATTCTCCTCCACGGCGTCGCGGGCGTTGAGGCATAGGTTGAAGCAGGCCTGTTCCAGGGGGCCGGCTTCCCCGGCGATCACCAGGGAGGAGGGGGCGTCTAGGCGCACCGCGAGGTGCGGGTCAAAGGACTGGCGGCAGCGGGCGACGACCAGGTCCATCACCCCGCGCAGGTCCACCGCCGAGTGATGGCTGCGGTACGGGGTGCGGGTGAAGGCGGTGAGTTGGCGAACGACTTCGGCGCCCCGCTGGGTGGCCAACTCGGCCTCCTGCAGGGGAAAACGCAGGGCTTCGGGGGTGTCGAGCAAGGCCAGCTCGATATTGCCCAGGATCACCTGGAGGATGTTGTTGAAATTGTGGGCTACCCCGGCGCTGAGCTGGCTCACGGCTTCCAGTTTGCTCACCTGGTGCAGCCGGGTCTCTAGCTGTGCCCGGTCCACCTCGGCGCGTTTGCGTTCGGTGATGTCCTGCAATACGGCCTGGAGGTTGTAGACCACCCCCTGCGGGTCAGCGAGGGGGTAGAAGACCCCTGAAGCCCAGCGGTAGTCCCCGGTCTTTCCCTGATAGCGAAACTCGAAATCCCTAGTGACCTGGCCGGTCAGGGCCCGCGCGTGGATTTGCTCCAGGGCGGCGAGGTCCTCAGGATGGACCTGGTGCCATCCCAGGCGGGGGGCGGTGCGCAGCGCCTCGGCGCTCACGCCGATCCAATCGACGATATGGGGGCTGATATCGAGAAAGTTCCCCGCCCCGTCCCACAACACCACGACAAAATAGGGGATGGAGCTGAGGCTCTGGTACCGCGCCGTGGCCAGCTCCAGCTGCTCTTCCTGGTGTTTCAGCTCGGTAGTATCCTCGCGCAGGATGAGGGCGCCGGTGATCTGTCCCCCCTGGTCGGTGATCGGCCGGGCGTGTACGTTGATGTAGATTCGCCTCCCGCCGCTGCTGGTGCGCGGCGAGGCCCAGCTGAACACACTCTCGCGGCCTTCTTTCAGGACCGCCTGGAGCAGGCCCTGCATCAGGTGGAATTCCTCGCCCTTGCCGGCAAAGTCGAGGATGTGGGAACCGAGTCGGTCCTCCAGGCGGATCTGCCGGCCGCGCTGGCGGGCGTAGTCGAGGAAGGCCTGGTTGATGCCGGCGATGCGCCCTTCGCCGTCCACCAGGGTGGCGGGCAGGGGCAGGGCCTCAAAGAGGTCGCCGGCGGTGAAAACGCTCGTATTCATCTTGATGCTGGAAAACACCCCCTGCCTCAGGGTCCGGGCTGATCCTGCCGGTGCGTCTGGCCCAGGCGTTCTAACATATTGCGGATATCGAAGAGCCCCCTGAAGGCCACATAGATCACCACCGTCGAGTACCAGACCACGGCGGCGGCGGTCAGCAGCCACCAGAACCAGTGTTCACCCATCATCTCTCCTTCAGTGTTGCTTTGGCTTGAGCAGGGAACCCACCACCATGGCCACCCCGCTCAGTAGATAGGCGGCGATCCCCGAAGTGTAGGCCCCGATGGCCTTGGCCGCCGCTCCATCGACTTTCTCCAGGACCAGAAAACCCAGTGGAATGACGGCGCTGATGATGATGGAAGCGATGGCCCCCCAGTTGTTGGCCCGCTTCCAGTAGCAGCAGGCGATGAGCAGGGTGGAGATACTGGCCAGATAGATGGTCCCAGTGAGGGTCAGATAGGTCCACAGATCGCCCTCGAGTTTATACCACAGCCCAAAGAAGAGCAGGAACACCCCGATGACCGCCACGATGCAGCGGTTCCACAGCAGCCCCTTTTTCTCTGACCAGCCCTTGCGGAAGGGCGCCATGATATCGTTGTAGATCACCCCGCCCCAGGTGAGCATGTACGAGGAATCGGTGGACATGTCGGCGGCCAACATGGCGGCGATCAACACGCCCATCAGCCCGACGGGGACCATGGTGCTCAGGAAGAGGGGCATGGCGTAGAGCGAGGGGGTCTCCTGCATCTGGGGCGAGAGGCTGGCGAACATCGCCGGGGTGAGGGTGGCCAGCGCGGCGATGCCCCAGATCCCCGGAATCAGAAAGCGGCAGACAAAGAAAAAGGAGGTGCGGGTGTAGACCTGGCGGCCGGTCTGAGTGTCCTTGGCAGCCAACACGCGGGCGATAGAGGTCTGCCAGGTGAGCACCGCGGCGGTGGTGAGGAAGAGGTTGAAGATCACAAAGTCCCAGCCCATATCCGGGTTGATGAAGGGATTAAAGCCCCCTGGGCCGATCTTCTCGGTCACGGTGTTCACCAGCCGGTCCCAACCCACCTCGACGAGCACCAGGACGGTCACGGCGATCAGGCCGATACTCATCACCACGAACTGCAGAAAGTCGGTGACCAGCACCGAGAGCATGCCGCCCATGATGGTGTAGGTCGCCACGCCCACCAGCAGGATGGTCATGGTGATTTCTAGGTTGCCGGGGCTCAGGCCGCAGGTGACCACTAGGAACTCGCCGCCCACCCGCAGGAATACCCCCATGTTCAGCAGGCCGCCCAACACGATCACCACGCCGGAGAGCCAGCGCACGAAAGTGCCGAAGCGCTGCTCCAAGAGTTCGGGGATGGTCATCACCCCCGAGTCGCGCAGGGGCTTGATGCAGAAGCCGGTGTAGCCGACGATGAACATCGCCGCAGCGTTGAGCAGGCCGGGGGTGGCCCCGGCAAAACCGTACTTGTAGCCGTTCTGGGCAGTGTACATGGCGGTCACCACCCCGAACTCGGTGGCGGCCAGCGAGGCAATGCCCAGGTACACATTCATCTCGCGGCCGGCCACCAGGAAATCCTCGACCTTGCCCACGTACTTGCGCACTGCCACCCCGGCGATCATGGTCGCCAGCAGGTACAGGCCGACGATGCTGCCGTCTATTGCCCAGTTGAAGTGTGTCAAGGGACCCTCCTTTTAGCTGGGGTGGGGATATGATACACTGAAAGGAGGGCCAGGGGCAAGCAGAAGTTCACCGGTAGGGTGCTGCGTCGGGGAGTGACCCACTGCGGCTTTTCCCGAGTTCCGGGCCTGCCGCCGACGCCCCGCGGCGCCATATAGATGGCGCCGCGCCGGCAGTAAAGGAATCCCCCCGCCTGCCGCTGCGCTAACCCTGGCGGCCCGCCCCGCTGGGGTCACTTCCCCGCCGCAGTTCGGACGATTCTTCCAGCCGGTCTCAGTAGGGCCATTGCCACTCCTTGATGGCGGGTAGGTCGTCGCCGTGGGCCCGGATATAATGCTGGTGCTCGATGAGCTGGTCGCGCAGGGCCTGTTTGACGTGGGCGGCGGTGCGCCCCAGCCTGGGCACCCGGTCGATGACATCGATGGCCAGGTGGAAGCGGTCCAGGTCGTTGAGCACCACCATGTCGAAGGGTGTGGTGGTGGTACCCTCCTCCTTGTAGCCCCGCACGTGTAACTGGGCGTGGTTGGTCCGGCGGTAGGTGAGCCGGTGGATGAGCCAGGGGTAGCCGTGGAAGGCGAAGATAATGGGTTTGTCGGGGGTGAAGAGGGAGTCGAAATCCCGGTCTGACAGGCCGTGGGGATGCTCGCTGGCAGGCTGCAGGGTCATCAGGTCCACCACATTGACCACCCTGATCCTGAGATCCGGGAAGGAGCGGCGCAGCAGGTCCACTGCGGCCAGGGTCTCCAGGGTGGGCACATCGCCGGCACAGGCCATCACCACTTCTGGTTCGTCCTGCTGGTCGTTGCTGGCCCATTCCCAGATGCCTACCCCGGCGGTGCAGTGTTTGATGGCCGCGTCCATGTCGAGGTACTGGAGGGCTGGTTGTTTGCCGGCCACGATCACGTTGATGTAGTGGCGGCTGCGCAGGCAGTGGTCGGTCACCGAGAGCAGGGTGTTGGCGTCGGGGGGCAGATAGACCCGCACCACCTCGGCCTTCTTGTTGACCACGTGGTCCAGAAAGCCGGGGTCCTGGTGACTGAAACCGTTGTGGTCCTGTCGCCACACGTGGGAGGTGAGCAGGTAGTTGAGCGAGGCAATGGGCCGGCGCCAGGGGATGTGGCGGGTGACCTTGAGCCACTTGGCGTGCTGGTTGAACATCGAATCGACGATGTGGATGAAAGCCTCGTAGCAGGAGAAGAACCCGTGCCGGCCGGTGAGCAGGTAGCCCTCCAGCCAACCCTGGCACAAGTGCTCACTGAGCACCTCCATCACCCGGCCTTCCGGGGAGACGTGGTCGTCGGTGGGCAGGATCTGGGCGGTGGAGACCCGGTCGGTGACCTCGAAGAGATCGCCCAGCCGATTGGAGGCCGTCTCGTCTGGGCCCATCACCCGGAAGTTGCCCTGCTCGGCGTTGCGCCGCATCACCTCCCTGAGGAACTGGCCCATCACCCGGGTCGCCTCGGCCTCGGTGGTTCCAGGCTTGGGCACGGCCACGGCAAAGTCGCGGAAGTCGGGCATCTTGAGGTCCCGGAGCAGGGCCCCGCCATTGGCGTGGGGATTGGCCCCCATGCGGCGCTCGCCCCTGGGGGCCAGAGCCGCCAGTTCAGGCCGCAGTTTGCCCCCGGCGTCGAAGAGGTCCTCGGGCCGGTAGCTCGTCATCCACTCCTCCAGCAATTGCAAATGGCCCGGTTTGGTAGCCAGCCCGGCCAGGGGCACCTGGTGGGAACGGAAGGTACCTTCCATCTGCACCCCGTCCACCACCTTGGGCCCGGTCCAGCCCTTGGGGGTGCGCAGCACAATGGCCGGCCAGCGGGGCCGCTCGCTGTAGCCCTTGGTGCGGGCCTGCTTTTGGATGCTGTGGATGCGGGCTATCACCGCGTCTAGGGTGGCACTCATGCGCTGGTGCATAGTGGAGGGATCGTCTCCGTCCACATAGTAGACTTGGTGGCCGTAGCCCTCCAGCAGGCTGGTCAGCTCCTGCCGGCCCAGGCGCGCCAGCACCGTGGGGTTGGCGATCTTGTACCCGTTCAGATGGAGGATGGGCAGCACGGCGCCGTCGCGCACCGGGTTGAGGAATTTGTTGGAGTGCCAGCTGGCCGCCAGGGGGCCGGTCTCGGCCTCGCCGTCGCCCACTACGCAGCAGGCCAGCAGTTCGGGATTGTCGAAGACCGCCCCGTACGCGTGTAACAGGGCGTACCCCAGTTCCCCGCCTTCGTGGATGGAGCCGGGGGTTTCGGGGGCCACGTGGCTGGGGATGCCGCCGGGGAAGGAGAACTGCCGGAAGAGTTTCCTCATGCCCTCCTCGTCCTGCGAGATATCGGGATAGGTCTCGCTGTAGGTCCCCTCCAGGTAGGTGTTGGCCACCAGGCCAGGGCCCCCGTGTCCCGGCCCGGTGACGTAGAGCACACTCAGGTCGCGTTTGCTGATCTGGCGGTTGAGATGGGCGTAGATGAAGTTGAGCCCGGGGGTGGTGCCCCAGTGGCCCAAGAGCCTGGGCTTGACGTGCTCCAGCGTCAGCGGCTGGCGCAGCAGGGGGTTGTCCAGCAGGTAGATCTGGCCTACAGACAGGTAATTGGCCGCCCGCCAGTACGCGTCGATCCGGTGCAGTTCATCGCTGTTGAGGGGATGCTTGTCTTTTAGTTCTATGGCTGCCATGGCGCGGCTCCTTTGGTCGCTGTCGAGGGGCGCGAATCTTTTTGTTCTATGGCTGCCCTGGCGCGGCGTCTTTTGCTTAGCCGCCGACTCCCTCCCACTCCAGCACCACGCCCATGGCCTGGGTGCGGTCGGCCAACAGTTCGGCGTAGATGCGGGGCGCTTCGGTGCAGGGCAGGCGGTGGCTGATCAGCGGGGCGATCTCCAACTCCCCGGTGGCCACCAGGTCGAAGAAGAGTTCGGCGTGGCGCGGCCGGGTCCACGGAGTGTGGGGGGTCTCGTGGGTGGGGTGGGAGGAATTGTGGGCGCCGATGATGGTGTGGCTGGGGGAGTTGCACAAATCGTGGAAGTCGAAGAGCGGCGTGGGGCCGCGCGGGCTGCTCAACAACACCATCCGCCCCTGCGGTCGGAGCAGGGCGAACTCCCCGGGGATGGCCTCGGGGTTGCCAGTCAGTTCAAAGACCACGTCGGCTAGGCGGCCACGGGTGAGGGCCTGCGCCCTGGCGACCAGGTCGCCTTCGGCTGGGTTGAGCGCTGCCATGCGGGGAAGTTGGGGCAGCAGGGCCAGGCGGCTGGCAGCCAGGTCCACCCCGACCACCAGGCCGGCCCCGGCCAGGCGGCACAGTCGCGCCACCAGTTGCCCCAGCAGGCCCAGGCCGTACACGGCCACGGTCTCTCCCCAGGTCACCTGGCCTCGGCGCACGCCGTTCATGGCGATCTCGGCCAGGGTGAAGAAGGCGGCCTCTTCGTCGGGGATTTCCCGCTGGATCTGGCGCAGGGAGCTGGGCCGGCCTAACACATAGGCGGCGTGGGCGGCGTAGGAGCCTACCTTGCGGCCCAGCCAGACGTGGTCCACCTCGGGCCCCACCTCCACCACCGTGCCGATGTGGTCGTACCCGGGCACAAAGGGGAAACGGCCGTAGTCGGCCCAGCGGGATTTGGGAGGGAACTGGCCGTTGAGGATGGTCAACTCGGTGCCGGTGCTGATCAGGGTGCGCCGGGTCTGGATGAGCACTTCGCCGGCGGCCGGGACGGGCAGGGGGTGGTCTTCGACGGCCACCTGCCGAGGGGCGGTAAAAACCACAGTCGGATTGCGCATGTCTTCGACCTTTCTAGGCCAGCTGCGCCCAGCGTTTCAGGTCTACCTGGCCGATGACGGGCCGATGCTGAAAAAAAGCCTCCAGGGCGCAGAGGGTGAACTCGCCAATGCGGTGATACCCGTACTGGCCGGCCCCCGAGGTGTGCGGGGTGATCACCACATTGCTCAGACTGCGCAGAGGATGGTCAGGGGGCAGGGGCTCGGGGTCGGTGACGTCCAGCTGCACCAGGAAACGCCCGCTGCCGGCCTCGGCCAGCAAGGCCTCGTGGTCTAGCACCGAGCCGCGCGAGGTATTGATGAACACCGCCCCATCGCGCAAGAGCCGCAGTTGCTGGGCGCCGATCAGATGGAAGGTCTCGGGGAGCTTGGGGGCGTGTACGGTGACCATGTCGGCCTGGCGGAAGACCTCGTCTAACTCCACCCGCTGCACACCCAGCCGGCCCGCATCCCAGTCGCTGAGCAGCGGATCGTAGACCAGAATCTTCACGTCGAAGGGCTGCAAGAGGCGGATCACCTCGCGGCCCACGGTGCTGGCGCTGACCATGCCGATAGTGGCTCCGCGCAGATACTGGCCGCTCCTGGGTATGGACGGGTCGTGCCAGAGGCCTTTGTCGCGGATATTGCGGGC
>CAMAVQ010000062.1 GCA_945861755.1 Gemmatimonas phototrophica
CTGGGATGTTCGTTGCCCCCGAATCCTGGGCTTTATCTCCAGACTTCTCAAAGACCTGGGCCCAGACCGGGTAATGTGGGGATCTGACTGGCCTCCCTCTGCCCTGTACATGACCTATCAACAGCACCTGGAAGTCATCCGCACCTTCACCCCGGAACTGAATGAGCAGGACCTGGCCTTGGTGCTGGGCGAGAACGCGGCCAGGGTGTACAAAATCTGACTCTCAGAGAGGATCTCCGGTATGATCGTCGATTCGCACGCGTACTGTTTTGAGCCTGTGGACCAGCCAGCCGGCTTTGCCAGCGGCCAGGAACATCTCAACTGGGTCCAGGCCGCCCACGCCTGGCACCAGCAGCCGGCTTTTCGCATCCGGGATCGGGCGCCGGCTTCCTCGCGCCTGCTCGACCCCGAAGGCAGATACGATCTGGCCCATCTTCCCGACCACCAGTTCCGCGTCGATCACGCGCGGGGCCGGGTGGTATGGACTGTGGAGGGAGAGGAGTACACCAAACACTTCTTTCCCCCTGACTTGCCCCATCTCGAATACACGGCTCACAACCTGATCGGGGAGATGGATTACGCCGGGGTGGATGTGGCCCTCCTCCACACCAATCCCATGCTGGGGCGGAACGCTGCCTACCTGGGTGAATGCGTCCGGCTCTATCCTGGGCGGTTGCGTTCCATGGCACCGGTGGACGAGTGGCGCATCCTCCGGGAAACCGATCGCGTCATCGCCGAACTCAGCACCGCGATCACCCAGCACGGATTACACGCGATAAAATTCAATGCGCGCCTCGCCTATCTGGAGAGTGCCATCTCCTGGGACGACGCGGCGTACTGGCCTTTCTGGGATGCGGCCACCGCGCTTGGGGTCCCTGTTTTTTTTACCCTGGGCACGGGCAAGGCCGAGATGTCCGGCAGGATGTCGGTGGCCGAACAGCGCCAGGGCTATCTCGACGAACTGCGCGCCGTGGCGCGCTGGATGGAGCGCTATCCCCAGACCGTGTGCAGCCTCACCCACGGCTTCCCCTGGCGGGCCTTCCTCGAAGGGGAGCGCATCGTGCTGCCCGAGGCCCTCTGGGAACTCTTCCAGAACCCCAACTGCAACCTGGAGGTGTGTTTCCCGGTCCGCCTGGGCGACCTCTTCGACTTCCCATACGCCCAGGTCTGGCCCACCCTGGAAGAGATGGTCGAGCGGGTCGGGGCCGACCACCTGCTCTGGGGCACGGACATGCCTTTCCAGAACCGCTTCTGCACCTATAGGCAGTCGCGCGACTGGATCGAAAAGTACTGCCGCTTCCTCAGCCAGGAAGACTTGGGCATGATCATGGGGGGCACTGCGGCCCGCATCCTGGGGCTCTGAGGTCAGCGAGAAATTATGCGTCTAAGAGGACTTTCAGTCCTGGTGCTGGCCTGGTGCGGCGCCCTTGCTTGTAGATCACCCGAGCCGCCGGCCGAAGGCGATGGGCGCGCGCTGGCCAAGGTCGGCCAAAGACCGATCACCGAGGGGGAGTTCAGGCGCTTTCTCGCCAACCTGCCCGACTGGACCGCCAGCGAAAAGCGGGGAAGCGCCCTGGTCCGCGATTATCTTCAGACCCTGGTCGACCGCCTCCTGATCCTACAGGAAGCCCGGAGCCGGGGATTGGAACAGGCCCCCAAGGTCCAGAAGCACACTGCGCAGGCCCTGCGGCAGAAACTTATAGAGGAGATCGAAAGACGCCAGATCACCAGCCGCATCGCCGTCGGCGAAGCAGAGACCGAGCGCGCCTATCTCGATCACCACTGGAACCGGCAGCTCAAGATCGCCCATATCCTACTAGCTGATCGGGCGCGCGCTGAAGCAGCGCTAACCGTGCTGCGGGCTGGTCGCCCTTTTGCCGAGGTGGCGCGGGAATTTTCGGAAAACCCCCGCACCGCCCCTCGCGGAGGCGAGAGGCCTTATTACTATACCCGCAACAATGCCCACCCGGCGGTGCGCGATTCCCTCTTCCGCCTCAAAGTGGGGGAGATTTCCGGGGTCATCCCCGTTCCCAAAGGTTACGAAATCTTCAAGGTCCTGGACGAAGCGACGCTGCCCTACGACCGGATCAAGAGCCAGGTCTACAAAGAACTTTTTCAGACGCGCCTGAACGCCGCGCGCCAGGCCTATGTCGATTCTCTGGCAATCCAATTTGGCTTGGCACCCAACCGGGAGGGTCTGGGCACGCTGATGCGCGTTTTGCGCGCCGCCCAGCAGGAGGGCGCTGCTTATCTGGGCGCAGCGGTCGCCGGGGTGGTGCTTTTCACCCACGCCGATGGACAGATCGCGATCGGGGAGGCGGTGGAACAATCGCAGTTCATCCGCCAGGCCAGAGACGTCTCAGACAGTCTGAAGGTGGATGATTACCTCCAACGAGATGTGGTCGTGCCCTGCCTGCTGCTGCTGCAGGCCTACCAGTCGGGCCTAGACCGGGAACCCGAGATCAGCGCCTGGCTGCAAAGGCGCACCGAAGACGCACTGGTCCTAGAGCTGCGCCGGCTCGAAGCCTCCCAAAAGGCGGCCGTGACGGAGACCGAGGCGCAGCAGTTTTACCAAGCCCACCCGGATCGCTACAGAACCTCCTCATATGTCGAGGTCATAGAAATCCTGGTCGCCACCCAAGCCGAGGCAGAAGAATTACTCGCCGAGATTCGCGCTGACCAGTACCGGGCCCGTCCCCTGGTCGCCCTCATCCGCGCTATAGACAAGCGCTTGGAGAACAATGAGGGGGTGACCGACCAAGTGCAGGCCCTGCGTTCCCTGAGCGCCGACCCTGAGGTCTGCGGCTGGTTGCACCGCCGCCTGGACAACCAGCAGACCCTAGCGCAGGTTATCGAAGAGATTTCGCAGGCGACAAGTCCAGAAGATTTGGTGGAACAATATATCATGCGCCAGCTGGCCCTTAGCCGCAGCCTGCGGCCAGGGGCCAGCCAGGTGGAAGGGTCGTACCAACTTTACTGGTACGACCAGGGGCGTTTTGGCCCTCTGGTCAAAGAGGCCATGGAAGCCGATGTCGGTGCGCTGCTGGGACCGCTTGAGCATGACTCTTTTTACTCTATCGCCAAAGTCACTGATCGACGCCCTGCAGAATTGCTGTCTTTTGCCGAGGTCGAGAAACGGATCAAAATCTCTTTGCAGGAACAGAGAGAAGGCCAATTGTTCGCCCAGTGGTTGGAAGAGTTGCGCCAGACCCATAAAAACGAGGTGGAGTTTTTCCGCGAAGCTATCGAAGATTTGGGCCGGCAACTCCAGCGGGAAAACCAAGGCGCGGATGTTTCTCCAGGTCCAGGGTGAAGGGTGAAACGCCGCGCGTTCTTGCAGTACCTGGCAGCCGGCACCCTGGCCGGGGGGTGCGGGCGCTACCTGCCCGAGGACGACCTCATGGAGGTCTCCATTCCCGGCTTCCAGCCCCGCGCTGCCCAGGTGGAAATCACCCAAATCCTCTGGAAGGCCGTGGACCTCTTCCGGGAAAAATATCCCGAAATCCGCATCGAGCCGGCCAGCGGGGGCGGGGGTGGGTACGAGGAACTGATGCTCCGGGTGATGGAGGGCAACCCCCCTGATATCATGTCCTTTGCCGGCGGCGACACCGGGCTGGTCTATTCCTATGTCGAGCAGGGCCACGTCCTCGACCTCAGCGCATATTTGCAGCGGCCCTCCTACGATACTCCGGGTGCCAGCTGGCTGGAGACCATTGACCCGCTCTACCACGAGGCCCTGGCCTACAAGGGTCGTTTCTACGCTATTCCCCTCACCGTGTACACCCTGCAATTCTACTGCAACAAGGCCCTCTACGAACGCGCCGGCGCCGATCCCAACCCCCCGACCTGGGACTGCTTCCTCGACAATTGCGAGCGCCTCAAAAGAATCGGCGTGGCGCCCATCACTCAGGATGGCATCCACTGGTACACCAGCTGGTGGTTCGACCACCTGGCCCTGCGCCTCCTGGGACCAGAGAAGGTCCGCCAGGCCCTGCGAGATCCGGAAAGGCGGACCAAGTGGACGGAACCGGGTTTTCTCCGGGCTGCACATATGGTCGGCGAGTTGCTGGACCGGGAGTATTTTATCGCGGGATTTTCCGGGCTCAACCACATCGAATCTGAACTGCTCTTCTGGCAAGGCCAGGCGGCAACCCTCTTTGTAGGCAACTGGCTGACCAGTGCCCGCAAGGATATCATCGGCGAGGATTTCCGCCTCTATGCCTTCCCTTTCCCCGGGGTCGAAGGCGGCCTGGGCAGCCCCCACGCCTTGATGGGGTATGCGGGAGCGCTCAGCATCCCCACCCGGGCCCGCCATCCGGAACTGGCCGCCGATTTTCTTCGCCTGCTCGACAGCCGCTGGTTTCAGGAGCAGATGGTCCAACAGGTGCTCAGGGTCAGTCCATTGTCCAAGGTCTCCTTCCCACCTGTACACCAGGGATTGGATCTTATCCTCAAAAACAAAGATAGTTTCTATCCCTTCTCTTTTGGCCTCGAGGGCGCCCATCCTTTTTTATATCGCCAGTACTGGGACGAGTGGAACCGTTTCATGGTCGCCCGCGAAATCTCGGCGGAGCAACTGGTGGAAGGGCTTGAAGACATTTTTGCCCGGTACTACCAGACCGTGGAACTCTCCCCTTCTAGCATGCTCTAATCACCCCGCCTGAGGCCATGATTGGCAACCCGGGAACTTTCCCTTTTTTGCTTCTTGCCAGCGCCTTGCTCCTGACCATGAAGTCGGCCCAAAGCGCGCCCGGCGACTGGCCCCGGCCCCGCCAGAACGCCGCCCTGACCGCCAGCCAGCCGCTGCCGGGCCGGATGGCCCAGGCTCCCACCCTCAGAGCCAGATGGAATTTGGGCCGCACCCGCCCGGGTTTCACCGCCGCCAGCACCCAGGGCGGGACGCCGGACCGGGCCCTCTGCCTGCACGGCGGCGCCCTCTACTGTTATGATCTCGAAGGCCGTCTGCAGTGGCAGGTGCATCCGCCCGGCCTCAACTTCACCCAGATCACCGCCATCGCCGATCTGGACGGGGACGGTCATCAGGAGGTGGTCCTGATGGCGGGCCGCCCCACTCCGCCCTACGGCGCTGCGGCCGTGGTGGATCTGGAACAGGGCAAACTGCAATGGCAGTGCGAGGTGGACCCCATGTCCTACGCCTGGTACCTGTACGTGGACCAGTTCCTCCCCGAGGAGGTGGGAAAGCAGTTGGTGGTGGTCATGCACGGCTATCCGCCCGATAAGGAGAACGGCTACATCGCTCTCT
Organism: Gemmatimonas phototrophica; assembly: GCA_945861755.1. GTDB lineage: Bacteria > Latescibacterota > UBA2968 > UBA8231 > UBA8231 > SICG01. Next base: position 5,264 of record CAMAVQ010000062.1, read on the forward strand.
ACGCCAGTCCCGGCCCCGGCCGACCCCCGCAGCAGCGCTGGCGCTACGACTTTGATCAGTACACCTGCTTCCCTTCTCTGCTGCGCGCCGACCTGGACGGCGATGGCATTAAAGAGCTTTGCATCGAGACCCACAGCCGCATGTGGGTGCTGGACCCCCTCACTGGCCAGGTGAAGCAGTTCCTCGGTTGGGATGTCTCGCCGGGCAACGTGCGCAGCTATGGTCTGGTCCGCTTCGTGGACCTAGATGGGGACGGCCGCGAGGACTTTCTCTGCATCGCCAACTTCTCCCAGCACCACGAGGTGCTGCTCAACCGCGAAGGCAAGCTGGAACTGGCCTGGGCCCATGGCTGGCCCGAGAGTGTGACCACTGGCAAGGTGGCCACCACCTGGCCCGAACCCCCGCAGGCGGACCTGGACGGGGATGGCCGGCTGGAGCTGGTGCTCTCCATGTACAACTCCGAAAACGAAGGGGCCTGGCTGCTGCGGGGGTACGACGCCCTCACCGGCCAGCTGCGCTTTCGCCTGCCCGGCGCCATCGCCGTGTCCACCGGAGACCTCGACGGGGATGGCAGCGCCGAGATCCTGGCCAATCTCTCCACCGACCCGACTCGCACGGCCATCGAGGCTGTGGTGGTGCTCAAGCTGGTCGAAGGTGAATTGCGACCAATCTGGAAACAGGAGCAGGCCGTGGCCGCGCCGGGGCCTGGCTTCTCGGTGCAATACGAGGGCATCACCCAGACCTTGACCTGGGAAGAGGGTCAGGTCCGCCTGGGGCCACCGCCGCCACCGCCCACCACCGGCCCGGATTTCTCGCACCTGCCCGCCATCGCCGGCACACCCTCCCCGGTACTGCTGGTCGCCGATCTAGACCGGGACGGGCGCAACGAGATCCTCTACTACCGGGAGAACCAGGCCGAGGTGTTGTCTCTGCAACCAGATTACACCTGGGAGAAAGGAGGCAGCTATGCCTCCTCCGCCCTGCCCGCCATAGCTGATATGGACGGGGACGGGTACCTCGAAATCGTCACTGGCCAGGTCTCGCCCACCCAACTGCCCCGCCTCGAAGCGCGCACCCCGGCGCTGGCAGACAGCCTGCGCTGGTCCACCGAGTTGCCGGCCAGCCCGCGCCCCGGCCTGCCCTACGGACATGCCCTCTATTTGCAGCCCGGACATTTCACCGGCCACTACGGGTCCGACCTCTACGTGTGGGCCGGCACCCCGCTGGTCCGCTCGCTGATGGTCGAGGGCCGCACCGGGAAGGTGGTCTGGGAACGGGGGGAGATCGAGGGCGCCGAACGCTACTGGGGGCCCAGCGTCAACCTAGCGGCCGGCTGGGACGCGGACGGCGACCGGGCCGAGGATCTGGTGTTCACCAATCCCGACTATTTCTGTATCCTGGCCGGCCCCAATGGAGTAGTCCTGCACGGCCCCTCCTTCCCGCCGAAGATCTTCGACCAGCCCAGCCAGGGGCTCTACTCCTTCCCCGCCCTGCTCGCCCAGGAGGAGGGACCACCGCTGGTGTGCCTGGCCGGTGCCCACTATTTCCTGGCGGTTATGGGCCTCGACGCCACCCCGCGCTGGTACCGCCTCCCGGTCCCCGGCGAGAACCGCGCCGGCAACGAGGGTTTTCTCCGGACCAAAGAGGGCCGCTGGCTCATCGGCATCGGCCGCCAGAACGGCCACTTCGCCTGCGTGGAAGCCGAGACCGGGACGGTGCGCTGGGAACTGCCGGTGGGGGCCACCTGCACCGACATCGCCAGTGGCGACTTGGACGGAGACGGGGAGATGGAGTTCCTCTTCGGCACCAGCCACGGCCAGCTGTGGGCCGTGGGAGATAGGGACGGCCAACCCCGCGTGCTCTGGCAGGCCGCATTACCCGCCGGCAGCGGCCCCCCGCTGATCGCCGACGTGGACGGGGACGGGGCCAGCGAGGTGGTGGTCTACACCCTCGACGGGTACCTCAACGTGCTGGGGCCATAAAAAAACCGGCCCCGGGTTTCCCCGGGACCGGCCTGTTTCCCCTCCAACCCTTTTTCAGCGCAGGGCCACGACGCCTCCACCCTTGATGGCGCGGGCCACTTCTTTTTCCACATCCCCCTGCTTGACCATGCTGGTGTCGCCGGGTGTCGCCTGCACCAGGATGCCGTGGGCCGCCCCCCACTGCACCGCGTCGGCTGCACTCTTGCCTTTGAGCAGGGCGGCGATCACCCCAGCGGCGAAGGAATCTCCCCCGCCGGTGCGGTCGACGATCTCGATGTTCTCGCGCAGGGCCGCCTGGTGGATCTGGTCGGCCTCCACGTCAAAGAGCACCCCGCCCCAGTCGATGCGGTCGGCGCTGAGGGCCCCGCGCAGTTGGGTGCCGATCCATTTCAGATTTGGGTAGTCTTCGGCGACCTGGCGCAGCATCTTGGTATAGACCACCAGCCACTCGTCGAAGGAGGCCTCCTTGGCCACCTTTTCGGTGGTGTAGCCCAGGGCATCGTCGAAGTCATCTTGATTGCCCACCAGAAAGTCCACGTAGGGCACGATGGAACGGTTGATCTGGCGGGCCCGGTCCTTGCTCGGCTCCACCTTGGAGCGGTAGTTGAGGTCGAAGGAACGGCCCGCCCCGTACTGGCCGGCCTTCTTCATCGCCTCCAGGGCCAGGTCGGCAGTCTTGGGCGAGAGCAGGGTGTAGATGCCCCCGGTGCTGAACCAGCGGGTCCCCTCCACGCCGAAGAGCGCGTCCCAGTCCACCTCCCCTGGGCCGATCTCGCGGATCGGGGTGTGGGCGCGGTAGTACTCGGTCACCGAGGGCAATACCCCCTTGCCGGCCCAGGTCACGTTGACGCCATTGTGCAGCGTGCCCTTGGCATCGGTGGGATGCGGCCCCTTGCCACTGGGGTCGAACCAGATAATGTGGGAGGTGTCGATGCCGGCCTCGCGCAACTGGTTCTCGATGCTGCGGCCAATGCCGTCGTCCACCAGCGCGCTGACCACCGCAGTGCGCAGGCCGAAGCAGTAGCTGAGGCCTTCGGCCACGTTGGTCTCGCCACCCCCGTGCCAGATCCGCGCGCTGCGGGCCCGGGCAAAGGGCACGGGGCCCGGGTCCAGGCGCAACATCACCTCCCCCAGGGCAATGGCATCGTAGCGGGTCTCTGTCGCGGACTTGAGTTTCAGACTTGCCATGTAGCTTCTCCTTCTAGATGGAAGAAACCTTCACCCGTTTTCCACTGGCCACCGATTTCTCCAGGGCTTCCAGCACTGCCACCGGAGCCAACATGCTCTGGGTGGTCTCAGGGCTCTTGCCGCTCTTGAACATCCCGGTGAAGACCCGCACTCCGTTCAGGTAGGCGCTCTGGTCATAGGTGATGGCCCGGTCGAGGCGGCCCTTTTCGCCGATCACACTGACATGAAACTGCGCGCCCCCCCCGCCGACCAGATTCATCACCGCCATAGCCCCACTGGCAAAGCTAAGCACGGCCTCGTGGTTCTTGTCGGCCCCCTTCACCACCTGGGCGTGGTTCACTTCATAACCCAGCAGGCGCAGCACCATGTCCACCTGGTGGATGCCGTAGAAGAAGATCCCCCCCCACTTAGACTTGATATCGCCGGGCCCCGAGCTGATCACCGCATGGCTCTTCCCCAATTGGCGCGCCTCCTTTTGCAGGGTGCGGAAGGATTCCTGCTTGGGCAGGGTGGAGAAGGAGCAGACCGGCACCTTGAGCTGGGCGGCCCGGGCCAGGAAGCGCCGGCCCTCGGCCAGGCGGTAAGAAAAGGGTTTGTCAATGAAGAGGGGAATGCGGGCCTTTAGCAGCGGCCAGGCAGCCGGCAAATGCAACTTGCCGTGCCGATGGTCCACCACCACCCCATCCACCTGGCCGATCATCTCGGCGGGATTCTTGACGATCTGGGGAATCTGGCCGGCTTCGGCGGCCTTGAGGGCAAAGGCCCGGGTCTCGCCCCATACCTGGGTGACCTGGGCGCCGCGGATGCGCTTGTCCACGTTAACTACTTTGGCGATGGCTACCGTATGGCTGTTTTCAGCGCCGACAATGCCGATCTTCACCTCTTCACCTTCTTCTCAAAGGGCCACAGCTTCAGGGCTGTCTTGCCCAACACCCACTCCAGGTCCTGAGGGGCGATGAACTTCATCTCGTCGCGCACCACCGAGAGCGGTTGGGCATAAGGCGCTTTGGCCAGGCACATGGGCCAATCTGTCCCCCACATGATGCGCTGAGCGCCAAAATGCTGGTACACCTCCTCCACCAGGCCGTGGGTATCCTTCCAGGGATAACCCTCCCCGGAGAGGGACCAGGTATGGCTGATCTTGACGTGTACCCTGGGGTAGCGGGCCAATGCCAAAAGCAAGCGGCGGCCCTCCTGGTCGATGGGCCGGCAATCGGCCATGTGGTCGATGACCACGTCGAGGTCGGGATATTTTTCCAGCAAAGGCACCAGGTCGGCCAGACGGGAAGCACCCGTCAAAAGCAGGAAAGGCACCTTGAGTGCCTGGGCCCTGGCGAAGATGGGCGGCATCAGCGGTCCCTTGAACCAGTCGCCCGAGGCATCGGTAGACGGACTCAGGCGCACCCCGTGCATGCCCTTCTCCTCCACCCAGCGGCTCAGGTGGTCGGGTGCCGCCGGATCGAGGGGATTCACCCGGCCCACCGCCATGAACTTGTCCGGGTACCGGGCGACGGCATCGGCCACATAGCTGTTGTCCCAGCGGTAGTAGATCACCTGCACCAACACCGTCTTTTCCACCCCGCCGGCGGCCATGGCTTCTAGCAGCATTTCGGGAGTGCGGTCTTCGGCAGGAGGAGTGGTGGTCTCGGGGGCCCAGGGATAGGCGGGGTCATTTTTCCAGATATGGACATGGGGATCGACGATGCGCACACAGGTCCTTTCGGCGAGGGGTGAAACAGTCAACGGTGAAAGGTGGAAAATCACCCTAGGCCTGTCAAGCGGAGCGACTTCTGCGAAGCGCGGCGGGGAGATGACCCTGGAGGCCTTTACTGGGGGAGTGGAGGCCGGGAAAGGGCCCGCGGGATGGGATGGGCGTGGGCGGCAGGCCCGGGACTCGGGAAAGGCCGGAATGGGTCGCTCACCGACGCGCACATCAGGTACTAGCGCAGATCCCGGATGAATCGCGCCGCGAAGGAGCGCACCTGTTTGTCGTTGAGCACGTGAAAACGGCGCAGCCGATCCACCGTAGAGGGCGAGAAGCGTTTGAGCGGGATGTAGACGATCTGCCGGCCCAGACGGCGGGCCAACTGCCGCCAGGAAGCCTGGGGCGGATGCGGGGCCACCAGGGCTACCCGCGGCTCGGCAGAGTGAAAGAGCGCGCCGGCCAGCAGCCGCTCCTCCAGAGTGCGGGTGAAGTCGAAACGCTTGTCGGTCCACACATCGGGAATGGGCCGAGGGGGAAAGAGGAAGAAGCAGCCCCCGTACTGGGACTGGCCGATGCCCGGCCCCACCATGTTTTCTAGGAAGGGCGTGGCGTAGAAACAGAGGGTGGACTCCTCCCCGTGTTCGGCATACCAAGTGGTGCGCCAGGTGTAGCGGTCGGCTTGGGCCGGGCTGTCAAAGAGAAAGACGGCGATCTCGATCTGGCCCCGCGCCGGCGGGATCTCGCGCACGTAAAGACCACCCCGGTGCCAGTTGCGCAGGGTCTCGCGCATGTCTAGCCCGTCCTTGAGCGAGGCGGTGAACTTCTCCACCCGCGCCTGCTGTTCCCCCAAGAGCACCCGGGCCTGGGCCCGCACGTGCTGCTGAAAGCTCTCGATGCGCCGGTCCTCGGGCGGATAGGAGCAGTGGCCGTAGGGGTCCCACTGCGCGGCCCACCCCTCCTGCTCCGGACGAGGAGGCTGAGGCCGCAAGGGCAGGGAGCGCCAGTGGCGCGGCGTCCCCTGTAGGCGATCCCTGAAGGGGCGCACCTGGCCGTCCAGGTCCACCAGTTTCCCCATGCCCAGGCGCAGATCCTCCAGCGGCGAGGGCATGCGCTGGGGCGGGTACTCGCGGGCCACCTCGATGAGGGCCAGGGCAAAATCGTCCCCCACCACCTGTTTGGCCGCCAGACCCAGGTTGTAGAGGTCGGGAGCCAACCGGCCCTCCATCAGGGTGAGGTTGCGCACGTATTTGAGCAGCAGGCCCAAGCACTGGGGGGTCAGCCAGTGGGTGTCCAGATCCTGCTCGTAGATCCAGGCATCCCGGGCCTCCAGCAGCAGGGCCTTGACCCCGTCCACCCCCAGCGAACTCTCCCCCATCAATTCGGCGCGGCGGTGCTCGTAGAGGTGGGTGAGGAAGGGCAGTTCGCCCAGAGCGAAGTACACGCTTTCCTCGGCCACCCGGCACAGTTGCACCAGCCCAGGCGCGGGATAGGGCTGCACATAGGGGGCACGGGCTAGGTATGCCTGGCGGATCCAAGGCCAGTCGGCCGCCGAGCAGACAAAGACGATGCGCTCGTATTCTAGTTCGAGGCAGTGGAGCTGGTAGGCCATGTAGCGGATGCGCTCAAAACGCTGGCTGTGCTCGGCTGGGGCCGGCAGAGAAGGCAAGAGCGCGGCCAGGTATTTCTCCAGGGAAAGCTGCTTGAGGGCATAGGGGTCGGGCAGCGGCACCTCTGGCACTTCGTACGAGGCCACCTCCAGGTCCACGTAGGCCCGCTCGATCCCCAATTCGAGGGCGTGCCGCAGCGCCGCGATCACCCCCTGGCAAGGATCGATGGGCACCAAGCTGTACGCGCCTTCGAGGTCGGGTTCGGCCTGCAGGGCCACCGAGATCTGGGGCAGCAACTCCACGCCCCGCTCGACCGCGTTGGCAAAAGAGGGCGGCAGGGGCAGGGCCAGGCAGTCGCAGGGCTGGTCGCGCAGACGACGCCGCACCTCCAGGGCAAAGTCGCCGCTGCCGTACACCACCGGCAGCACCCAGAGGTGTGGGCTCAGTTCAAACAGGGAGTTCAAAGGACTTCATCGTCCCGCCCGGGGCGCAGCGGGTCGTCCTCCTCAAAGAAGAAATCTTCCATGCCCCTGGGCTCGGGCGTGTCCCCCAAGGCGTAGCGGCGCTCCTGGGCAATGCGCTCTAGGTCGAGGGCGTCTGGACCCAGCACTCTTTCCACCGACTCCCGCCAGGCCGCATCAGTGGCCAGCGGGTGGCCTTCCTGCTGGGCCAGGCGTTTGAGCGCGTAGCGGACGATATGGATGCCATCGCGGGGTGAGAACTCTAGATCCAGGGCGTGGGATCGCTGGAGGAAGCCGACGGTCATCTCGAGGATCTGGGGCTCGGCAAAGGGCAGATGGTAGCGCAGGATAGCCAATTCATCGGCGCGGCTGGGGAAGCCTACCTCCAGGGTGGGCTGCAGGCGCGAGAGCATGTAGTCGGGGACCTCGTAGGTGGACTCGTCGTCGTTCATGGTGACGCAACAGCGGAACTCGGGGTGGGCCTGAATGGTGATGCCGGCGATCACCGACTCGACGTACCGCCGGTGGTCGAGCAGGGGCGCCAGCGAGGCCCAGCTCTTTTCGTTCATGCGGTTGCCCTCGTCCAACACGCAGATGCCCCCCTGCAGTACCGCCGAGACCAGGGGGGAGGCGTGATAGGCGATGCGGCCAGACTCGGCCAGCACTGGGGTGACCAGCAGATCCTCGGGCCGGGTGTCGCTAGTACACTGGTAGATGTAAAGCGCCTGTTGCCGCCGGTGCGCCGCCGCCATGCCTAGCGTCGTCTTCCCTATACCCGGTGGCCCCACCAGCCGTGGCGAGAGGGGCAGGTCCCGGGCGTCCACCACCAGCCAGCAGGCCAGTAGTTCCCTGAGCACCTCGGGCTGGCCTATCCATTCCTGGTCAGCGGTCACCGGCGGGCTCAACTGCAACTCCACCCCGCCGATCTTTACCCCGCTCGCGCCCTCGGCCATTCCTGTTTGCCTCCTTGCCAGATCGTCCTCCAGTCGGTATTTTGAGGCTGTTTTTCGCCGTCTTCCCCCTCCCCCATCCCGAGAAAGCACCCATGCCCCACCGCCCGCTTTTCGCTCTGCGCACCTCCGGCGGCGTGTGCGCCGGAGAAGAGTGGCTCTGCGACGGAGACAAACCCATCGCCTGCCTGACGCGGGCCCTGGTTGAACAGCCGGAGCAAAACTTACGCTATTTCAACCAAAACCTCAAGCCACTGGAGCTGCGCCAACTGGTGCTCACGCCAGGAGGAAGACCCCTGGTGGCCGGCGTCCAACTCTTCTGGAATCTGCGCACCCTCATCACCTCGGAACTGGTGGACCTGCAGGTGCAGGGGCAGGAGAGTGAGCAGTTGGTGCTGACCCTCATCAGCCGCGAACCGGGCGGGGTGGCCACCTCGCGCCGGGTCCTCACCCTCAGTTATGACCCGGAACTCGGGTCTTATATCTACGCTTTTGCCGCCCATCTAGAAATCCACAGCCCCGAGGTCTTTGACAACCCCCGCGAGTTCGGCGGCGGCGAACACCTGACCCTCCAGTACAGCGATCCCTGGTACTGCGACGTGCCCGGACCCACCGTCGAGTTCCCCGGCATGTGGCGCAAGCGCTACTCCCATCTGCTGGCCGAGCAGGGGGACGGATCGATCTGGCAGATGCCGCTCAATCACCTGGCCACCGGCATCCCCAGTCCCCAATCTTTCAAAGAAGGCGGCCTGCTGGTCCTGGCCCACGACCCGGGCAATAACCCGGCCTTCGAGTTCGTCGGCCCCACTGCTGCCCGCAGCGCCCTGGGCGTGTGCAACTGGGGTTACGACCTGCACCTGGTGGCCCGCTACACCCGCGATGAACTCTACGCCCCCATCTGCGAACACTTCCGCGTGCGCCTCTGCCCAGATACCAAGGCACAGGCGCTGCAAGGGGCCGCCGCACCCGTACCCAAAGTGGAGTACGCCGGCTGCACCGAGCTGCCCTTGTATGAGCGCCGCACCAGTTTTGCTCTCCCCCTGCGCCTGGATCAGCCCACCGAGGGGCCCACTGATCCCTGGCCCTGGCTGCCCCAGGGCCAAGGGGCCCGCTGGTGCCGCGACTTTGGCCGCAGCGACGACCACTCGCTGATGATCGCCAAAGAGGGCGCCGGTCCCACTGAGTGGATCATGGACCGCGAGGGGGACGGGGCCTGGACCCAGAAGTGGACGCCGGCCATCGGCTTCAGGGTCTCGGTGTACCTCAAGACCCAGGGGGTGAGTGGCCGGGGTTCCTTTTTGGCCCTGCGCTGGGATGTACACAATGAATACAACCCCGAGCGCTACCCCTACCACTGCTCGCAGAAGCTGGTGGGCACCCACGACTGGACCCGGGTGCAGGTGGAGATTCACGGACCGCCGCCGCCGGCCATCCACGCCCTGTGCCTCATCCTGCGCCAGGACGGGCCGGGCACCACCTGGTTCGACGATCTGGAGGTGGAGCTTTTGTGATCAGCGCCCCTATTCAACCTGAGCGACAAGGAGAGCTGCATTGTACGACCTGATCATCACCAACGGCACCCTGATCGACGGCAGCCGCGCCCCCCGGCGCCGGGTCGATGTGGGCATCCGCGAAGATCGCATCGCCAAACTGGGGGATCTGGGCAAGGAAGAGGCCCGCCAACGCATCGACGCAGCCGGCAAGATCGTCGCCCCCGGCTTTGTCGATGTACACAACCACTCCGACGCCTGGCTGCTCAAGATCCCCCACCTGCTGCCCAAGACCACCCAGGGGTTCACCAGCGAGGTGATCATGGCCGACGGCATTTCCTATGCCCCGGTCGACCGCCACACGGTGCACGACTGGGTCTTCTACATGCGGGCCCTCAACGCCCTGCTCTACGAGGAGTATAGCGGCTGGCAGAGCCTGGGCGAGTACATGGCCCGGCTCGACGGTCGCTGCGTGCAGAATGCCATCACCCACCTGCCCTACGCCAATGTGCGGGTCCTGGCCCACGGGTACAGCCGGCAGGTCCCCGACGATTTCCAAATGGCCCAGATCCGCTCCCTGGTCGAGCAGGGTATGGCCGAGGGCGCAGTGGGCCTCTCCACGGGGTTGGACTATATCTCCGAGTGTTTCGCCTCCACTGCCGAGCTGGCCGAGGCCTGCGCTCCGATGGCGGCGCAGGGGGGCTTGTACGTCAGCCACGTGCGCTACAAGAAGGGCACTCTCGAAGGAGTGAAGGAAGCCGTGGAGATCGGCCGGCACGCCGGGGTGCCGGTGCATATCTCCCATCTCAAAGGCACCACCCCCGCGCAGATCGACGCTATCCTTTCCTACATCGACAAAACCGCGGTCCACGAGGTGGATTTCTCTTTCGATGTCTACCCCTATCTGCCCGGCTCCACCATGCTCAACTTCCTGCTGCCCTATGAAGTGTGGGAGGAGGGACCGATGGGGGTGTTGCCCCGGCTGCGCGAGCCGCAGATCCGCGCCCGCTTTGCCCAGGGCCTGGCCGCCTATAAACTGGATCAGACCTTCATCGCCTGGCTGCCTGGCAAGGAAAATTCTCGCTATCTGGGCAAGAGCCTGGCCGAGTACGTGGAGGCGGTGAGCAAGCCGGCCGCCGACGCCCTGTGCGATCTGCTCATCGAGGAGCATCTCGCTGTCCTCCTGGTCTTCCACTACGGCGACGACAAACTGGTCTTCCCCTTCCTGGCCCATGACAAATACATGATGGGCACCGATGGGATTTATTTCCCCGACGGGGCGGTCCACCCGCGCATGTACGGATCTGCCGGCCGGCTGCTGGGCTCCTGCGTGCGCGATCACCACCTCTTTTCTCTTGAAGACGCAGTGTACAAACTCAGTGCCTACCCTGCGGCCCGCTTCGGCCTCAAGGATCGCGGCCTGCTTAGGGAAGGAGCCTTTGCCGATGTGGTGGTCTTCGATCCCCAGACCGTGGCTGACCGGGCCACCTACAAAAACCCCCACCAGTTCTGCACCGGCATCGAGCAGGTGATCGTCAACGGCGTGCCGATCATCCGGGATAGCAAAGAGGTGAAGGACCTGCCCAAGCCCCTGCCGGGCCGGGCGCTGAAGTTCAAGCAGTAAACCCAAAACAGAGGAGCCTTTCTCTAAATGAACCGTCCACCCGAAAACTTCAAGCGTATCCCCGCCGACCAGCTCCGTTCCTATGCCGCTGCCTGCCTCAAGGCCGCCGGCCTGCTGGAAGCACACGCCGACCAGCTGGCCCAGCTGCTGACCAATTCCGAGCTGCGCGGGGTGCGTTCCCACGGCATCCGCACCATCGGCGGGTACTGCCCTACGCTCAAGAGCGGCCGGGTCAATCCGCGCCCCACTCTCAAGGTGATCCGCGAGACCGACACCCACGTCTTTATCGACGGGGACGGCGGCCTGGGGTACGCCCCCACCATGCTGGCCACTGAAAAGGCCATCGAAAAAGCCAAGGCCAAGGGCGTGGCCGTGGGCGCCGCCTGCCACCTGGGCCACTACGGCTCGGCCGGCCACTACGTACACCGGGCCATGGAGGAGGGTTGTTTCGCTTTTTCAGTGCAGGGCGCCTATCCCCAGTACTACCCCTCCAACCAGGACAAACGGGCCGCCAACTACGGCAACCCGCCTCTGTGCTTCGGCCTGCCCGGCCTAGAAGGACCGCCCCTGGTGCTGGACGGGGCCACCTGCATCCTGGCCGATTACCAGCGCGGCCCGGAGATCGAGGCCATCGAAGCCCTGATCCCCGCCGCCTTCTTCAAGTCGATGGGTTATACGGGTATCGCCACCGCCCTGGGCGGGGTCTTCGTCGGCCAGGCCCAGGAAGCAGCCCGCGCTGTCGCCGAGCGCTGGCCCGGCGCCCGCCTGGGCAGCTTCGTCTGGGTGATGGATCTGGGCCTCTTCGCCCCGGCCACCCAGGTGCGCGCCGGGATCGACGCCCTGATCAGCCACGTGCGCGAGGAGATGATCCCCCTCAAGGGCTACGACGAAGCCACGCTGCCGGGCACCATGGAATACCGCAAGACCCAGGAATACGTCCAGGAGGGCATCCCCATGGGCATCGAGGACCTGGAACGGCTGCAGAAGACCGGCGAGGAACTAGGCGTGGCTGCGCCCTGGGCGTGAGGACGGCCCCCGAGGCCGCCCCTCCCCATATCGGCGGGTTGGGCACCGACGGCCTGTGGTACAGCTTTGTCATCGCCTCGGGCGTGGAGGGCCTGCTCAAACTCTTCTGGTTTCAGCGGGGAAAGTGGAAGACGCGGCGGGTGTGAGGACCTCAGATGACGGCGGTGCGGCGCAATTCGTCCAGTTCCGCCTCGGGCAGGCCCAACAACCCACCCAAGACCTCCCCGGTATGCTGCCCCAGCAGCGGGGCCGGCGCGCCCGGTTCTACGGGTGTGGCCGAGAACTTGAGCGGTGACGCCGGCATGACCACCTCGCCGGCCCGCGGGTGATCCTGGCTGGTGATCATACCCCTGGCCCGCACCTGGGGATCAGCCACCACCTGGGCAATGTCGTGGATGGGCCCGCAGGGTACCCCGGCTTCCTCCAGCACCCGGCACCAGTGGGCCACGCTCTGCGTGCGGAAGGCCGGGGCGAGGGCTGCTTCGAGCTGCTCGTGGTGCTGGGTGCGCAGGGCGTTGGTGGCGAAGCGGGGATCCCCCGCTACTTGTTCCAGGCCCAGAGCCGCACACAGGCGCTGCCACAGGCTGTCGTTGCCGGCAGCGACCACCAAGTACCCTTCGGCAGTCTCGAAGAACTGGAAGGGAGTGATGGTCGGATGGCGCGAACCCAGGGGGCTGGGCACCTCCCCGGTGACCTGGTAACGGGCGATGGCATTCTCCAGCAGGGCCACCTGACAGTCTAACATGGAGATGTCCACTTGCTGCCCGGTGCCCGTCTCCCGGGCGCGGGCCAGGGCCGCCAGGATGCCGATCACCCCGAAGAGCGCGGCGCTCAAATCGGCGACCGAGGAGCCCACCCGCACCGGGGGCATTCCGGGGTGCCCGGTGATGCTGGCCAGGCCACTCATCGCCTGGATCACCACGTCGTAGGCCGGACGCCCGGCGTACGGACCGGTCTGCCCAAATCCGGAGATAGAGGCGTAAACCAATGCAGGGTGGAGCCGATGTACCTCCTCCCAGCCCAGCCCGAAACGAGCCATGCTGCCAGGGCGAAAATTCTCGATCAGCACCTGGCATTTGCCGGCCAACTGCCGCGCCAGTTCCTGCCCTCGCGGAATGCGCAGATCTAGGGTGATGCTTTTCTTTCCCCGGTTGACGCTCATGAAGTACGCGCTCTCGCCCTGCTGAAAAGGCCCGAAGCCGCGCGACTCGTCCCCCTGGCCGGGCAATTCCACCTTGATGACCTCGGCCCCAAGGTCGGCCATCACCATCGAGGCGTACGGACCGGCCAGCACCCGGGTGAAGTCCAGTACCCGCACCCCGGCCAGCAATCCCCTCATACCTTGTTCTCCGGGGCCAGCAAGAGGCAGGCGCCCTCCCCGGGAAGGGCCTGGCAACGGTCCAATGCTATCTCGATGCCCAACTCCTCCCGCAGCAGACGCTCGAACTTGGAACCCTCGTCTCCACTGAGGAACTCGCGCCGCACCAGTCCCCCCACATTGCCCCCCCAGCCGGCCCCCAGACGCTGCACCGCCCCGGCCTCGGGACCACCCTGCTCGGCCAGGTACTGATTGATCACCCGCACCACCCGGTCGTAGGCCGGGGTCATACGCCCGTACCCACCGGGCAGAAAACACAACTGCCCCTTTTCTTCTCCGGCCAGGGCGGCCTGCCGCCGTTGCTCCAGATCCTCGTCGCTCACCTCGCGGTCCAGGTCCCCATCGTGGGCGATCTGCACCAACTGGAGGGCGGTGGCCAGCCGGCCCACATTGAGATATTCGAGCATGGCCCGCACCCGGTCCTGCTCGGCCAGGCCAAAGGCGAAACGCCGGCGCAGGCGAATAGGGTAGTCAGGGGTTATGCGCTGGAAGCGGCCGCCGATCTGCAACCGATGAAAGGGGGCATAGGCTGCCCCGGCCTGCTTTTCCACCTCCGCCAGCGTAGTGATCAGGGGCAGTGCCTGCAGCACCTGGTAGAGCTGGGGCAGTCCGAGGCGCAGCCGCTCGCAGGTGAGGTCGCGGATATAGGCAATACGCTCGGCATAGTCGGAGGGCAACCCCTCAAATCCAGGGGTCCCGGCCAGTCGGGGCAGAATCAGCTGGCGGATCAGGAAGGCGCCCAGCGGATAGGCGATCACGGTCTCCTCCTTGACTGCCTCGTCGTACACCCGGGCTACCCCGCTGTCGAGGATCAGGGCCGCGTACGCTTCGGGCAGGGCCGCGTAGCCCAGGGACCTGGCTGGGAAAACCCCCACACTGACCACCTTGCCGGTCCGGCCCAGGATCATGCCCCCGTGGTCGGCAGTGCCGCCGCGCGTGCCCCTGATCCACTCGGAGGTGCCGATCCCGTCGATCAGGTCCTCCTCTGGCATGTCCACCCCAGGGGCCAGGCCGCTGGCGCCCATGGCCGCGTACGCCGTGGCGATCACCAGGGCCGAGGAGGAACTCATGCCGCCGCTGGGCGAGACATTGCTCCACACCAGGCAGTCCATGCCCTGGAGGGGGTGCCGCTGCCGAAAATAACTCTCTAGAAAGAGGAGTCCTCCCTGGGGCAGGACCGCCCAACCGGCAGCTAACTGGCTGCGGTCCACCCGGCCGGCGTAGTCCATCAGCGCCTGGCGGGTAGCTACTGGCTCGGTGGGGACGATGTCAGACAGCGAAAAGTTGGCCGGGGCGAAGCGGTCCTCGGCCTCTCCGGCCGCCCGCATCAGGCTGTGCAGCCGCACCTGGCCATCGGCATTGGGCCGGGCGATGGCGATGGTGTCGGCCCCGCGCACCGCCAGTCGCAGGGAGGGCATGCCCCCGTAATCGATGTGCATGCCCATCAGGTTCATCTGCGCCGGGCAGCGGGCAATGACCACCTCCCCTTGGCCACCACAGCGGGCGACGAAGGCGCGCAGGCCTTCCAGATAGTAGCCCTCCCAACGCCGGGCCTCGGCGGTGCCGTAGTAGTAGGCCAACTGGGGCCGCAACCGGCCGTCCTCCAGGGCGGAAATCCACTGGGCGATCGGAGCGCGGTACTGGCTCATTTAATCAGCGCCATCTTGCGGGCCTGGGTGAATTGCGGGGTCTGCAGCAGATAGAAATACATCCCGTTCCCCACTGCCTTGCCCTGGGCGTCGGCCCCGTCCCAGACCACCTGGTAGAACCCGGCGGGCTGCTGCGCCTCGACCAGCACCGCGATCTGTTGGCCCAGCACGCCGAAGACCCTCAGCTTCACTGGACCGGCCTGGGCCAGGCCGTAGCTGATGGCCGTGGACGGATTGAAGGGATTGGGGTAGTTGGCGCTCAGAAACCAGGTGGCAGGACGCGGACGCGCCGCAGGCACCCCTTGCATCTGCGCTGCCTGGCCGCCCGGTCTGGACACCAGCGCCTCGCGCACTTCGATTACCACCTGGTCGGCCGGACCATTGAAGGTGAAATGCAGTTGGGCCAGTTCCCCCTCTTTGCCGCCGGCCAGACTGCCGCCCAAGACCACCTCACCCGGCGCTTGATGCAGCACCGCAAAGAGCCCCTTTTCCGGCACCAGCCCGCCGCGCTGGGCGCGCTGGAACTGCACCAGGCGGGGGTCGTAGGCCAGCACCAGGCCAAAGGCCTGTAGCGAAGCGGCCCGATCTGCACTGACCACGACCACCAATTCGCGATTCGATGCGCTGGCCACCGCTTCCAGGCCCAAGGTGGCTTCCTGCTCCACTGTGGCAGCGCCGGCCCAGCGCTTGGCACTGGCACTCTTGCCAAAATTGTCCGCAAAGAGAAAGAAATCGTCGAAGTCCACGGTGCCGCTCTTGCTCAGGTCAAATTTTGCCGCTTCCCCGGTCGCGGTCTTGCCAAAATTGTCCGCGAAGAGAAAGAAATCGTCGAAGTTGACCGTCTTGTCGGTGTTGAAGTCCCCCCCCAACACCACGGCCACCGGGCGCTGGGTGACGAACTGCTTTGCCTCCGAAAAGGGCCCGCTGACCGCCCCTTCCACGGCCCTGACCCGCCAGTAGAAGGTCTGGTTCTCCTGCAAGCGCCGGTCCACGATCCAGGCCGTGCGCCCAGGCCCTGCCCCCCCGCTGCCTTCGCTCAACCCCGAGACCGAGGCGGTCACGTTGCCGAAGGTGGAATCCGAGGAGACCTGAAGGATGTACGTCAGCGCCGCGCCCTGGGTGTGGGGGGTGGCGTTGGTGAACTTGAGGGTGGGGCTGAAGAGGTTGCCTTCCTGGCCCAACTGCGTGGGCGCAGTGGGCGCCGTCGCGTTGCTGGGCGAGACCGTGACTGCAGCGCTGGGCTGGCTCTCGTTGGGGACCAGGGCCCGGTCGATGGCGGTGAGGCGGTACTCGTACGCCTGGCCATTGGTCAGCCCCAGATCCACATAGGAAGTCTGGCTCAGCCGGGTGGCCACCGGCGCAAAGCTGCCCCCGCTGATGCGGCGGTACAGATTGTAAGCGGCCAGATCCGCGTCGGTGCTGGCCGTCCAGCTGATACTCACCTGCCCTGCCCCGGCCTGGGCCTTCAGCCCTGCCGGCACCCCCGGTGCCGTGTGATCCGCCGTGGCCAGAGTCTTAAACGACAACACCTGGCTGTGGCCGGCCGGGTTGCCGGCCCGGTCCACTGAACCCACCTGGTAGAAATAGGTGGTGGCGGGACGCAGGTGGGTGAGCACAACCTCGTGGCCGCTGAGATCCTTGTCGTCCCCGGCCTTTTCCCCCAACGCGGTTTCGCTGGTACCGAACTCCACAAAGCTGTCCGCCACCTCGTCGGTGGTCCAGTGAATGATGGCCAAGGAGTCGGCGGGCACCGCGCTAACTGCCGAAACCACCGGCGAATTGAGATCGGGCTGGGCTTCGGTGGTGAAGCTCAGGACCTGGCTGGTGGTGGGGCCGTTGTTGTTCAGGTCGCTGGAAGAGACCTTGAAAAAATATTTGGTGGCAGGAGTGAGATTGGTGAGGCTGATCTCGTGGGTCCCACCGGTCTGGTCCACGTTGCGCGAAGACCCGAGTTTGTCGCTGAGGCCAAAGGCCACCTGGCCAGTGGCCGCCTCGTCTGTAGTCCAGCGGATGGCCGCGCTGCGGTCGTTTTTGTACACCACCTCCGGGCCGGAACTGATCACCGGCGCGGCCAGATCCAACTCGGGGTTGGTGGTGAAGTAGGCCACGGCACTTTGGGTGGCCCCGTTGCCCGAGGGATCGGTGGAGTTGATCACAAATTGGTAGGAGGCCGCAGCCTGCAGGTTGCTGAGGACCAACTTGTGCGCCACCCCATGCTCCCCCGAATTGACCGTGCTGATCAGTTGGTCCCGGCCAAACTTCACCACACTGTTGGCCGGCTCGTCGGTGGTCCACTCCACCACCGCCTTGTCCTTGCCCCGCGAGGTGAGCGTCGGGCCGGAGAGGATGACCGGGAACTGGGTGTCGGGCTGGTTGCTGGTGGTGAAGGTACCAGACCCGCCAGGGGGCTGCATGGTCCGGGCCAGCTTGCCGGCCGCAGCGCTGGTCGGGCTGAAGACCACCGTCTTCCCGTTGGCCGCAGCGCTCTCAATGCGGTAGGCGTAGGCCGTAGCCGAGTCCAGGGCGGTCAGGGTCACCGCGTGTTCTTGGGCAAAGGTGGGCGCGCCGCCAGGGGCCCGGTCCACAAAGGAGAATTCGTCAGGCGTGCCGTAGGTGCCGCCCTCGGTCCCGATGAAAACCTTGCCGGTGGTCTCCACGTCCGTGCCCCACTCCACCACCGCAATTTTGTCCCGGGAAACCACCCGAGGGCCCGAGACGATCACCGGTGGCAGGGTATCGCTGGCCGGCGAGGTAGTGAACTGCCAGTCGTAGTTCCACTGCTGGTCCCCGAAAGGATCGGTGCTCAGGGTATCCCCCTCGGAGCTGAGGGCGGTGATGCGGTACCGGTAGGTGCTCTTGGGTTTGAGGCCGCTGAGGGTGATGCTGTGCTGGTTCAACCGCTGGTCTGCGCGCACCTGATCCTTGTAGAGTTTCACCTGGGTGCCGGCGGT
>CAMAVQ010000063.1 GCA_945861755.1 Gemmatimonas phototrophica
GAGGTGGGCCAGCAGGTGCGGCGCGACCAGGTGGTGGCCCGCACTGAACTGCCGGGCGAGGTGAGTATCCTCAATCTGGTCAACCGCCTGGGGATTACCCCGTCGGAACTGCCCGGGTACATGCTGAAGAAGGAAGGCGAGGCGGTGGCGGCCGGCGAGCCCCTGGCCGAGACCCGGCCGCTGATCAAATGGTTCAAGACTGCGGTGGAGTCGCCGGTGGCCGGCACGGTGGAGAGCATCTCGGCCATCACCGGGCAAGTGATGATCCGCCAGGCCCCCCGCCCAGTGGAGGTGCGGGCCTATGTGGACGGCCAGGTGGTGGAGGTGCTGGAGGGAGAAGGCGTGAACATAGAAGTGCGCGGGGCCCTGGTACAGGGTATCTTTGGCGTGGGCGGCGAGTACTGGGGCACCATACACCTGGGGGTGGCCGATCCAAGCGAAAGACTGGAGCTGGTGGGGCCCGAATGCCGGGGCAAGATTGTGGTGGGCGGCAGCCTGATCACCAGCCAGGCCATCCGGCAGGCGCGGGAAGTGGGGGCGGTGGGGGTGATCGGGGGCGGGATTCGCGACCAGGATCTGCGCGAATTGCTGGGCTACGATTTGGGGGTAGCGATCACCGGGGCCGAGGATCTGGGCCTGGCAGTGATCGCCACCGAGGGCTTCGGCGAGATCGCCATGGCCCGCAAGACCTTCGAGTTGCTGCGCGCCTGCGAGGGCAGGGAGGCTTCGCTGTGCGGGGCCACTCAGATCCGCGCCGGGGTGTTGCGACCCGAAATAATTGTGCCGGGGGAGGTGGCAGGTGGCGCACCGGTCCTTGCCCATGCAGAGGGATTACAGGTGGGGGATGTGGTGCGGCTGATCCGGGTGCCCCACTTTGGCCGACTGGGCAAGGTCAGCGCCCTGCCCGCCGAATTGCGGCAAATGGAATCGGAGACCTGGGTGCGGGCCCTGGAAGTGGAATTCGAGGACGGCGTCCGGGCGCTGGTGCCCAGGGCCAATGTCGAGGCCATCGAAGAATGAGCGCTAAACTAGTTGCAATTGGTCTGCTCTTGGCCGCCGTCGGGGTCGGGGCCCTGGAAGCGCCGGCTGCCGTGGAAGCCTTTGACACCCCGGACGACGCCGGCGGCAGCATCACCGTGCGCTGGCCCAGGGTCGCCGACGAGGAAGGGGTGGTCTACCAGGTGGCAGTGGCCTTGGCCCCTGAAGGCCCTTTCTACCAGGTGGCCGGAGTAAATGCC
This sequence comes from Gemmatimonas phototrophica, assembly GCA_945861755.1. GTDB lineage: Bacteria > Latescibacterota > UBA2968 > UBA8231 > UBA8231 > SICG01. Next base: position 1,239 of record CAMAVQ010000063.1, read on the forward strand.
GCGCCCGCGGCGCAGGACCATTACCAGATCCAGGCCAGTCAGTACACCATCCCAGATTCAGCCGGCACCCTCCCGATCGAAAACGACCGGACCTACTATTTTCATGTGGATGTCTGGCGGGGCGGCGAAGTGGCCGAAGACCCGTTGGTGGCCCAGGCCCAGGCCGAGGAAAACCTGTTCAACTGGTCCAAGCTGAATAACTTCGTCATCGGTTCGGCATTTTCTCTCATCATCCTGGGCTGCATCGCCCTGGCTCGCCGCCGCGATCTCTATATCCGGCGCATCGCCGGACTCGAGGCCCTGGATCAGGCTTTGGGCCGGGCCACCGAGATGGGCAAGCCGGTGCTCTTCATCCACGGCCTGCAGACCATGGACAACGTCTCTACCATTGCTGCGGTCAATATCTTGGGGCGGGTGGCGCGGCGCACCGCCGCGTACGACACCGCCCTGCGGGTGGCCAACAACGACCCGGTGGTGATGGCGGTCAGCCAGGAAGTGGTGAAGGAGGCCTATCTGGAAGCGGGCCGACCCGATGCCTACAACCCCGACAGCGTGTACCTGGCGGCCACCGAACAGTTCGCCTACGCGGCGGCCCTCGAAGGAGTCATGGTCCGCGATCGGCCGGCGGCCCATATCATGATGGGCTACTTCTACGGCGAGGCGCTGCTGCTGGCCGAAACCGGGAGCACCACCGGGGCCATTCAGATCGCCGGCACCGACTCCTATACCCAGCTCCCCTTCTTTGTGACCACCTGCGATTATACTCTGATGGGGGAAGAACTCTACGCGGCCAGCGCCTACCTGTCGCGCGAGCCCAGGCTGCTGGGCAGCCTCAAGGGCCAGGACTTCGGGAAGGCGATCCTCATCGCGGTGCTGGTGGGTGGGGCACTGCTGGCCACTTGTGGGGTGCAGGCCCTGACCCTGGCTTTTACCGCTCACTGAGGAGTAGCCATGTTGTTCCTGCGCCGCACCCTCCCCCTGATCGTCGCGCTGACCTTCGGCCTGATCGGCATCGCCATCTACTACATCCCCCACAGCGGGGCCCAGCGGATGGAGCAGGAGCTGTCGCTGTGGCTGCGCATCGTCTCGGCCTTTGCCTTCTTTCTCGGATTGCTGAGTCTGCTCAGCTTTCACTGGCAGCGCATCCGCCAGCGCCAGGCTGGCTGGGGGTACAGTCTGGTCGCGCACCTAAGCTTCGGGTTGACATTTTTGTTCACGCTCTACAACGACGGCAAAGGCCCATTCGCCCCCCAGGTCGAGACCGGCGCGTACCAGTGGATCTACCAGAACGTGCAGGTGCCCTGCGGGGCCACCATGTTCTCCATCCTGGCTTTTTTCATTGCCTCGGCAGCGTACCGCACCTTCAGGGCGCGCACCAGTGAAGCCACTATCCTATTGGTGGCCGCGGTGGTGGTGATGCTGGGTCGGGTGCCCATCGGCGCCTACCTCTCCGACTACCTGCCCGCAGCCGCCCAGTGGCTGATGGACGTGCCCAACCTGGCGGCCAAGCGCGGCATTCTCCTGGGGGTGAGTCTGGGGGCTATCGCTACGGCGCTGCGCATCATCTTCGGCATCGAGCGCTCCTACCTGGGCGCGGAGGAATCATGAAGTTCTCGCTCTACAACCTCGACCGCCGCATCATCTTTCTCTGTGTCTTTTTTGGGGTAGCCATTCCCTTGCTCTTGCCTTTTTCTTTGCCGGTCAAGGTCACGCCCCCGGTGGAAACGGTGTATCACCAGGTCGAGCGGGTCGCCGCCGAAAAGGGCACGGTACTCTTGTCCTTTGATTACGGCCCTGGTTCCGAGGCCGAGTTGCAGCCGATGGCCAGGGCCGTGCTGCGGCACTGCTTTTCCCGCCAGATCAAGGTGGTGGCCATCTGCCTATGGCCAGACGCCCCGGGGCTGGCCCAGGAGGTGTTGCAGGCCACGGCTGCGGAGAGCGGGATGCGCTACGGCGAAGACTATGCCTATATGGGGTACAAACCCGGCGGGGCCAGCGTGGTGCTCAACATGGGCCAGGAGTTCCGCAACGCCTTTGCCCAGGACGCCCGAGGTGTTTCCGCAGACAGCCTGGCGGTGTTGCAGGGCATTCATTCACTGCGGGATTTTGGCCTGGTCTTCGACCTGGCGGCCGGCAGCACCATTGACCAGGTATGGATCCCATATGGCCAGGAGAAGTATCGCTTTGTCCTGGCCGCCGGTTGCACTGCGGTGATGGCGCCCGACTTGTTTCCCTTCCTGCAGTCGGGGCAGATGGCCGGCCTGATCGGCGGGCTGGCCGGGGCCGCCGAATACGAAAAACTGATAGGTCGGCTCGATTCGGCCACCGCCGGCATGCAGGCCCAATCCGTCACCCACCTGGTCATCATCGCCTTCATTGTCCTGGGCAACATCCTCTACTTCCTCGCCCGCCGCCAGGATCAAAGGAGGAGCCAGTGAAAGGGGATCGGTTATTTTTTATCGGCTTTTTTCTCGTTTTTGCGCTGGTCAACAGCTACCTGCTGACCAGCGGCAAACTGAATGCCGACTGGACCGGCTTTGGGGTGATCACCGCCGCCGGCCTGAGTCTGGCCCTGTACAGTTTTCTCTACAAGGACAACCCGCTTTTCAAGTTCGCTGAGCATGTGTTTGTGGGGGTCGCCGCAGCCTACTCCTTTGGTCAGGTTTGGTTTCCCACCCTCTACAGCGAGATCATCGAGCCGCTGCTGAATCCGGGTAGTGCAGCCCAGCCGATCGGCTGGCTCATCGTGGTCCCCACGACGCTGGGCCTGCTGATGATGACTCGAGTCTCCCGTCGCCTCGGCTGGCTCAGCCGCTACGCTTTTGCCTTTGTTGTGGGGTTGGGGGCCGGTCTGACCATTCCCCGCTCGATCTCCTCCTTTTTGCTCGCCCAGATCGAGCCGACGCTCCGACCGCTGACCTGGAGCGTCGAGGGACTCAATCTGGCCATCATCCTGGTCGGGGTGGTGAGCGTGTTGATCTATTTCTTTTTTTCTGTGGAGCATACCGGGGTGGTGGGCCGTATTTCCCGGGTGGGGATCTGGTTCCTGATGGTCTCCTTTGGGGCTTCGTTCGGCTATACCATCATGGCACGGCTCTCCCTGCTCATCGGCCGCGTCTCCTTTCTTTTCTCCGACTGGTTGCACCTGATCAAGTAACAGCCCCCAGCCCCAATCAATCTCTCCCCGCGCCTACAACTATACATCTGCGCCCCATTTTTGCCCAAAATTTGCCTTCACACGCCTGAGTCCAGGAAAAGTTTCACAAAAAAGTTGCAATCAGGTTAAATCTTTGCAATAATTAGGCACTATGAGTTAAAGTCATCCGTGTAATTCCTCACCAAGGAGGAGATGATGGGTCATCTGTTTTGGCGGACCATGCTGGTCCTGAGCGCGCTGGTGGCGCTGGCGGTCGGGCCGGCCTGGGCTGGCGGGGAAGGCAAGATCGCCGGCACGGTAAAAGACGCCAAGAGCGGCGAGGTGTTGATCGGTGCCAATATCAGCCTGGTAGATACCAAACTGGGCACCACTTCCGACGGCAAGGGTCGCTTTTTCGTTCTCAATGTCCCCCCCGGTACTTATAGCCTCAAAATAACCTACATCGGCTATACCTCCTATTTGGTGGAGGAAGTGCGGGTTTCGGCCGACCTGACCACCAACCTAGAAGCCAAGCTGAGTTCGGCTGACATCCAGGTCAAGGAGATGGTGGTCAGGGCTGAAAAGCCCATCATCGACAAGAACGCCACCAATGCGGTGCGCATCGTCGGCGCCGAAGATCTGGAGATCATGCCCTTCAGGGGGGTCCAGAACGTCTTTGCCCTGCAGGCCGGCGTGGTCGAGGACGAAGGGGCATTACACGTGCGCGGTTCGCGTGAGGACGAGATCGGCTACTACGTGGAGGGCGCCAATGTGCGCAACGTGGTCACCGGCCTCACGGCGGTGGGCTTGATCGACGAGGCGATAGAGGAGGTGCAGTTGCAGGCCGGCGGCTTCAACGCCGAGTACGGCGGGGCCAATGGCGGGATCATCCTCCAGGAACTCCGCACCGGTGGGGCGCAGTGGCATGTGGGGGCGCTCGCCGAGGGCGACAATTTTACCTCCAAATACAAGAAGGGCCTGGGCACCTATTCCTACGGCTACAGCAACCAGGTGCTGACCCTGAGCGGGCCGCTGCTGGGCACCAATAGGATTCGCACCTTCCTGGCCACCCAGCGCCGGGTCCGTGGTTCCGATCCGGTGTTCTGGGACGGCTTTGATTTTAAGAATATGGTCGACACCGGCAACCGGGGCGGTCGGGTGCATTGGCGCAAGGATGCCGCAGGGGATCCTATCCCGGACACCTTGGCCGACCTGAGGCTGCAGCCGGGCAACGTCGCCCACACCGGTCGCACGGCCTTTGATTTCAACGGCACCCTGCTCTTCGACTACAACCCCATCCAGTTGCGGGTCACCGGGCTGTACACCACGGAAAACCGCGAGTACAACCCGGCACCCATCCGCAATATGCTCAATCTGGACCGATTGCCCGAAGCGGACCGGACCTCCGGGTTGCTCAACGTCAAAGGCACCCACCTCCTCGACCCCAGCCTGTTCTACGAGCTGAACTTCAGCCTATACCAGCAGGATCGCAACTTCTTCGACCCGGTCTTCAAGGATAACTTTATTGTCTACGACGACAGTGTGGCGGCGGCCAGGGCTGATGCTGATTTCACCAACTTCTCCAGCCAGGGCAGCGTGCCCGAGTCCTACGACTTTGCCGGTTTCCCCTTCAACCGGCCGGGTACGCCCACCTACTATGTGGACGGCGACTCGCGCTTCAGCTTTTACAGCAAGGAGAATGACCGGTACCTGGGCTTTGCCGGCAGCGTCACCAAGCAGACCCAGGTCCACCAGCTCAAGGCGGGCTTTGATCTGCAAAAGTGGACCTCGCGGCGCTTCCAGTTCTTCTCCAACAATATTCGCAGCGCCATCCAGTCCCGTTATCCGCAACTGGAGACGGTCTTCCAGGATTACTATGCCGGCAAGGTCACCCAGGACGATCTGCTCGACGCGCTGATCACCAAGGCGGAGAGCATCAAGGACCCAGGCAAAGGGACCATCGACGATCTCAAGGTTCTCATCCGCAACACCAGCCGCGGCGACTTCTACGGCTACGACGAGTTTGGCCGCGAGCAGGAGGGCAGCGGCCTGGAAGGCCCGCGCAAACCCACCCTGGGTTCGGGCTATCTCCAGGACAAGATCGAATACCGCGATCTGGTCATCAACGCCGGGCTGCGCTGGGATTATTTTGCGGTGAATAGCTGGCGCTTCAAAGACCAGTCAGCTCCGGTACTGGATGACAATGGCTATACCATCGACCTCAACTCGATGCAGAAGACCCGAACCTTCAACGAACTCAGCCCCCGGCTAGGGCTCTCCTTCCCGGTGTCCGACCTGACTGTTTTCCATGTGCAATACGGCCGCTTCTCCCAGATGCCGGCGCTGCGCGATATGTTCACCGGCGGGGCGCGGTTGGCGGTGGAGATGGGCGGACAGAACTACATCCGCTACCCCACTGCCTTCGACGTGGAGCCCATCCGCACCACCCAGTACGAGATCGGCTTTGAGCGCCAGTTCACCGACGCGGCCTCCTTCGACATCACCGGCTTCTACCGCGATGTGAAGGGCCAGCTCCAGGTCCGCAAGCAGGACCTGAGCCCGAACGCCGTGGGCGTGGGTGCCTTCAATTATTTGCAAAACGGCGACTTCGCCACCACCAAGGGCATCGAGTTCGTCTTCAAGCTGCGGCGCATCAACCGGTTGCGGGCCGAGTTGAACTACACCCTGTCCGATGCCCGTGGCACCGGTTCTTCGCTCAGCAGCGCGGTTTCCGGAGTGGAGAATGCCACCAACCTGCCTACCATCATTTCTCCGCTGGACTTCAACGAGACCCACCGCGGTGCGTTTTACCTGGATTATCGTTTCGCCGAGAACGAAGGCGGTCCCATCCTGGAACGGCTGGGGGCCAATCTGCTCTTTCACTTCACCAGCGGGCACAACTTCACCCTGGTGGAAGGCTCCATCGGCCAGCGCGGCCCAGAAGAGGGGGGCATCCTCGCCAACGACGACCCGCGCTCTCGCAAACCCATGGAGGCGATCAATACCTCCACCACCCCCTGGACCTTCCAGACCGACCTGCGGCTGGACAAAGGTTTTACCCTCTTCGGGGTGAATGCCCAGGCCTACGCGTACATCCAGAACCTCTTTAACCGGCAGAATGTGATCAACGTGTACGGCCGCACCGGCAACGCCAAAGACGACGGTTTCCTGACCAGTCCAGAGTTGAGCCAGAAGATCGTCGAGGCCAATGGTGGTTTGGAGTACCAGCAGCTCTACGAGGCCATCAACGTGGCCAACCGCCAGAACTACTGGTTCGCCGAGGGCGGCGATATCTACGACGAGCCGCGCCAGCTCCGCTTTGGCTTGAAGTTTGGGCTGTGAGCTATGAAAATTTCTGGGGACATGAATCGTAGGGGTGAAACCTGTTTCTCTCCTACTATAATCCAGGGGAATTGCGTTATGAGAACGATGTTCGCAATGCTCTTGCTCGGGGTGGTGCTGTGCTTCGCGGCTGAAAGCCGCGAAGCCGGCCCGGTCAGGGCGGCCAAGATCGCCCAGGGCGCGGCCTTCGGCGAAAGAGCCCTGATCAACATCAACAACATGTCCATGTGGTTCAGGCGAGATGGGTATTCCGCCGGCAATCCCTTCACTGACAATTCCGGCGTCACCTATCCCCGCTCCACGGACAAGGCCATCTACCGCGACGGCCTGATCTGGGGCGGCCGGGTGTTCGACGGCGACCCACAGGAATTGCGGGTGGGCGGCCAGACCTATGATATCGGCACGGCGCCTGGCCGCATCATCTCCAAAGGGGTGGCCGAAAGTATCGACGACCCCTCGGTGCGCATCTACCGCGTCCGGCGCGATTATCACACCGCCGACCTGCGCCTAGACGCCGCCGAGATGCTCAACGAGGGCCTGAGCGAGGTCGCCGACGCCGACGTGGCCGCCCTGCGCGACCAGTACGACAAGGACTGGCGCGAATGGCCCATTGCCAAGGGAGCGCCCTATTACGACCGGGACGGCAATGGCCAGTACAACCCCAAGTTCGACGCTAAGGGCAACCCCGACCTGAGCGCCGATGAACCTGGTATTGCCGGCGCTGACCAGGTGGCCTGGTTCGTGCTCAATGACCTGGACGCCGGGGCGGTAGCTGCGCTCTACGGCTCCAACCCCATCGGTCTGGAGGTGCAGGTGACCCTGTGGGGATACGCTCGCACCGACGCGCTGGGGGAGGTGATCTTCAAGAAGTACAAGACCATTTACAAAGGCCGCAGCGATACGCCCGACAATGCCACCATCAAGGACATGTACTTCGCCCAGTGGTCCGATCCGGACCTGGGGGATGCCGGCGACGACTTTGCCGGCTGCGATGTGGGGCTGAGCCTGGGCTATATCTACAACTCGATCACGGCCGACGCCAATTACAGCAAGTTCAACCTGGCCCCGCCGGCGGCTGGGTACGACTTCCTCCAAGGCCCCATCGTGCCGGTCTATATCGAGGACGCCGAAGGCAACCAGGTGCTGGACGAAAGCGCCGAGGCCATCTTCAACGGCGGCAAACGCCAAGGCTACAAGAACCTGCCCATGACTTCCTTTGTGTATTTTGCCGCCGGCTCTTCGATCACCGACCCGGAGTTGGGCGCGTACAATGGCACCAAGCAATGGTACAACCTGTTGCGCGGCTTCCAGCCCCAGGCAGACGTGGAAAATCCGGTGCCCTACACTGACCCACAGGGTGCGGCCACCTTATTCACCCTCAGCGGCGATCCCACCCGCGCCACGGGCTGGAACGACGGGGTGCCGTTGCCGGCCGGCGACCGGCGCATCGTGCTCAACACCGGCCCCTTTGAGATGGCCCTGGGCGACACTCAGGAAGTGGTAGTGGCCCTGGTGGCCGGCATCGGCGGCGATCGGCTGCGCAGTGTGGCCAAGATGAAGTTCAACGACCAGTTCGTGCAGGACGCGTACAACAGTTTCTTCCAGGTGGCCTCGCCGCCGGCGGCCCCCAACGTGCGGGTGGCCCAATTGGACCATACCATCGTGCTGGACTGGGGCTGGAACAGGGACGCAGTGGTCAAAACGGAGAGTCAGGGTTCGCCCGGCTTTGAATTCGAGGGCTACAACCTCTACCAATTGCCCTCGCCCGAGGCGTCCTTATCCCAGGGCGTGAAGTTGGCCACTTTTGACATCGACAACGGGGTCACCACCATCCTGGGTATCGATCTGGACGAAGTCTCCGGGGTGGTCCTCGATGTGCCCAAACAGATCGGCGGTGATTCCGGCATCCGGCGAAATGTCAAACTCACTCAGGACGCCCTGCGCGGCACTCCCCTGGTCAACGGGCAGCGCTACTATTTTACGGTGACGGCGTACAACTACAACACCGCCGAAGGCGCCGCAGTGACCAGCCTGGAGAGTGGAGCCCAGGTTCTGGTGACCGTGCCCCAGGCGCCGCCGCCGGGCACCCGTTACCTGAGCAAGGCCGAGCAGGCGCTGGACGGTGCGCATAGCGCCGGGAAAAGTGACGGCTCGGTCCAGGCCCTGGTGGTGGACCCGACGCAAACCACCGGCAGCAACTATCAGGTGGTGTACCGCGATACCGTGATCTCGCATGTGGACGAGGCTGGGGAGACGGTCGAGACGCCACTGGTGGTCTGGGATCTGCGCAACGCCACCGACAACAAGACCCTGTTGGTCGGCCAGACCGATCAGTCGGGTGCCGGACAGTACATTGGTACCGACGGTATCCAGCTACACGTTTCGGGGCCGCCCAAGGGTATGAAGGGCTGGGAGATCCCCGGGGGGCAGCGTTGGTGGACCTGGGCCAATGCCGATTGGGGCGCAGAGGGGTTTGGGCCGGCAGAGGCCGGCGTGCCGGGCGCCATCACCGGCGATGTGAGCAGTCAGTGGTTCACCACCAGCACCGTAACTCCGGCCCAGCTGCGCACGGTGGAGATCCGTTTCACCAGCGTCAACGAGGCCGACGGCGAAGATCAGTACAAACCTCTGGACCTGAACAACCCCAATGTCTCCTATGCGTACCGGTACATGCGCCGGGCAGTGGACGCGGCCCCGGCGACGGCGGACCAGACCACCACGGCCGCGCCCTACGATTGGAGCAAGTACATCGTCAATCCTTCTCCGGGGTATTCTTTTCAGGATCGAAGCCCGATTTGTCTCTCGGCCTGGGATATGGAGAGCACCCCGCCCCGCCGCCTGGAGGTGGGCTTCCTGGAGAACAACGTGGCGGGCGGTCTGGTGAACGGGGCGTACGGGCCGGCCTTCAACGGTAAGGCCAGCAACATCGGTGGCACCGGGCCACGCGAATGGCTTTTCGTCTTCGACCTGCCCTACAGCGAAGATCGCAGTGGCGGGTCTGATCTGCTGAAAAACGCCGATGTTTCCGCTGAGCCGCTCCCGCTGATGTGGATCGTCTTCGCCGCCCGCCGCCGGGACGCCAGTACCGAAGCTGCGCCGGCCTTTCCCAAGGATGGCGGCAGCTTCCTGTTGGTCGCCAACCACGTCAACACCAAGGAAGATATCTTCAGCTTCACCGTGCCCGGGGTGATTTCGAACGCGGACTCGCTGAAGGAGGACGTCAAGAAGGTGAATGTCTTCCCCAATCCCTACTACGGGGTCAACCAGGCCGAGACCAGCCGCTATACTCACTTTGTGACCTTCAGCCACCTGCCCAAGAAGGCCACGATTCGTATCTTCGACCTGGCCGGCACCCTGGTTCGCACCATCGAGAAGGACAACGCGGAGCAGTACCAGCAGTGGGATCTGAACAACGAAGAGGAACTGCCGGTGGCCAGCGGCCTGTACATCGCGCACATCGAAATGCCCGATGTCAATAAGACCAAGATCCTGAAAGTGGCGGTCATCCAGGAACAGCAGTTCCTGGAGCGCTATTGAGACGCGAACCCCGGACGCTCTAAAAAAAGGGAGATACCTCCATGCGAGTTCCTTTCTCTTCTATCCTCACCCTGGCAGCCCTCTGCCTCGGCTGCCTGGCCGGCCAGGCAGGGGCCGACGGCCAGAACCGCGCCGGCACCGCATCGGGCATGGAATTGCTCATCCCGGTGGGTGCCCGCGACATGGCCCTGGGCGGCGCTTCTATCGCCACGACCTCGGGCATCGAGGCCCTGCACTGGAACCCGGCGGGCCTGGCCCGGTCAAAGTCCAACGCGGGTTTGATGTTCTCCACCATGTCGTACCTGGCTGATATCCGGGTGAACTACGTGGCCACCGGCGCCCGCTTCGGGCAATTGGGCAGCCTGGCCCTCAGCCTCAAAACCCTGGACTTCGGCGAGATTCCTGTCACCACCGAAACCGCGCCCGACGGCACCGGGGGCACCTTCTCCCCCACCTTTTTCACGCTGGGCTTGACCTATGGCCGGGCGCTGACCGACCGCATCAGCGTGGGCAGCACCCTCCACTATTTAGTCAACCGCATCGAGAGGGTCGATGCTACTTCCAGCGCCCTCAGCGTTGGCCTGCAGTACGCCAATCTGGGCAATGTCGACGGCCTGGACATGGGCGTGGCGGTTAAACACATCGGCACCCGCATGCAGTTCGACGGCCCGGGCCTGTTGCGCTCGGGCCAGATCGACGCGGTGCGCCGTCCCGGCTCCATCTACAAGGTGGAAGCCAGCTCCGCTGATCTGCCCTCGACCTTTGAGATCGGGCTGGGTTACCGCTACACGCCGGTTACCTCCAACCAGGTCAATCTCTCGTCGATCTTCCAGCACAATAACTTTGCGCGCGACCAGTGGAAGTTGGGCGCCGAGTATCAGTACAGCGATTTCTTCGCGCTGCGCGGCGGCTTCGACTATGCCCCGGACGCCCAAGGGGACGAGCAGATCTTTGGCACCAGCTTCGGCTTCGGGCTTAATATGGATCTGGGCACCCTGAAGGATGTGCGGGTGGATTACGCCTATACTTCGGCGGAACTCTTCGACGCGATGAACACCTTTACCTTCCAGATGGGGTTCTAAGCGGTCGCCCAATTCCGGCGTTGACAGACGTGGCCAGGGGCCCTTTCAGGCGGTATATTTATACTTCGCCTGAGGGCAGCTCCTGGTCACGTTCTTTTTTGTCGGGGAATAGGTCTTGAGATGAGAAGAATCCTGCTCTTGTTATTGTTGCCGGCCCTGTTCCTGGGCTGCCAGAGCACGGCCCTGACCGCCGCCAAACTCTACCTGCAGCAGAACGAGCCCCAGAAGGCCGAGGAGCAGCTGCACCAGGCGCTGCAGACCGAGCCGCAGAATCCCGAGGCCCGCTTCCTGTTGGGCCGGCTCTACGCCGACCAGGGCAAGTACCAGGAGATGGCCGCCGCTTTTGCTCGCTCCCTGGAACTGAGCCCCAAATTTGCGCCGCAGATCCAGGAGTTGCGCCAGCACTATTGGACCACCGAATATAACCAGGGCGTGCGTCTGGCTACTCGGGTAAAGGCACCGGAGGTTGATCCCAAGATCACGAAGACCGAGGAAGGAGCGCCTATCTCAGTAACACCTACTCCAGATCCTGATTTTCCCGGAGCACTCCCGTACTTCCGCCGCGCGACGGTCATCGATCCGAATCGCCTGGAGAGCTGGCGCAACCTGGCCTACGTGTACTACCAGCTCGACAGCCTGGACGCAACCATCAGCGCCTACCAGCAAATTCTCGCCATTGCCCCTAGCGATACCTCCACTCTTTATAGCATTGGGGTCCTCTACCTCACACAACGTCGTTACCAAGAAACCGCAAACACCTTTTCTGGCCTACTCAAGCTGAAGCCCGGGTATGTAGACGCACTGCTCAACCTGGCCGTGGCCCAAATGGGATTGGTGGATTCAACCGCTGCCGAGGCTAGCTACCGCCAGGCCGCCGAGGCCGACCCCAAGGACCACCGTCCCGACTACAACCTGGGCAACCTCTACTTCACCCAAAAAAAGCACCCGGCCGCCCTGGCGGCGTACCAACGGGCGGTTGAGCTGGCGCCCGGAGACCAAGATGCGCGCTACAACCTGGCGGTGACCTATCTGGCGGTGGAACAGGTGGACAGCGCCTTCCCTATTCTCGAAGAGCTGGCGGCACAGGACCCAGACAACGCCGCAGTGTGGCGAGAATTGGGCCGCATTCACGCCATCAAGGGCCGGGTGCAGGAGAGCGAAAAAGCCTACGCCAAGGCAGATCTCCTCGGCCGCTGAAGATGTGGCAGTACACGGTCCAGCGCCTGCTGCTGGCCATCCCCACCCTGTTGGGCATTTCGCTGATCTCTTTCTTCATCATGCGTCTGGCCCCCGGCGATCCGGTGGATCTTTTTCTGGGCGGGGCGGCCGGCGGAGAGGGCCTCTCCACCGACAAACAAGCCGACCGGGAAAAGACCCGCCAGGAGTTGCGCCGGCAGCTGGGGTTGGATCAATCGCTGCCCAGTCAGTATCTGAATTGGCTCTCCAAGCTGGTGCTTAGGGTGGAGCCAGTGGCCGAGGGCGAAACGGCCTATCAGGGCACCGGCATCGAGCTCTTCCGCCTGGGTGAGCACCGCTTCGTGACCCTGGACTTTGGTCGTTCCCTCAAGGACCAGCAGCCAGTGATCGGGCACATCCTCAAGCGGCTGCCGCTCACCCTCGAGATCAACCTCCTCAGCCTGCTTTTTACCTATGCAGTGGGTATCCCCTTGGGGGTGCTGCTGGCGGTAAAGCAGAATACCTGGATGGACCGGGTGCTCACCTCGGGCACTTTCGTGTTGTGGTCCATGCCCTCCTTCTGGGTGGGCATGCTGCTGATCCTTTTCCTGTGCAACCAGGAGTTCCTCTACTGGTTCCCGGCCTCGGGCATCCAGTCGCTGGAGGCGGCAGAGGGCTGGGGGACGTGGCGTTTGCTCACCGACCATCTCCACCACCTGGCCCTGCCGGTGCTGGCCTCCACCTACGCCAGCTTTGCCGGGTTGTCCCGGTACATGCGCACCAGTATGCTGGAGAACATGCGCCTCGACTACGTGCGCACGGCCCGGGCCAAGGGTTTGCCCGAAAAGAGCGTGGTGCTGCGCCACGTATTGCGCAACTCTCTCATCCCCATCGTCACCCTGATGGGCGGGCTGCTGCCCAGCATGATCGCTGGTTCGGTGTTCATCGAGACCATCTTCACCCTGCCGGGCATGGGTTTTCTGGGCTTCCAATCCCTGCTGGTGCGGGACTACCCGATGGTGATGGCCATCTTCATCATCGGCGCAGCCCTCTCGCTGCTGGGCATCCTGGTGGCCGATGTGCTGCTCAAGGCCGTGGACCCGCGTATCGAGTTCTCGCGCATCCAGAGGTAAGGGTATGGAGGCCGAGGAAGCGCAAAGGCAGGAGGAGGGGCAGTCGTACGGGCAGTTGGTGTGGCGGCAGTTCTGCAAGAACCGCCTGTCCCTGGGGGCGCTGATGGTCATCGGCCTGCTGGCGTTGGTGGCTGCTGCTGCCGACCTCTTGGCCGGCGACAAGCCCTATTACCTGGAGTACGAGGGCCAGCGTTATTATCCGGCGTTCCGCCAATACGCCATCCATCTGGGGCTGGCCGACTGGCCGCCCGAGCTGAAGCGACAGCGCAACCTCAAGAAGCTCAAGGTCACCCGAGCGATTTATCCCCCGGTGCCCTATGGTCCCGGCGAAATCCAGCTGGCCGACAAGTACCAGCCTCCCGGCGCCGAACACTGGCTGGGCACCGATCGCCTGGGGCGGGACGTGTTGGCTGGTCTGATCCACGGTTCGCGCTACGCCCTCACCATCGGCTTGGTTTCGGTGGGGATCTCCCTGGTGATCGGCCTGGCCCTGGGGGCCCTGGCCGGGTATTTTGGCGGCTGGGTAGATCTGTTGCTCTCCCGCTTCTTCGAGCTGTGGGCGGCCATCCCCAGTTTCTTCCTCATCCTCACCGCCGCCGCCTTCTTTCCACCCAGCCTCTTCTTTGTCATGGTCATCATCGGCTTCACCAGTTGGGTGGGCATCGCCCGGCTGGCCCGTTCTCAGTTTTTGCAGGTGCGCAGTTTCGACTACGTGGCCGCCGCCCGCAGCCTGGGCTGCTCCAACGGGCGGATCATGTTGGTCCACATCCTGCCCAATGCCATCGCCCCGGTGCTGATTCCGGCCGCCTTTGGCGTGGCTGGTGCCATCCTGGCCGAGTCGGGCCTGAGTTTTCTGGGCATCGGGGTGCCGGCCGAGGCGGTGACCTGGGGGTCGCTGCTGGCCGGGGCCCGCAGCAACGCGGCGGCTTGGTGGCTGGTGGTGGTGCCCGGGCTGGCCATCTTTGTCACCGTGACCATGTACAACCTGTTGGGGGACGGATTGCGGGATGCGCTGGACCCCAAAATGAAAGAATAGGAGGAGCCCGGCATGACTGCCAGAACACCCGCTGCCCAGCGCGGCCCCATTCGTATCAGCGACAATGGCCGGTATTTCATCGACGCCGAGGGGGACCCTTTTTTTTGGCTGGGGGACACGGCCTGGCCCCTCTTCGGGGAGTACGCTCGCGAGGATGCCGAGGCGTACTTGGTCAGGCGCGGCCAGCAGGGCTTCACGGTTATCCAGGGGGTGTTGGTCTGGGGCGGGGGCACGGGCTTCGAGACCACGGCGCCGGGCGCCAATAGCGCCGGCCATCTGCCCTGGATCGACGGCGATCCGGCCCGGCCCAACGAGGAATATTTTTGCGAGGTGGACCATCTGGTGGAATTTGCCGGCACTCAGGGGCTGGTGCTGGCCCTGTTGCCCACCTGGGGGTACTATGTCAACGATGTGCGGGCTTTCACCCCCGCCAGCGCCCAGACCTACGGCCAGTGGCTGGGCAACCGCTACCGGGACTGGCCCAACATCGTCTGGGTGAATGGCGGCGACCGTATCCCCACGGGATTCGAGGAGGTGTACCGGTCCCTGGCCCACGGCCTGCGCCAAGGAGACGGGGGGGCGCATCTGATCACCTACCACCCCTGCGGCTGGCGCTCCTCGTCCCAGTTTTTCCACGGCGAGGACTGGCTCGACTTCAACATGATCCAGA
This sequence comes from Gemmatimonas phototrophica, assembly GCA_945861755.1. Taxonomy (GTDB): domain Bacteria; phylum Latescibacterota; class UBA2968; order UBA8231; family UBA8231; genus SICG01. The sequence goes on from CAMAVQ010000063.1 coordinate 16,351, forward strand.
CCTGGACCGAGTGGAGCAAGGTATATCCGGCGGTGCGCGCCGACCGGGAGTTGCTTCCCCTCAAGCCGGTGGTGCTGGCCGAGGGGGCGTACGAGAATGGACCAGAGTACCCGCAGGGGCCCATCACCCCGCTGATCGTGCGCCGCCAGGCCTGGTGGGCCTTCATGGCCGGCGGCTTTTCCACCTACGGGCAGGACCAGATGTGGCGGATGGGGCCGCAGTGGGCCTCCACTTTTGATACGCCTGGAGCATTGCAGATGGGGCAGTTGCGGGCCATCGCTGCGGGCAGGAGGTGGTGGGAGATGGTCCCCGATCAGGGGCTGTTCGCCAGCGGTGCCGGCAGCGAGCGCACCCTAAACGCGGCCCTGCGCAGCACCGACAGCACCAGCGCTCTGGTCTACCTGCACGGCCAATGCCATGTGCTGCTGCACCTGGACAAGATTCTGACCCGGGAGGTGAAGGTCACCTGGGTCAATCCGCAAAACGGCGAAGAACAGGACGGGGGCATCCATCCCACCGGCAACCTCAACGAGCGCACCTTTCCCGAATGGCGCACCCGCTGGTTCTCGACTCCGGGGCACTGGGAGGATGCGGTACTGATTTTGGATGGAGTGGTGTGACGACTTGCTGAAGTGAGCGGAGAGGTCGGGCCGGGAATGCCCTTCCGGTGTTTCCCCAGGCGCGTCCTACCCCCTCGCTCGCTTCACTCCGCTACCCGGCCACCCAGCCACGCGGACTTCTCTTCCCGACCACTCCCCGGGAAACACCTCCAAGGCACTCCCGACCCTCCGTAAATCACTCTGCCTGCCGTCTCGGTATCGCGCTATCCCTCAGCCCTTGAGAAACTCCGGGATCATCTCGTTGGTCAGCACCTGGTCCAGGGTCTGGCGCTGGCGGATGAGGTGGAACTGGCCCGTTTTGTCTAACAAGACCTCGGGAGCTTCGGGGAAGGAGTTGTAGTTCTTGGCGGCCATGCCGGCGCAGTAGGCCCCGCTGCCGCCGATGACCACCGCGTCGCCGATGTGGGCCTCGGTGAGGGTCCGGGTCTGGAGGCCTTCGGGATTGCCCGGCTCCGGGGTGAGCACATCGCCGCTTTCGCAGCAGTGGCCCACCACCAAGTAGTCGCGCTGGCCGCGTGTCCCTGCCTGGGCCGGCACCACGGAGATGGGGTGTTGGGCGCCGTACAGGCTGGGGCGCAACACCTCGGTCATGCCCGAATCCACCTTGATGAAGGCGTAGCCGGCCGAGCCGGTGTCGACCACGTCGATGGCGGTGCAGACCACCGCCCCGGCATTGGCCACGAAGAAGGTGCCTGGTTCGAGTTCCAGCACCAGCTGGCGGCCGTGCTCCTTATGGAACCGGACAAACTCCTCGGGGATGGGCCGACCGGCCACCTGCAGGTCAGTGGAGACCTCGCCGGGTATGCGGCCCACCTTGAAGCCCCCACCTAAGTTGACGGTCTGCACCTGGGACAGGCGGGCGGCGATGCCCAGGGTCAGCCGGGCGCAACGCTGCCAGACCTCGGGGTCACTGCCCGAGCCGATGTGGCTGTGCAGGGCCGTAATCTTCAGCTTAAACTCCCGCTGCAGGGCGAGCACCTGGTCCAGGTATTCGTGCCAGATGCCGAAACTCGAGGAGGGGCCGCCCACGTTGGTGCGGTTGTTGTGGCCCGAGCCCAGGCCGGGGTTGATCCGGATGCCCAGTTCCCGGCCGGGGAAGAGCTGCCCGAAGGTGCGGAACTGGTGCAGCGAGCAGGCATTGAAGCGTACCCCGTACTCCACCAGTTCGCGCAGGTCGATGGGCAACTGCTGGGCGGTCAGTTGCAGGTGTGCGGCGGGGACCCCGGCCCGCATGGCGCGCTGGGCTTCGAAGCCGCTGCTGACATCCAGGTGCAGGCCCTGCTGGTTCAACAGGCGGACCAGGGCGGTGTTGGGGCAGGCCTTCATGGCGTAACGCACCCGCAGGCCGAAGGCATTGGGGAAGGCCAGGGCCTTGCGGGCCTGTTCCTCTAGGCCCTGCTGATCGTAGACAAAGACCGGGGTGCCGAATCGGGTCTGGATAATGCGAACCTGCGCGGCACTCAAAAAGGCAAATCGCTCCATGGGGGCTCGCTCTGTTTTTGGGGCGGAAGGATCGGGGTGGAAGAGACATTATATTAAGTACCGAAGGGCGGTTGTCAAGCGCGCATCGGCGCCGCCGGCAGCCGGTTCCATCGCCTTGATCTTATCTATGGCAGGGGTTATATTTAATTTCTCTCGGGGCGGCGGAGCGGGGTATTTTGCCTCTGCAGACAGCGTTATGAGCAGCCTTCCTGCCCCGGAGCACGACGACCTCTACTGGATGCGCCAGGCCCTCGAACTGGCCGCCGACGCCGCCCGTCAGGGCGAAGTGCCCGTCGGGGCGCTGGTGGTCAGGGACGGACGATCCATCGGCAAAGGGATCAACGGTCTCGAAAGTTTTCAAGATCCCACGGCGCACGCCGAAATGCAGGCCATCCGCCAGGCAGCGGCGGCCCTGGGTTCGCGTCGGCTGCTCGACACGGTGCTTTACGTGAGCCTCGAGCCCTGCGCCATGTGCGCCGGCGCCGTGGTCCTGGCGCGGATTCCCAGGCTGGTCTTCGGGGCTTTCGATCCCAAGGCTGGTGCCTGTGGATCGCTGCACAACCTGGTCCAGGACCCCCGCCTCAACCACCGCTGCAGCCTGGCTGGAGGGGTGCTGGCCGCCGAGAGCGCCGAATTGCTGAAGGGTTTTTTCTCCAGACTCAGGTCCAAAGAGTAATTAGGAGAGGTGCCTGAGTGGTCGAAAGGGACGGTCTCGAAAACCGTTGTGGCCTTACGGTCACCGTGGGTTCGAATCCCACCCTCTCCGCCATTAGTTAGTTTCAAGCGGCTTTTGCCGGTTTTGCTGCCGGAGAGGTGGCCGAGTGGTCGATGGTGCACGACTGGAAATCGTGTGTAGCGTGAACCGCTACCGAGGGTTCGAATCCCTCTCTCTCCGCCATTTTTATTTTTGCCGATCTGTGGGGCAGTAGCTCAATTGGGAGAGCGCCAGGTTCGCAATCTGGAGGTCGTGGGTTCGATCCCCATCTGCTCCACCATTTTTTGGCAACCCTGAGGTCGTGCTAGATGGGGAGGTAGCGGTGCCCTGCACCCGCAATCCGCTATAGCGGGGTCGAATTCCCCTCTAGAGGTCCTCGCACTTCCCCTCCGAACGGCGAAAAAAGGCGTCGAAGGTCAGATTCTGCGCAACGCAAGGCTTCCGAACCCCGTCAGGACCGGAAGGTAGCAGCGGTAAGAATGTCCTTGCGTGTGCCGCAGAGGTGTCTGGCCTGAGCTGATTGCAGTCAGGAGGAGAGGAAGTCGGGATCGAAGGGGGGTGCACGACCTTTTTTTTGTCCTAGCGGAAATCCCAAACCCATGGCCTATCAGGTTACCGCACGCAAATGGCGGCCGCGCCGCTTCGACCAGGTTGTCGGTCAGGAGCACATCACCACGACGCTGAAAAATGGTCTGCTCTCCGGCCGCATCGCCCAGTGTTACCTGTTCTGCGGATCGCGCGGCGTGGGCAAGACCACCACTGCCCGCATCCTGGCCAAGGCCCTCAACTGTGCCCGCCGCGACGGGGCCGATCCCTGCAACGAATGCCCCTCCTGTCGCACCATTGCCGAAGGCACCAGCATGGACGTGCTGGAGATCGACGGCGCCTCCAACAACAAGGTGGAGGACGTGCGCGAGCTGCGCGAGGTGGTCCGGTACGCGCCTACCGAAGGCAGCCATAAGATCTACATCATCGACGAAGTGCACATGCTCTCCACCTCGGCCTTCAACGCGCTGCTGAAGACCCTGGAGGAACCGCCCCCGCACGTGGTTTTTATTTTCGCCACCACCGAGGTGCAGCAGGTCCCCGACACCATCCTCTCGCGTTGCCAGCGTTTCAATTTTCGCCGCATCCCGGCCGGCCAGATCGCCCGCCACCTGCAGGCCATCGCCCTGGCCGAAGGCATCGGGGCCGAGGAGGAGGCGCTCTTCTTGTTGGCCGGGCGGGCCGACGGGTCCCTGCGCGACGCCGAAAGCCTTTTCGACCAGGTGGTTTCCTTCGACCAGGAACGGGTTTCCTCGGCAGGGGTGCACCAGGTGTTGGGGCTGGTGGACCGCAGCGCTCATTTTGAGTTGATCGGGGCCCTGGCTGCCGCCGATGCCTCGCGGGTACTGGATCTGATTGCCGCGGTGATCGACGGGGGCGGGGAGGTCGAGGAGTTCACCCAGGGGCTGGTCGAGCACCTGCGCCACCTGCTCTTCGCCAAGGTGCAGGGCGGGGCCGGTGCTCTGGATGTGGCCGAGGCGGACCGGGCTCGCTACGAGCAGTTGGCCGGCCTCTTCGCCGAGGAAGACCTGCTGCGGATGATGCGGGCGGTCCTGGATCTGGCCGGCGAACTGCCCCATTCCCTGCAGCCCCGCTTTCGGGCCGAGCTGGCCCTGGTGCGCCTGGCCCGCATGGGCCGGGCCGTGGAGGTGGGGCAGTTGCTGGCCCGCCTCAAGGCCCTGGAGTTGGGCCCAAGTGAGGGCGGTGGAGGCGCGGCCCAGGCAAAGGGGCCGGTGCCAGTTGCTCCGGCCAGGAGTGCGCCCCCGGCAACAGCGACCCCGGCTCCGGTTTCTACCGGGAGTGCCAGCCCTTCCCCGGCGGCGCCTGCTCGGTTGGCGGGACCGTCGATGCTGCCGCCCATAAAGAGTGCGGCTGAACCAGCGAGGTCGGCACCCCAGGCTCAGCCGGCGCCCCTGGCCCCGCCCACCCCGCCGCCAGCCGGCGGGGAGTTGAGCCTGGCCCGGGTCGAGGCCGATTGGGAGGGCCTGGTGCAGGAGGTGCGCCGCTCGCAGCCACCCCTGGGGATCTTCCTGCAGGGCGCGACCCTGGGCGGATTGGAGGGCCGGGTGCTGCGCCTGAGTTTTGCCCCGGCGGATTCCTTCGCCTGCAAGCAGGTGGAGAAGAACCGCGAAGTGGTGGAAGCGCTCGGTGTCCAGCGGTGGGGGCAGCCCCTGCGCCTTGAGTGTGTCCTCCGGGAGGGGCCACCGCCGACCAGGCAGGAGACCCGCCAGGCCGACCCCACCCTCAAGTCGGTGCTGGACGCGTTTGACGGCGAGTTGGTCTGAGGCCGAGAATTATATATTTTAGGGGAAGGGTTCAGGTACATCCGGATCCTCCCCGCTGAGGTGTGTATGGGTCCTTTGGCTCTCGAAGAACTGATCACCGCCTTTGCCAGACTGCCGGGCATCGGGCGCAAGACGGCCCAGCGTTTGGCCTTTTACGTCATCAAGAGCCCGCGGGACGAGGCCCAGGCCCTGGCCCAGGCCCTGTTGCGGGCCAAGGATGACCTGTTGCCCTGCACGGTGTGTTTCAATTTCACCGAGAGGGGCCAGGAATTGTGTGAGGTGTGCCGCAATCCCCGCCGCGACCGGCAGCTCATCTGCGTAGTCGAGGAGGCCAGCGATGTGCTGGTGCTGGAGCGCAACCAGCTGATGACCGGGGTCTACCATGTGCTGGGCGGCGTGCTCTCGCCCCTCGATGGGATCGGGCCGGAGGATCTGCGCATCAGCGAATTGACCGCCCGGGTGAAGCAGGAGGGGGTGCGCGAGATCATCCTGGCCCACAACGCCAGTGCTGAGGGAGACGCCACCGCCGAGTACCTCTCTCGTCAGCTGGCCCCCTTCACCCGGGTGACGCGCCTGGCGCGCGGCCTGCCGGTGGGTGCCGATCTGGACTTGGCCGACAAAGTGACCCTGGCCCACGCCCTGGAGGGCAGACATTCTTTTTGAGCCGATGAAGTTCGCTATGAACAAGCCCGAATTTTTCAACCTACCCAATTGCCTGACCATCTCTAGGATTTGCCTGACGCCGCTCTTCCTGATGATGCTGCTCTCCGACGCCTGGTTCTGGCGCAGCATGGCGCTGGTGGTCTTTGGCATTGCCTCGCTTACCGATTTCTACGATGGCAGGTTGGCCCGTTCCGGCAACCGGGTGACGGCCTTTGGCCGCTTCCTCGACCCGCTGGCCGACAAGATCCTGGTGACCTCGGCCCTCATCGCTTTTGTCTGGGGGCGGATGGTCAATTTTTGGCTGGTGGCGCCGGTGGTGGTGCGCGACGTGTTGCTCACCGGGGTGCGGATCTACGGCCTGTACCACGGCCGGCAGATGATCACCTCGCGCCTGGCCAAATGGAAGACTGCGGTCCAGCTGGTCAGCATCGTGGTGATCCTCTCGCTCACCAGCATACAGGAATTCCTGGACCGCTTCGGCCAGGAAAGCGCCCTGCTCCTGGAGGGAGAATGGGTTTCTTTTTTGACCAATGCCCTGATGGGCGCGGTGTTGCTTTTGACCTTGTTGTCCGGACTGCATTACCTCTTCCGCCCCCAATTTTACCGCAAGTCATGAAACGCCCTTCCCAGGGCAG
>CAMAVQ010000064.1 GCA_945861755.1 Gemmatimonas phototrophica
CAGGGACTCTAACTCCTCCCCGTAGCCGCAGGTGCCCGAGGCCAGCAACACCGGGTTGCGGAAGCGAATGCCCGCGAATTCCACGCTCAGATCGACCATCATCCCTCCTCCCAGCGCACCTGCAGGGCATCGAAGACCGGGCCGTCGACGCAGATCCTCTGGTAGCGCCCATAGCCTTCTCCGGAGGCCGTTTCGACCACACACCCCACACACACCCCAAAACCGCAGGCCATGTATTCCTCGAGAGAGACCTGACAGGGCACCCCTCGCCGACGGCACAGGCTAGCCACCGCCGCCATCATGCCGTGCGGGCCGCAGGTGCAGACCGTACTGCCGGGGGCGACGGCCAGTTCCTCAGCCAACAACTCAGTGACCAGGCCGCCGTGTCCCAAACTGCCGTCATCAGTGGCCAGGCGCACCTGGGGCACCGCAGCCTGCAGATCGGCCAGGGGCAGGTGTTTGGCCGCGTTGCGGGCGCCGGCCAGCAGCACCACTTCATGGTGGCCCTGCTGGCGCAGCCTGGCACCCATGAAGAGCAGCGGCGGCAGGCCGATACCCCCGCCTACCAGCACCACCCTTTGGCCCGCTGCAGGCGGGGCAAACCCCTTGCCCAGCGGTCCGAGGCAGGACAGGGTCTGCTGGTCGCGCACCTGACTCAGCAGCCGCGATTTGGGGCCCCGAGCCTCGTAGAGCAGCTCGACCGTGCCGCTCTGGCTGTCCACCGCGCTAAAACTGAGCGGAATGCGCAGCAGCGGCACCAGTTGATCGCTCACCCGCAGGGAGGTGAATTGCCCGGGTTCGGCGGTGGCAGCTATACCCGGCGCCTCCAGGCGCAGCAGGTAAAATTCCTCGGCCACCTGGAGGTTCAACAAGACAGTTGCGCTCTCGTCCAACATGCTCGCTCCCTATTCCGGACGGAGGCCGGCCTGCGGCGGTAAGGTGGAGTTGGTATCAGCGCCAGCGGCCACCTCGACAGGTTTGGGCGGCGGCACAAAACTCACCACCACTTCCACCCAGGTCCGCACTTCCTTGTCGCTCTTGTCGATGGCCGGATAAAAAGAGTACTTGTGGGCCGCTTCCATCGCCGCCTCGCCAAAAGGTTCCTCCCCGCGAAACACTTCAACCCGTGCGGGTTTGCCGTCGGTGGCTACCAGGAGGTCGAGGATCACCTGCACGGTGTCGGTCACTGCCTGGGGGTACTGGGGGGCGATGCTCTCCCGCACCACCGGCAAAGCACTCAGGCCCAGGAAGTCGGCTGACAATTTCCAGTCGTCCTCTTGTTTCAATTCCAGCTCCTCCAGGCTGCGGCGGTCCAGGTTTTCCGGCTCGGCCCCGGATAGGGTCGGGTAACGCTCCAGCAGCAACTGCACCTGGGGATTGCGGCGGTCGCGCCTGGCCACCTCGCGCAGGTAGTAATTGGCCGAATCCTCCTGGCCGGCGGCCGTAAAGGCGGCTAAGAGGCCGTAGCAGGCCGGCACCGAACCGGGTTCGTAGCGCAGGGCCTTGCGGTAGTATTCGCTCGCATCTTCGGAGTACCCCTCCTGGACCATGATCTGGCCCAATCGGTTGAGCGCGGCGGGCAGACGCTCCTGGTGTTCCAGTGCCAACTCATACTGCTTGCGGGCCGTCTGCAGATCCCCGCGCCGGTGGGCCCTGACCCCAAAGCCCAGGTACTTGCGCGCCAGCGAGAGTGAATCGCTCGAATCGGGTTCCACGGCGAAGACCCTGAGCCGTTCTCCCGGACTCAGTCCTCTGGCCAGGATCTTGATCCCCCGCTCTAATTTTTCTAGCGCCCCGGCCTCCCTGGACTTGCGCCGCGCCTCCGTCAGGCGGGCAAAATCCGAACCTGGGTGTTCGGCCGCCAGCCGCGTGTAGCGCTCCTCGGCAGCGGCGGTGTCGCCCTGGACGTTTTCGCAGGTCCAGGCGGCCAGGTACGCGGCCTTGGCCCCGGCCCGAGTCTCGGCGTACTGGTGGCTGAGGCTGTCGAGCAAGGGCAGGTACGCGGCCGGTTCGAGCCCCTCGGCCAGGCGCCGTTCCTCGACGAGGGCGAACTGGGCGGCGGCTTCCTCCTCCAGGCTCAGTTCCTCCTCTAGCCCCAACAGACGGCGCGCGGCGTTGGCGTGTTCGGAGAGCGGATAGGTGGCGATGAGGCCTTCCAGCAGGGAGTCGGCGGCAGCAGGGTCCCCTTTCATTTCCCGCGCTATCCAGGCCAGGCTGTACCACACCCTGGGCTGCTGTGGGGCGGCCGGGAATCGCTCGGCGATCTGCTGGTAATAGTGGGTGGCCGAATCGGGCTGGATCAATTTGGACCGGTAGATCTCGGCCACGGAAAACAGATCGGCCAGCCGCGCCGAATCGGGTTGGGCCACCGCTGGCGGGGAAGCGGCAACGGGGGCGGGGAGCGCGTCGTCCAACGCTGCGGACAGGGAGTCCACCGGAACGACCTCGGGCACCTCACCCAGCAAGACCAGCGAGTCCCCAGCCGCCGAGTCCGCCAGAGCCGTCTGGGTCGTGTCGGCCGGTTCTGCCTGCAGCGAGTCCCCAGGCACTGGCGCCAACGAATCCACCGGGACCGCCCCCTTAGCTGCCGCCAGCGCGGCCAGCGAGTCGGCCTGGTGGAACCGGGTCATGATCTTGTCCAGTTCGCCCAAGTCCTGTAAGCGCTGTGCGCTCAACTCGGAGGCTTCGGAGCCCGGCTTCTCCTTGTTTACATCCTGCAGGTATTCGCGGGCCCGCTCCTTATCGCCGTACTGGCTGAAGTAGAGCATGCCGGTGTAATACAGCGCCATGGCCGAATAGGCACTCTGGGGAAAGTCATCGCGCACCCGTCCGTATTCTTCAAGGGCCCGTTCATAAAACGCGCGATCCTGGTAGTGCTGGCCGATGAGCAATCTGGTCTGTCCCTCGAAGCGGCGGAAACGCTGCTCTTTTAGCAGCGAGGTATAGACCTCCAGGGCCTGGTCCTCCTGGCCCCGGGCGCTGAGCAGCTTTCCCTGGTTCAACCGGGCTTTATAACCAAGCTCTGGAGCGGGGCGGGCGTCTAGGGCCTCGGCAAAGGCATCCAGGGCTTCTCCGTAGGCAGCGGTATCGGCCCGGGCCATGATCGCCTCTCCCTGCCGCAGCCACAATTCGGCGCGCAGCGACGACTGGGGAAAGGCCTCCAGCACTGCCCGGTACTCCTGAATGGCCGCCACGTAATCGCCGTCGGCAAGAGCCATGTCGCCGAGACGCTGGCCGGCCAACACAGCCACCTCGCCCTGGCGGTCTTCGAACACGGAGCGATAGAGGGCGCGGGCCTCGAAGCTGGCTCCCTGGGCCTGGTAGGCCTGGGCCTGCCAGTACCGCGCCTGATGGTAGAATTCGCTGGTGGGGAAATTCTTTTCCAGGTCGCCGAAGGTGCGGATAGCGCTGGTGTAGTCGCCCTGCCAGTAGAAAGCCCGGCCCATCAGGAACATGGCGTCGTCGACCCGGTCACTCTCCTTGTACTCGTCGAGCACCCGAGAGGCGGCGCGAGCGGCCTTGTCGTACAACTCGGCGGCCTTGACCGTATCGCGCTTGCGTTTACGGCCACTGCCCACCTGGTCCTGGCTCTCCTCGTCCTGCTTGCGGGCTTTTTCTGCCTGGCGGTAGAATTTCTGGGCGTTGTAGAAGGTGTTGAAGTACACACACCCCGGCAGCACCAGGAGGGCGACCAGCAGCAGCGAACTGCAGCGCATGTCTGGGGCCCTCGTGCCTCAGCCCCCGTGTTGCCGGAGCTGGAGGTGATAGTCCTGCAGGGCGTGTACGGACAGTTCCTGCTGCTGCAGGGCCTTGATGCCGGCGGCGGCAGCCTGGGCGCCGGCCATCGTGGTGGTGTAGGGGACGTTGTTCATGATGGCGGCCCGGCGCACGGCAAAGTCGTCGTACTGGGACTGCTCGTCCTGAGGGGTGTTGATCACCAGGCAGACCTGGCGGCTGCGGATGGCGTCCTCGATGTGGGGCCGGCCCTCGTGGATCTTGAGCACCTTCCTGGCCTCCACCCCGTGACCACGAAGAAAATCGGCCGTCCCCTGGGTAGCCAGCAGTTCAAAACCCAACTGGCTCAACTGCCTGGCGATGGGCAGCATCGCCTCCTTGTCGGCGTCGTTGACGCTGATGAAGACCTGCCCTTTGGCCGGCAGCATGTACCCGGCACCCATCTGCGCCTTGAGGAAGGCCACGCCGAAACTGTCGCCGATGCCCATCACCTCGCCGGTGGATTTCATCTCCGGCCCGAGGCGCCCGTCGGCTCCCGAAAACTTGCTGAAAGGCAGCACGGCCTCCTTGACCGAGATGTGCCGCGGGATGATCTCGGCGGTAAATCCCTGGTCGCGCAGGCTCCTGCCGGTCATCGCCCGGGCAGCGATCTTGGCCAGGGGCCGGGCGATGGCCTTGCTGACAAAGGGCACGGTGCGCGAGGCCCGCGGATTGACCTCCAGCACGTAGACCAAACCTTTCTGGATGGCGTACTGCACGTTCATCAGCCCCACCACCTCCAGGGCGCGGGCCAGGGCGTGGGTGTATTCCCTGACGGTGCGCAGGTTCTCATCGGTGATGTCGTAGGGAGGCAACACACAGGCGCTATCGCCCGAGTGGACGCCGGCGTGTTCGATGTGCTGCATGATCCCGCCGATCACCACCTCCTGGCCGTCGGCCACGGCGTCCACGTCGAACTCCTGGGCCCCTTCCAAATAGCGGTCGATGAGCAGGGGATGGTCGGGCGAGGCGGCGATGGCCGTCTTCACGTAGCGTTCCAGGCTGGCCTCGTCGTAGACCACCACCATGGCCCGCCCGCCCAGTACGTAGGAGGGACGCACCAGCACCGGATAGCCGATGCGACTGGCCACCCCCCTGGCTTCTTCTAGGCTGCGGGCCAGGCCGTTTTCGGGCTGGCGGATATCCAGCTGGCGCAGCAGGGCATCGAAGCGCTCGCGGTCCTCGGCCAGGTCGATGTTGTGCGGGCTGGTGCCGATGATCGGCACTCCGGCCTGCTCGAGGGCCAGGGCCAAGTTGAGCGGGGTCTGGCCGCCGAACTGCACGATCACCCCGTCTGGCTTTTCGTGCTCGAGGATGTTGAGCACGTCCTCCACGGTCAGCGGCTCGAAGTAGAGCTTGTCGGCGGTGTCGTAGTCGGTGCTGACCGTCTCGGGGTTGCTGTTGATCATGATGGTCTCGTAGCCGTCCTCGCGCAGGGCGAAGCAGGCGTGTACGCAGCAGTAGTCGAACTCGATGCCCTGGCCGATGCGGTTGGGACCCCCTCCGAGGATGGCGATTTTCTTGCGCTGCGAAGAGGGCAGGGCCTCGTTTTCCTGTTCGTACGTCGAGTAGTGGTACGGGGTGTAGGCCTCGAATTCGGCGGCGCAGGTATCGACGGTCTTGAACACCGGCACGATGCCCAGCTCCTTGCGGCAGCGGCGGACGCTGAATTCATCGGTGCCGCGCAGAAAGGCCAACTGCCGATCGCTGAAGCCGTATTCCTTGGCCTGGCGCAACAAGGCCGGATCTTGGGTGAAATCGACGGCGGCCAGGCGCTCGGCCATGCAGTGCAGTTCGACCAGATTGTCGAGGAACCAGGGATCGATGCGGGTGAGCTTGTGGAGTTCCTCCACACTATAACCCTTGGCGATGGCCGTCTTCAGATAGAATAGGCGCAGCGAATTGGGCACCATCAACTTCTCGCGCAACTCCTTGTCGGCAATCTGGGCCGGGTCGAAATCCTTGCCGTCGGCCCCCCAGCCGGCCCGGCCGATCTCCAGCGAGCGCAGCCCCTTCTGCAGCGATTCTTTGAAGGTGCGGCCGATGGCCATGGTCTCGCCCACCGAGCGCATCTGGGTATCGAGCACATCGGGGGTGCCGGGGAACTTCTCAAAGGCAAAACGCGGGATCTTGGTGACCACGTAATCGATGGTGGGCTCAAAAGAGGCCGGGGTCACCCGGGTGATGTCGTTGCGGATCTCGTCGAGGGTGTAGCCCACCGCCAGTTTGGCGGCGATCTTGGCGATGGGAAAACCCGTGGCCTTGGAGGCCAGGGCCGAGCTGCGCGACACCCGCGGGTTCATCTCGATCACCAGCATGCGGCCACTCTTGGGGTCCACCGCGAACTGGATGTTGGAACCGCCGGTGTCCACGCCGATAGTGCGGATCACCTTGATGGCGGCGTCCCGCATCACCTGGTACTCTTTGTCGCTGAGGGTCTGGGCCGGGGCCACGGTGATGCTGTCGCCGGTGTGTACACCCATGGGGTCGAAGTTCTCGATGGAACAAATAATGACGACGTTATCTTTGAGGTCGCGCATCACCTCCAGCTCAAACTCCTTCCAGCCCAGCACCGACTCCTCGATGAGCACCTCGCTGATAGGGCTAAGGTCGATGCCGTAGCTGACAATACGCTCAAATTCCTGGGCATTGTAGGCGATGCCGCCGCCGCTGCCCCCCATGGTGAAGGAGGGCCGCACGATGGTGGGATAACCCAGCTCCCCCTGGTGGCGCTGGGCTTCTTCGAGGGAGCGCACAAAAAAGCCGCGCGGCATCTCCAGGCCGGCCCGGTCCATGGCCTTCTTGAACAGCTCGCGGTTTTCGGCCATACGGATGGCCTCGATCTTGGCCCCGATCAGTTCCACTCCGTAGCGCTCCAGCACCCCGCGTTCGGCCAGGGCCACCGCGGTATTGAGCGCCGTCTGGCCGCCCAGAGTGGGCAACAAGGCGTCGGGCCGCTCGCGGGCGATGATCTGCTCGCAGATCTCGGGGGTGATCGGCTCGATATAGGTCCGGTCGGCGGTCTCCGGATCGGTCATAATGGTGGCCGGATTGCTGTTGACCAGGATGATTTTGTAGCCCTCTTCCCGCAGGGCCTTGCAGGCCTGAGTGCCGGAGTAGTCGAATTCGCAGGCCTGACCAATAACGATGGGCCCTGAACCAATCAGCATGATCTTGTGGAGGTCTGTGCGCTTGGGCATAGTTCAACCGGAATGGGTGGACAGATAAGATGGACTTGGTTGCTGCCTCAATCGCGGCGCGGAGCGAGCAGCAGAGAAGTTGGGGAAGGGGCACCCCGAGTGGCGGCGGCGCCCAGCCTCAGGAACTGGCCACAAAACCCAGGTAGAGCAGCAGGATGATGAGACCGATGGTGGCGCAGTACCCCACTTTGAGCAACCAGGCACGCAGCCGGTCCCAGTCGGGACGCCAACGGGCGCGCCAGGCAGCGCGCCTCAGGTGGGGGCGGACTGGTTCTTTGCTCTCTCCCTGGAAGCGGTGCGCGTCGATCAAGCGCACCAACTGGGGGTCGTATTGGGCAATAGTCCTGAGGATCTGCCGCTTGCGGCGGGCCGCCTTTTCGGCAAAGATCTCGTTGAGCGACTTGATGGGGCTGTCTTCGCCCAACTGCGTGCGCCGCTCTTCCTCATAGTCGGCCATGAGAACAAAAGTCTGTTCCCGCTCCAGAGTTTCGGCCAGACCGTTGAGCGCTTCGCGGTTTTTGAGATTTTTGTACAGTATTTCGTAGCAGGTATCGATGAAACGCCTGAAGTCCTCGCAGATCTCCTGCTCGGACAGGCCCATCAGATAGGACTCTTCGATGATTTCTTCGATGGCTTCTTTGACCCTGGTCATCTTCTCTCCGCAGGCAGAGCCGCCTTCAACCGGCCTGTAGACCTTTCATAGGTTACAGCATCCCCCAAAGACTGTCAAGACCGGCCGGCCGCCTCCACCAAGGCCCGGGGTAGGGCCCGGCTGATGTCCCCAGCCTTCATCCCCCACTCCCCCTGCCCTGCTCTGGCCAGATCCCCTGCTAAGCCATGCACATTGACCCCCGCGCACGCCGCATTTTCCGGGGTCGCCCCCTGGGCAATCAGGCCGGCGATCAGCCCCGTCAGCACATCCCCCGCCCCGGCAGTGGCCATGCCGGGGTTGCCGGTGGGATTGACCAAGACCCGGCCCTCGGCCAGCGCCACCAGGGTGGGCGCCCCCTTGAGTACCAGGACCAGCCGGTGGGTGATGGCGAAGTGCCGCGCCGCCCCCACCAGATCCCGCTGCACCTCCTGCACCCCCATGCCCGCCAGCCGGGCGAACTCCCCCAGATGGGGCGTCAGCACCAGCGGAGCGGATGAGTCTATCAATCTATCGGCCTGGCCGGCAAAGGCGTTCAGCCCATCTGCATCCAGCACCACCGGTATTTCCACCCGCCCCAGCAGCCGGCGGACCAGCTCTCCGGTCTCCCGGTGCCGGCCCAGCCCTGGCCCCAGGGCCAGGCACTGGGCCCCGGAAAGCAGGGGCAGGACCTCGCCAAGGGCCCGCAGGCTCAGGCAGCGGTGCCGGCGGATCTCGGGCAGGGGCCGGGTCATCACTTCGGTGAGCTTGACCGCCAGGATGTCCTGCAGGCTGGCCGGCGCGCCCAGGATCACCTTGCCTGCCCCGGCCAACAGGGCGCTGTCTGCCGCCAGGGCCGCGGCCCCGGTCATGCCCGCCGAACCGGCCACCACCAGCACCAGGCCACAGCTGCCCTTGTGGGCGTCGGGGGACCGGCGCGGGATCAACTGGCCCACCTGGTCACCGCTGAGCAGATGAACCGCACCTGGGCTGGGAATGGCCGGGGGCAGGCCGATATCCGCCACCACCAGGGTGCCGCAATAGCTTTTCCCTGGATGGAAGAGCTGGCCGATCTTGGGCAGGCCAAAGGTCACGGTCAACACCGCCCGCACGCAGGCCCCGGGCACCTGGCCGGTGTCGGCCTCCAACCCCGAAGGCAGGTCCACAGCCACCACCGGTCGGCCCGCCTCGCCGAGCCGCTCGATGATCCGGTGAAATTCCGGACGGGGCGCCCCCCGGCTGCCAGTGCCCAGCAGGGCGTCCACCGCCAGATCGGCCCCAGCCAGAGCGCGGTCCAACCCGGTCAGATCTCCCTCTCCCAGCAGGGGCAAAGTCTGCAATCCAGCCTCCTCCATCTTTTCTAGATGATGGCGGGCATCCCCCTGCACCGCCTGGCGCTGGGCCGCCAGAAAGACCTGGACCTCCACCCCTGCCTGGCGCAGCAGCCGGCCCACCACAAAACCGTCGCCGCCGTTGTTGCCTTTGCCGCAGACCACCACCACCACCAGATCCTCCAACCCTTCCCAGCGCTCGCGGATGGCTTCCACCACCCGCGCACCGGCCCTTTCCATCAATTGAATGCCGGTCACCCCGCCTTCGCGGATGGCGCGTTGCTCCAGTTGGGCCATCTCTTGTCCGGTGACGAGTCGGGGAAAGTCCATCAGTGCTCCCAGGGACGGATGAGTTCGCGCCAGTGCCGCGGCTGTTCCGCCGGCGGCTGGGCGCCAGAGTACTTAAAGGAGAGTTGGCGGAAACCCAGGCTGATCAGCAGCGCCAGGGCGGCGAGCCCCCCACAGAAAAGTCCGGCGCCGGTGAAGGCGCTGATCCCCAGGAGGAGTAGGCTGCCCAGCAGCAGACCGCCGGCCAGCCGGAGGTTGTCCAGGACCAGGAGAAAACTCTGCCGCACCACCGGCCACACCCGGCTATCCTGGGAGAGCAGCACCGGGAAGACGAAAACCGCCGTCAGCAGCAGGGCCAAGAGCAGCCAGAGCATGCTGCCACTGAGGATCAATCCCAGCCAGCCCCCCAGCCGCTGATAAAAAAAAATATTGATCAGCAGCAAGCCGGTGATTCCGCACAGGAGCAGCCCCAGGAGTTGGGCCCGCAGCGCAAAAGGCAGCGCCTCCTTCAGGATCGCCTTTACCTCGGCCGGCCTATCCGCAGCCCAGTGCTGCCCCGCCACCAAGAGCAGCAGCCCCGGCGGGGCAAAGAGTACCAGCTCCGCGCCCAGCAACAATCCGGCAGCAGCCCCCAGGAGGGCCAGTTCCCCCCCCAGATTGAAGCCCGCAGTGGCCAGCAGCACCCCAGCCACCAGCCAGGGCAGACTCAGCAGGGTCCACAACAGGTTGAACCCGATCAGCGCCCACAGATGATCGTAGAGCGCCCAGGCAAAACGCTTGACCAGTCCCATCCCCGATTTCAAAAACCCCGCTGCATGAACTCGGCGTACACCCGGGCCGTCTGCACCAGCTCCCGCACCCCCACCCGCTCGTCCACCCCGTGGGCCCCCTCGCCCTTGACCCCATAACCGATGCCGGGCAACCCGCCCTCGGCGACAAAGTAATGTAGATCAGTGAAGCCGCGTGTGGCGCTGAAAGCCGAAGCCCGCCGGCGCACCCGCTGTACGGCGCGGGCAAAGGTCTGGGGCAAGGCCCCGGTGCTCTCCACGACGCAGGGATCGATGCGCAACCGAGTGTGTATCCGCACCTTCACCCCGCGCAAGGGAGCCCCCGCCCGCTCCAGGGCCGCCCGCAATTCCTCCTCGACCTGGGCCATGGTCTCGTTGGGCAGCACCCGGCGGTCGATGGAGAAGGCCGCCCGGGCCGGCACGGTATTCACCTTGTCTCCAGGTCCCCCACCGAAGACCCCGCCCACATTGAGGGTAGGCCAGCGATCCTGCCCAACGGGGTCGCGCCAGCGCCGGCCCGGCGCCTGCAACTCCTTTTTCCAGCTCTGCAGCCGCCAGACCAGCTCGGCCATGGCCTCGAAGGCGTTGTTGCCCTGCTCAGGGCTAGAGGCATGAGCCGCCTTGCCCTCGATCTCCACTTCGAGCCAGAGCACCCCGTTGTGCCCCAGGCCCACCCGGTTGCCCGAAGCCCCCTCACACACCACCGCATAATCGGCCTTCACCAAACCCTGGCGCACCAGGTACCCGGCCCCCAGTTCTCCGCCGGTCTCTTCGTCAGCGGTAAAGGAACACTCCACCCCGAAGGCCGGCTCTTGCCCGGTGCGCCGCAGCGCCTCCAGCGCCATCAGCAGGGCGGCGATGGACCCCTTCATATCCCCTGATCCGCGACCGTAGAGCCAGCCGGCGCGGACCTCGGGGGCAAAGGGATCGCCACAGCGCCACTTGCCAGCCGCCGGAACCACGTCGTAGTGGGCGTTGAAATGCACGGCGGGGGCCCCGCTGACTGGCCAGCGGGCCACGACATTGTAGCGCGGCAGACTCAACCCGGCCCGGCGCACCACCCCCTCGGGCACCTGGTGGACCGCCACCTCCAGACCCAGGCCAGCGCAACGCCGCGCCAACCAGTCGACCATCTTCCGGTAGTCGATCCCCGGCGGGTTGACCGTGGGCACCCGCACCATCGCCTGCAAATCGCGCACCAGTCGGCCCTGGTGTTTCTCTAGATACTCGTGTACATCCATCGTTCAATCCTTTGTATCTCTGCCTACCGTGAAGTTCACCGCTGTCACTGCTTTCATCGCACCCCTCCCGGCCCGCGGTACTCGCGGCCAAAGGGCAGGACCGCCGGCTCCTCGCAGGGCCGGAAGGGCACCCGGGCGGCGATCTGGTCTAGCCTCTGGAGCAACTCCGAAGGCAGCGGCCCCTTCTCCGCCGCCGCGATATTCTGCTCCACCTCAGCCACCGAGCGAGCCCCCATCAGGGTGCAGGAGATGTCTGGGTTGGAGAGCACGAAGCGCAGCCCCAGCTCGGCGATGCTCATGCCGCACTCGTCGAGCAGGGTGTAGAGGTCGAGCAACTGCTGCCGGCGCTGCGGGCTGAGCCAGCGCGCGCCACGCCGCACCTCCTCGTCGTAGCGCCGCGCCAGGGCCCCCTGTTGCAGGGGTGAGCCGACGATGACCCCCATGTTCTGCGCCCGGGCCACCGGGATCAACCCCTGGCCGGCCTCCTGCCAGAGCAGGCTGTAGTTGAAAGCGGTGAGCACCACGTCGAAAATGCCGGTGCGGGCCAGGTCGGCCAGGTGGTACACCGTGGTGCCGCCGATGCCGGTGAAACGCACCAACCCTTCCGCCTTCAGTTCGGCCAGCACCTCCAGCACCGGCCCCTCGTAGGGCGTCATCCGGGTCCACCATTCGTAATATCCGGGGCGCTCCGGTTCGTGGACCATGAGGATGTCCACGCAATCGCGCCCCAGCAGGCGCAAGCTCTCCTCCAGCGACTTTCTGAGGTGGTCCCGGTTCTGCGGTTCAAAAGGCTTCGGCCGCCCTCCCAGTTTGGTGGACAGGATCACCGGAGCTTTCACTCCTTCGAGGAACCTGCCGATCACTTCCTCGCTGTTCGCATAGGTAGGAGCGGTGTCGATGTAATTGACCCCCAGTTCCAGCGCCCTCAAGGTGGCCTTGCGGCCCTGCTCAAAGTCCCCTCCCACCGAAGAGACGAAGAGCCCGCCCAGCGACAACTCGCTGACCCGCAGCCCGGTCCTGCCCAGCACTCTGGTGTGCATTCAGCTGCTCCTCTCTGCCGCACGCAACGCGCTCGAACTCACGTCAGCGCGGAACGCGTTTTCGGGAATGTCCATGAAGAGTGGACGCCAGCGGGCCGGCACCGCAACTTCTCCGAGGGTCTGGTACCGCCCCTCGCACAGCCGACCGGCCACCAGGAAACGACAACCCAGGGCCAGCATCTGGGCGAGTTCGCGCTCCATCTCGGACACCCCTCCCCGGTAGTACTTGGGATCTATGAGCCTGAAGGCGGTGTCCACCCCCACGGCGAACCAGCATCCCGGAAAGAGGCGGGCCTTCTGCGCGAAGATGGGGGCCCGGGTCACCACCACCGGATAATGCCCCCGCAAGGTCTCCAACCGGCGCAGCACCTCCTCATAGGCCAGGGGTGCCTTGTCCACATTCTCGACCGACAGCTCCAGCGCCACCATCCGCCCGCTGCGCCCTGCCGCCGCCTGGGCCAGGCCCTCGTGCCCCTGGTGCAGGGGGTTGAAGGAGCCGGGGAAAAGCAGCCGATCCCGCCGGACCGGGTTGAGGGAAAAGCCGCCCCTCAGTTCCAGCTCGATCACCTCGGCCTCCCCTGCCAGCAGCTGTTCCAGCTCCGGGCAGACCGCGCAGCGATGCATCGCCACCGACGCCCAGGCCGGCAGTGGAACCGCCGGTGCCGGGGAAAGCCCGCAGCCGGCGGCGATGGCCTGGAGGATCACCTGGCTGAGCACCTCTTCCTGGGCCAGACGCTCGGCTGCGCCTTTTTCCAGTTGGAGCTGATAAAAACGATACTCCCGCTCGCTGCGCAGGGCGATACAGGCCCGGTCCTCCCCCCGCCGCGCCCGGGCGGTGGCCAGCGCGGCGGTGCAGCCCACACCCAGCACCGGCCGGCCTTCCGGGGCAAAAACGCGCGCCCGGGTAAAACTCCTGGCGGCCATGGCCCTGGCCGTCTCGGCTTCGGCCCCGTGGGGACCGGGCCGGCCCAGATACGCGGCCAAGGCGCCTTCCCCGTAAGGCACCTGGAACTCCAGCACCGCCCGCGAGGCGCCGGGATGGTTCAGGAGCCAGCTGCCCGCCAGACTGCCTCCCCCGGTGGCGGCCAGGGAAAACTGAACCCCGCTGCCGAGGATACCTTCGACTTGGTCCCAGATCGGTTGATACACGCCGCTTCGCCTCGCCGGAAAAGTGTCATTATGATATCGCGCCTCCCGCCGCGGTGTCAAACCAGGTTGACCCTACCCGGACCGGCGGCGATATTAGCCACCGCCTCCTACCATCAGGAAATCCCAACCATGGAAATCACCAAAGCCATCATCCCGGTTGCCGGCCTGGGCACCCGCTTGCTGCCCACCACCAAGGCCATCCCCAAAGAGATGCTGCCGGTGGGGCGTTATCCCATTATCCACCACGTGGTGGAGGAACTGATCGCCGCCGGCCTCAGCCGCCTGCTCTTTGTCACCAGCCGCGCCAAGCTGGCCATCGAGAACCACTTCGACGATTACTCCGAACTGATGCTGCACCTGGAGATGGACGGCAGTGAGATGAAGGAGGTCAGCCGCTTCGACTATCGCAAACGCGGGGTCGAATTCTTCTTCACCCGTCAGCAGGTGCCCTTGGGCCAGACCAAACCCCTGGGCACCGGTGACGCCGTGGCGGCCGCCGAAAGTTTCACCGACGGGGCGCCCTTTGTGGTGGCCTTCGGCGACAGCATCATCCGTTCCGCCGAACCGGTCCCGCTGCTGCGGCGCCTGGTCGAATCGCACCTGGCCCACGACGCGGCCTGCACCATCGCCGTGTACGAGGTCCCCCGAGAAATGACCCACCACTACGGCATCGTCGTCCCGGTGCCCGACCAGGCCGAAGCCACCGACTGCCAGCTGGCCGGCATCCTCGAAAAACCCGCCCCCGACCTGGCCCCTAGCCGGCTGGCCGTCAGCGCCCGCTACATCTTTGGCCCGCAGATCTTCGAGGCCATCCGCGCCACTCCTCCGTCTCCCAGCGGCGAGATCTACCTGACCGACGCCATCCTGCACCTGATCCAACAGGGGCACATGGTGCGCGCAGTTCGCCTGGCCCCCGGAGAGCAACGCTGCGACATCGGCAACCACCGGGCTTATTTTCAGACCTTCATCGATTACGCCCTCGCCGATCCGCAGCTGGGCCCAGATCTGTTGGCCTACCTGCGCCAGGTGGTTTCCCGCCACCCAGGGGCCGACGGCAAGACTGCGCCTTGACACTCTTCGAAGGCGCTGTATTTTAAATCAATTCTAAGGATTATGTTTATCCACCCAAACTCCGGTGGGGGCTAATGAGCAACTCAACCTGGAAAGAAAAGCTGGCCGGCAGCATTCCCGAGGAGATCGGCCGCGAGATCGACATCTTCGAGACCCAGGGCAGTCTGCGCCAGCAGGGCAAGCTGGATGAAAAGATCTTCGCCGAGAGCCGGCTGCGCCGAGGTGTATACGGGCAGCGCTACGACAACGGCCAGCGCTTCGACGGCTCGCAGATCCAGCAACTGCGTTTCCCCAACGGCGAGTTGACCAAGGGTCCCGAGACCCTGTGGGATGCCCCGGGCATGGTGCGCATCAAGATCCCCTTCGGCGGCCTCAACACCGCGCAGATGGAGGTGTTGGCCGACCTGGCCGAGGAATATTCCGACGATATCCTGCACGTCACCACCCGCCAGGATTTCCAACTCCACTACGTACACATCGAAGACACGCCCGATTTGATGCGCCGACTGGCCGCGGTGGGCATCACCACCCGCGAGGCCTGCGGCAACTCGGTGCGCAACGTCACCGCCTGCCCGCTTTCCGGGGTCTGCCGCACCGAATCCTTCGACACCACCCCCTACGCCCACGGCCTGGCGATGTTCCTGCTGGGCCACCCGGACACCCAGGACTTTGGCCGCAAATTCAAGATCGCCTTCTCGGGGTGCAAACACGAGGCCTGCGGCCTGACCAGCATGCACGACCTGGGCGGCATCGCCGTCACCAAGGTCGTCGACGGGGTGGAGCGGCGCGGTTTTGAACTCTATGTCGGGGGCGGCCTAGGGCCCGTGCCCTACCAGGCCCAGCTCTTCGCCGAGTTTTTGCCGGTCGAGGAACTACTGCCCATCGCCCAGGCCATTTCCCGGGTCTTTGCCCGGCTGGGCGAGAAGAAGAACCGCAACCGCGCCCGCATCAAGTTTCTGGTGGCCAACCTGGGCATCGAGGAATTCCGCCGCCTGGTAGCCGAGGAGCGGGCCATCCTGCCCCACGACCCGCGCTGGACCGCTTACCTCCAGGACCTCCACCTCCACGACGAGCAGCCCCTCAAGCCGGCCCAGTCCCTCAATGGGGCCGCCCTGCCCGCCGGTTTCGCCGAATGGCGGCGCACCAATGTGTACGCCCAGCGGCAGCCAGGCTATACGGTGGTCACCGTCGCCCTGCCCCTGGGCGACCTCACCCCGAACCAGATGCGCGGCCTGGCCGACCTGGCCCGCCACCACGTCAGGGATACCATCCGCACCACCGTCGACCAGAATCTGGTGCTGCGCTGGGTCAGCGAGGCCGACCTGCCCGCCGTGTACAGTGGTCTGGCCGCACTGGGCCTGGCCGCCCCAGGGGCCGGCACCATCGTCGACATCACCTCCTGCCCGGGCACCGACACCTGCAAGCTGGGCATCGCCTCCTCTCGCGGTCTGGCCGGCGAACTGCGCCAGCGCCTGGCCGAAAACCAGCTGGCCCGCGACGAGGCCATCGAAAAGCTGCACATCAAGATCAGTGGCTGCTTCAACTCCTGCGGCCAGCACCACGTCGCCGATATCGGCTTCTACGGCAACAGCCGCAAGATCGGCGGCCTGCACGTGCCCCACTTTCAGGTAGTGTTGGGCGGTCAGTGGACCGAAAACGCCGCTTCCTTCGGCCTGGCCGTGGGTGCCGTGCCCTCCAAACGTATCCCCGAGGTGGTCACCCGTCTGACCAGCCGCTACCTCCAGGACCGCGAGCAGGGCGAGTCCTTCCAGGGCTTCATCAAACGCATCGGCAAGAAAGCCATCAAGGAGCTGTTGGAGGAATTCACCCCGGTGCCGGCCTTCACCGACGATCCCTCTTTCTACCGCGACTGGGGCGACACCCGGGTGTTCACCATGGGCGACCTGGGCATCGGCGAGTGCGCCGGCGAAGTGGTGCCCCAGGTCCACTTTGAGCTGTCGGGCTGCGAGCGCGAAGCCTTCGAAGCCCAGCTCCACCTGGAGGCCGGCGACTACCGATTGGCGTATCAGTCTGCTGTCAGCGCCATGACCCATGCCGCCAAGACCCTGGTCAAATCCCAGTTCCAAGACGTGCCAGAGGACCCCGTCGTGATCGTCGCCGAGTTCCGCCAGCGCTTCTTCGATCCCGAGCTTCACTTCGACCGCTTTTCCAAGAGCATCTTCGCCCATCTGATCCGGGCTCACGAAGAGCCGCTGGCCGCCCCCACCCGCGACCAGGCGCACCAGCACATCGAGGAAGCTCAGCTCGTCATCGAGGCCGCCTACACCCTCTACGACCGCATGGCCACCGCCGTGGGTGTCGCTTCCTGAGAAAAGGCCCGCGCATGGACCTGCATCGTATCCAGCTCAAGTTCTACCTGAATCCCCCTGGGGACCTGTCGCCTGAAGAGGTGTTCCGGGCCTTCTCCACCTGGATCCCGCAAACCCCCGACCAGACCCTGATCGACGTGGCTGACTACAGCCATCTGCCCGATGGGCCACTCACCGTACTGGTAGGCCACCAGGCCAATTATATCCTCGACCACACCGACAAGCGCCTGGGTCTGCTCTATGCGCGCAAGCAGCCCCTAGAGGCCGGCCTGCGGCAGGCCCTGGCCGAGGCCCTCAAAGCCTGCCGCCGCCTCGAGGAAGAACCGGAACTGGCCGGCAGGGTCTCCTTTGCCGGCGGCGAGTTCCTGCTGGTGGCCAACGACCGTCTGCGCGCCCCCAACACCGAAACCACCCGCCAGACCCTCGCCCCCCACCTAGATCCGGTGCTGGCCCGGATGTACGGCAGCGCCCACTTGGACTTCGACCGCGACCCCGACCTCAGACAGCGCTTTAATCTGTCGGTGCGAGCCAATGCCTCCTTTGCCGTGGCCGACTTACTGCACAACCTCGAAGCCCCTGCTTGACAGTTGGCGAGGACTTGGTGATTTTTGCCTCTGGATCAAGAAAACTTCAATCGACTAGGAGGAAGATATGGCATACATCATTGCCGAGCCCTGCATAGACGTCAAAGACAAATCCTGCGTCGAGGTCTGCCCGGTCGACTGTATCCACCCCACGGACGGCGAGGGTGAACCCATACTTTACATCGACCCCGATGAGTGCATCGACTGCGGCGCTTGCGAACCCGAATGCCCGGTGGAGGCCATTTTCGCTGAAGAGGACCTGCCGGAGGAGTGGCACCGCTTCATCGAGATCAACGCCAAGTATTTCGAACTCAAGGACCACCCTGCAGAATGGACCAAATACAAGGAGGCGCACGCCGCCGATTTTGAAAAGAAGGCCTAAACCGCGGCCTCAGTCCTGCCCATCGGTCAATCCCGGCGCCGAGATGCCCTTCCTCATCTCGGCTTTTTCATGCTTGACGGGACCGGCCTCTGGTCTCTAACTTCTGCCCGCTTCCCCCCACTCCTCTACTCCATCGACTAGCAATGGCCAAAACAAAAATTAAAAGCTCGGCGATCACGGCAGACCGACTCTGGTTCATGTACCGGAAGATGGTCGAGATCCGCAAATTCGAGGAGCACGTCTGGGACGTGTACACCCGCGGCCTCATGCCCGGCCTGGCCCATCTCTACATCGGCGAGGAAGGGGTGGCGGTGGGCGCCTGCTCCGCCCTGCGGGACGACGATTACATCACCAGCACCCACCGCGGCCACGGGCACTGTGTGGCCAAGGGCGGCCAACTGGACCGCATGATGGCCGAGATCATGGGCAAGGAGACGGGTTATTGCCGCGGCAAGGGCGGCTCCATGCACATCGCCGACATGTCGGTGGGCATTCTGGGGGCCAACGGCATCGTCGGCGGCGGCTTCGGCATCGCCACCGGCGCGGCGCTCTCCGCCAAGTTGCGCGGCAGCGACCAGGTGGCCGTCTGCTTTTTCGGCGACGGGGCCGCTAACCAAGGCATCATGTTGGAAACGATCAATATGGCGGTAATCTGGAACCTGCCGGCCATTTACGTCTGCGAGAACAACCAGTACGGCGAACACACCCCCTATTCCGCCGTCACCGGGGTGCCGCACATCGCCGACCGAGCCGCCGGCCTGGGCCTGGAAGGCGTCTCCGTGGATGGCTCCGATGTGCTGGCCATGCACGAGGCGATGGTCAAGGCGGTTGCCAAGGCCCGCAAGGGCAAGGGGCCGACCCTCGTCGAGGCGCTGACCTACCGATTCCGCGGTCACCACGTGGGCGACGGGGGGGCCTACCGGACCAAGGAGGAACTGCAGTATTGGATGGACAACAAGGATCCCATCACCCTCCTGGGTAAACACCTGATCAAGACCCGGGCCGCCACCCAGCAGAAACTCGATGCCCTCCAGGAACAGATTGAGCAGGAGGTGCTGGCCGCCATCGAGTTCGCCAAGAATTCACCCTTGCCCCCCCCCGAACAAGCCTACGAGGACCTCTATGCCTGAACAGCAACTATCCTTTCGAGACGCCATCAACCAGGCTATGCACGAGGAGATGGCGCGTGACGCCACTGTTTTTCTCATCGGCGAAGACGTAGGCAAGTCGGGCGGTATCTTCAAATGCAGCGTCGGCTTGCTGGACGCCTTTGGCCCGCAGCGGGTGCTCGACGCCCCCATCGCCGAGGCGGGCTACATCGGCCTGAGCGTGGGGGCCGCCATGACCGGGATGCGCCCCATCGCCGAGTTGATGTTCGGGGATTTTGCCCTGCTCACCATGGATCAGATCGTCAACCAGGCGGCCAAGATCCGCTACATGTCAGGCGGCCAGTGCAAGGTGCCGCTGACCATCCGCCTGAGTATGGGTGCTGGCCGCTCCGCGGCGGCCCAGCACTCCCAGAGCCTGCAGGCCATCTTTGCCCACATTCCCGGCCTCAAGGTGGCCATCCCCTCCTGCCCCAGCGACGCCAAGGGCCTGCTCAAGACCGCCATCCGCGACGACAACCCGGTGCTCTTCTTCGAGGACAAGATGATGTACACCGAGCAGGGGCCCGTGCCCGAGGGAGAATACACCATCCCCTTCGGCGTGGCCGAGATCAAGCGCGAGGGCAGCGACCTGACCCTGATCGCCACCTCCAGCATGGTGGGCGTCTGCCTCAAGGCCGCCGACCTGCTGGCCGCCGAGGGCATCAGCGCCGAGGTGGTGGACCCACGCACTCTGGTGCCCCTCGACGAGGAGACCCTGGTGGCCTCGGTGCGCAAAACCGGGTTCGCAGTAGTGGTGGATGAGGGCACGCGGCGTTTTGGCGTGACCGCGGAACTGGCTTCGCTGGTGATGGAGCGGGCCTTCGACTATCTGGACGCGCCCGTGGCCCGCATCGGCGCCGCCGAGGTGCCAGTGCCTTTCAGCCCCACCCTAGAATTCCCCACCATCCCCAGCGCCGAACGCATCGCCGAAACCGCCAAGGCGCTGCGGGGTTAACATGTCGCGCCCAGTCTGCCTGGTCTCCGGCTCCAGCAGCGGCATCGGTGCCGCCACGGTGGCCGAATTCGCCGCCCACGGCTACGATATCGCCCTCAACTACAATTCTGGCCGCGAGCGCGCCGAGGCCATTGCCCAAGAATTGCGCCAGCAGCACGGGGTGGAGGTGCTCACCTTGGCCGCCGATCTGGCCCAGCGCGATGCCCCCTTTCAGCTGGTCGATCAGACCTTTGCCCACTTCGGCCGCCTCGACGTGGCCATCAGCAACAGCGGGGTCTCCAATCTGCTGCGCGATGAGCAGGGCCGGGTGGTGCGCTACCGCTTCCACGAAACCCCCGTCGACCACCTGGACCAGGAAATGGAGCGCGTCCTCAGCCTGAATCTGATGGGCGCCTACCGCCTGGCCCAGCGCAGCCTCAAACACATGATCGCCCAGGCCCAGGGCGAGCTGGATACCCATACCGCGCCGCGCCACCGCAGCATCCTCTTCATCGGCTCCATCTCCGACATGGCGCCGGACTCGACGCGTATTCCCTACGGCGTGAGCAAGGCGGGGCTGAACCACGTGGTCCTGGGAGCGGCTTTTGAAGGGGGGGCGTATCAGATCACCGTGAACGCGCTGCGGCCCGGAGTGGTGGACACCCCGATCACGACGCGCCCTGCGGGGATTGTGAACGAAGAAACCGGGAAGGAATATACGGTCGCCGAGATCTACGACCTGATGGCCCTGGGCGGCTCACAGCCCATCCGGCGCATCGGCAGGCCAGAGGAAATCGCCGCAGCTGCCTACGCTTTCACCCACCTGCCCTACATGACCGGCCAGTCCATCGCCGTGGACGGCGGTTTCACCCTGATCAGCGGTTTTCCCAACCGCGAACTCTACTTTCAGGAAGGCCTGCGCCGGCGACGGGAAGGCCAGCGCTGAGCCTCAGTGGTGCTCCTTGATGGAGCCCATGCGGATCTCGATGTCCTCGCGGTTGGCAATGCGTTCTAGTTGTCCATCGCGGATCCAGGCCATGCGGTCGGCGGCGGTCAACATCTTGTCGTCGTGGGTCACGGTGATGATGGTTGTGCCGCTCCCCTGCTGCAAATTCTTCATATAATTGATGATTTCCTGCCCGGTGCGGCTGTCCAGGTTGCCGGTGGGCTCGTCGGCCAGGATGATGCGCGGCTTGTTGACGAAGGCCCTGGCGATGGCCACGCGCTGCTGCTGGCCGCCCGACAGTTCCGAGGGCAGGTGGTGGGCGCGATCCCGCAGCCCGACGATTTCCAGGCACTCCAAAGCCCGCTCCTCGCCCTCCTGGGTACTCATGCCGGCGAAAACCGTGGGCAACGCCACGTTCATCAGGGCACTCATCACCGGCAACAGATTATAGGTCTGGAAGATATAACCCAGTTCGAAACAACGGACCGCCGCCAGCTGCTGGGGTTTGAGGCTGGCCAAGTTCACCCCTTCGATCAGCACCTCGCCCGCAGTCGGGGTCTGCAGGGCGCCTATCATATTGAAAAGGGTGCTCTTCCCCGACCCCGACGGCCCCATAATCGCAAAAAACTCATTTTCGTAGACCTGCAACGACAATCCCCGCAGGGCATGGACGTGGGTCGAGGCATCCCGGTTTTTGACGTTGTACACCATTTTCACGTCCCGCACATCCACGATACACCTGCGGTTGTCAGCCACCATAAAGGTCGATTCCTCCTGTGGATTTATTCGTTGTTTTTTCGGAAGTTCAATCTACAAATGCCCGCGCCCCAAGTCAATCAAAAAAACAGCTCCGGTGCGGGGGGGCAACACCTGGTTCAACCCCCTCAAAATTAAACCCCTTAGATTAACTGCCGATAGTAGGGATGTAAAAAAACTTGACGCTAAGAGCTACCATTTAGTATAATTTGCTTAAGTAATCCCTTTTCGAACTCCCCTGTTCGACCCGTTCCTGTGGCCCTGGCTCCCCTGGGTTGCGGACTTGTGTGTGGAGAAAAGCCATGCCCCAAAGCGAACAGCTCATCGATATCCGCGAAGTGGCGGAGACTTTTGGCAAATCGGTCGAGTCAATCCGGAAATACAAGAACTTCGGCATCATCCGGGTGATCGATAAACGCGGCAACAAGGATTTCTTCGACCGCAGCGAAATCCTCAAAATCAGAGACCGCTTGCGCGACTTCCGCCTCAAGGGGCTCTCCCTCTCCCAGATCGCCGATCAGTTGGGGGCGGCCCGGGGGGATTTAGCCACCCCGCCCATGCGCCAGGGATATGCGCCGGCCGCCGAAACCGATCACCCGCCCAAGGTGCTGATCGTCGACGACGAGGCCGAGGCCCGCAGCGCCCTGGGGGAATTTCTCCAGGGGCAGGGGTTTGTCATCCACGAAGCAGCGGACGGCGAGGAAGCCCTGGCCAAAGCCTTCACCGAAAAGCCCGGCGTGTTACTTTTGGACCTGCGGCTGCCCAAGCTGGATGGCTACCAAGTCTGCCAGACCCTGAAAGGCAACCCCATCACCTCGGGTATCCCGATTATCATGGTCACGGCCCTCAACACTACCCCGCAGAAGGTCAAAGGCATCGAATACGGGGCAGACGACTATGTGACCAAACCCTTTGATCTGGAAGAACTCTTCGCCCGCATCAAGATGGTCCTGCGCCGGGCCCAACCCGCCAGGTAGTACCGGCCTCAAC
>CAMAVQ010000065.1 GCA_945861755.1 Gemmatimonas phototrophica
GGCGGTGGGCCAGGTGTCCGGGTTGGTGCCCATCCCCAAAGGTTTCGAGATCATCAAGGTCCTCGACGAACGGAAGACAGACTTCGATAAGGTGCAGGGCAAGATCCGCAAGGAACTCTATCGGGAAAGGTTGGTAGCCCAGGGACAGGCCCGTTTCGCCGAGTTGAGCCGCGAGTTTGGCCTCGAACCTGATCCCCAGGGACTGGGCGTGTTGGTGGGCATTCTGAGGCAGGGGCCGCAGCAGGGCAAGTTCTACCTATCACCAGCCGACCTGGAGCGCCCTCTCTATCAGGACCAGAGCGGCGTGCTCCAGTTGGGGGCCGCGGTGGAAAAGTCAGCGGCCATTCGCCAGGGGCGGGGCCTGGAAGACAGCCTGAGGGTGATCGAAGTCCTGAAAAACGAAGTGCTGGCCCCCCGACTCCTGGCGCTGCGGGCCAGGCAGCTCAAGCTCGAGACAGACCCCGAGATCGTCTCCTGGCACAAGAAAAAAGAAGAGGAACTGCTGCTCATGAGCCTGCGCCAGCAGGCTACGGCCAAGGAGGGGGCGATCAGCGAAGAGGAGGTGCGGCAGTATTATGACGCCCATCTGGAGCGATACCGCAACCCGGTGTCCACCGAGGTGGTGGAGGTTCAGGTGGCTACCGAAGAGGAGGCCCGGGATCTGCTGGGGCAGTTCGCGGCCGACCGCCAACGGGTCGGTCCCCTGGTGGGGGTCCTGGCCGAGGCCGTGAAAAAGCTGCCCGACCGGGTGGCGGCGGGGAAGGCCCTGACGGCGCTGCGCTCCCTGCCGGTCCAGGCTGGGGAGCCCGAGGCCCTGGGCTGGGTGCGCAGCAAAGTGGCCCAGCCCTCGGGCAAGGGGCAGCTTCTCGAAGATCTGGCCAGGGCGTCCAGCCCCCAGGAGCTGGCCGAGGAATACTTGTTCCGTTATCTGGCCATTGAACACAGCCAGCGTCTGGAGAGCCGGCCGGTGGAAGGGTACTACCGCCTTTTCTGGTACGACGAAGCCCGTTTCGGGAAACTGGTCGAGCAGGCCATGCAGGCAAAGATCGGGGCCCTGCTGGGACCGGTGCAGGTGGACTCGCTCTATTCCCTCGCCAAGGTCGTCGGGCGGCAGGGGGCCGAGGTGCGGCCCTTCGCTGAGGTGGCAAGACCCTTGCGGTCCCGGCTGCAGGAGGAGCGCCAGGAACAGGCTTTCACGCGCTGGGCCGACGCTTTGCGCCAGGCGCACCGGGGAGAGGTAGAATACCTCGATGATAACATCGACGCCTTCGTTCGCCAGCTGCAGGCCGCTGGCCCAGCCAAGGAAAAAGGGCGATGATCCAGCGCGAACTCCGCAAGCTGATCCTGCCGCTGTTGCTGCCGGCCCTGTTGTTGCACGTGGTGTTTTTCGCCATCCCGGTGCTCAACGCTTTCTACTATTCCCTCACCTCCTGGTCTGGTATCACTCCCGAGAAGGAATTCGTCGGCCTGGCCAATTATGTCAGAGCCTTCAGCGACCGCACCATGATCACCGCCCTGGAGAACATCTGTTTCTTCGGGGTTTTCGGGTTTGTGCTGGTCTTTCCGCTGAGCCTGCTTTTCGCGGTGATCCTGGAAAGCAACCCGCCCTTCGCGCGGGTGCTCAAGTTCGTCATCTTCGCCCCCACCCTGCTGTCGGTGGTGGTCACCGCGGTGTTGTGGGGCAGCATCTACAACCCGGTCATCGGCCTGCTCAACGAGACCCTGCGGGGGATCGGGCTGGGTGGGTGGACCCAACCCTGGCTGGGCCGGCGCAGTGCGGCGCTGCCGGCCATCACCGTCGCCATGATGTGGCAGGGGCTGGGCACCTACGTCATCCTTTTTCTTGCGGGGCTGCAGAAGATCCCGCGCAGCTTTTACGAGGCGGCCGAGTTAGACGGGGCCGACGCCTGGCAGCAGTTCTGGCTGGTGAAACTGCCCTTGCTGTGGGACGTAGTGCAGATTCTGGTGGTGCTGTGGGTCATCAATGCAGTCCAGGCCTTCGCCTTGATTTTTGTGATCACCCGCGGCTACCCCAATGTGGTCGAGGTGCTGGGCACCTACATCTACTGGGCTGGTTTCCAGGGTCAGAGCATCGGCTACGCCTCGGCGATGGGGGTGATCATGTTTGTGCTGGTGTTGGCCTTTAGCCTGCTGGTCAACCGCCTGATGCGCCGCGAGACCATTGAGTATTAAAGGAGGGATGATGGAATTGAGAAGGCACCTGGTGAAGGGGGTGGCTGGCTGTTTGATGGGTTTCTACTGCCTGAGTTCGGCGGTGGCCCTGGC
Source organism: Gemmatimonas phototrophica (assembly GCA_945861755.1). Lineage (GTDB taxonomy): Bacteria > Latescibacterota > UBA2968 > UBA8231 > UBA8231 > SICG01. The sequence goes on from CAMAVQ010000065.1 coordinate 2,287, forward strand.
CTGGGTGATCTACACCTCTTTCAAGTCCAACGCCGAATTCTTCGCCAGCACCTGGGCCTTGCCCGCCCAGCTGCGTTGGAGCAACTACACCTACGCCTGGGCCAACGCGGAGATCGGTCGCTACTTTTTTAACACCGCCTATCTCAGCGTGCTGGCCACCTGCGGCACCCTGGTGCTGTCGTCCATGGCCGCCTATGTCCTGGCGCGGGTGATCTTCCCATTTAGACAGGTGGTGCTCTACTTCTTCCTGGCGGCGATGATGGTGCCGGCCATGCTCTATTTGTTCCCGCTCTTTGTGCAGCTGCGCCTGTTACATCTGACCAACAGTCACCTGGGATTGCTGCTGCTCTATGTATCCATGGGTATGCCCTTCTCGATCTTTGTGCTCACCGGATTTTTCAAGACCCTGCCCAAGGAACTGGAGGAAGCGGCGCTGATCGACGGGGCGACCCCCTGGGAGACCTTCTGGATGGTCATGCTTCCTCTGGCCCGGCCCGGGTTGGTTACGGTTTCTATATTTAATTTTATTAGCTACTGGAATGAATTTTTCTGGTCGCTCATCCTCTTACATTCCGGTAAGCTGTACACCCTGGCCAGGGGGTTGCAGACCCTGTTCTGGAACCTCTCCACCGAGTCGCGGTGGACCGAACTCTTCGCCGGCCTGGTGATCGTCATGCTGCCGCTGATCGCGATCTTTCTGTTGCTCCAGGACCGCATAACCGCCGGCCTGACTGTGGGCGCGCTGAAGGGATAAAGTGGAAAGGCGGGACTTTCTCAAGAGTATGGCCTTTGGCGCCCTGGCCGGAGGCTGCGGCAGTTATCTGCCAGACCAACACCTGCTGGAGGTCTCCACGCTCCAGTCCCGGGCCGCCGAGATCCCCTTCAATCAGCTCATGTGGCAGGCCGCGGATCGACTGACCCAGGCGCACCCGGAGGTTCGGGTCGAACCCGCCAGCGGGGGTGGGGGCGGATACCAGGAGTTGATGATCCGGGTGATGGAAGGCCATCCACCCGACGTCATGACCTTTGCCACCGCCGAGACCGGCCTCACCTATGCGTACGTGGAGCAGGGCCACGTGCTCGAACTCACCGAGTTTCTCAAGCTGCCGGCCTATGACACGCCGGGTGCCACCTGGCTGGAGACCATCAACCCGCTCTATCTCGCCCCCCTGACCTATCAGGGCCGATTCTGGGCAGTGCCGCAGAACGTGATCTCCCTGCAGCTGTACTGCAATGCGGGGCTTTACGAGCGGGTCGGGGCGACCCTCAACCCAGAGACCTGGGAGGAGTTCCGCGACAATTGCGAACGACTCAAAAGGGCCGGCATCATCCCCATCACCCAGGACGGCATCCACTGGTACACCAGCTGGTGGTTCGACCATCTGGCCCAGCGCCTGGTCGGCTCCGAGGCCCTTGGCAAGGCCTTTGGTGATCCAGGACGCTCGGTAAAATGGACGGAGCCGGGTTTTCTCGACGCTGCCCGCCTGGTGGGCGACCTGCTCGACCGAGGCTATTTCGCCGAGGGTTTCGCCGGCCTCAACCACATCGAGTCGGAGTTGTTGTTCTGGCAGGGCAGGGCCGCCACGGTGTTTGTCGGCACCTGGTTCACCAGCGGCCGCACCGAGGTCATGGCCGAGGATTTCCGACTCCATGCCTTTCGTTTTCCCAAGGTGGAGGGCGGGCAGGGCAACCCTCGGGAGTTGATCGGCACGGTCCAGACCCTCAGTATTCCGGCGCGGGCGCGCCACCCAGAGTTGGCGGCGGAGTACCTGCGGCTCATCAACAGCCGTTGGTTCCAGCAGCAGATGGTGGAAAAGGCGCGGATGGTAAGCCCGCTGGTCAACGCCGAATTGCCGGGCGTGCAGCAAGGCTTGAAGGCAATCTTGGAGGATACAGCGAAATTCAACGCCTTTTCCTTTGGCCTGGAAGGCGCCCATCCCTTTTTGTATCGGCAGTACTGGAACGAGTGGAACCGCTTCATGGTGGCCAGAGAGATCTCTGCAACTGAATTGGTGGAAAACCTCGAAACGCTGTTTACCAACTATTACCGGACGTTAAACAGCTGAATCGCCCACTGCACACGGGTTAAAACAGTTTATAAGTTATTATTGTAAGTGATTTAAACACAATGACAAAGAGAGATTTTGTAGCAAGAGGTTGTTTTTTGCTATCAGGAGGATATTCGCCTAGAATGGGAAAGCCAAAAATATTGTTTGACAACAAGGTTTTTGATAATATATTCAAACTGGTCTGACCACCAAACCACTTTTTTAGGACCGTTTTTCCGCGCCACTTCAGGGTTCGAACTGACTGGTCTCGCTAGGGTGGAACGAAGGCAAACCCAGGAGAAACGTTCACTTTGTCGGTAAGCTTTAACAGTCTGGGGCGCAACAAGCTCCACACCATCGTCGCCCAACAGATCGTCGACCACATCTCCTCCTGGCGGTTGCGGGTCGGCGACATGTTACCCGGCGAGCGCCGGCTCAGTTCAGATCTGGGTATCAGCAGGGCGGCGGTGCGTGAGGCGCTGAAATATCTGTCTGCCAAGGGCGTAGTGGAGGTCAGTCACGGAAGGAAGACGATCATCTCGGCGGATCCATCTATGCCTCTGCGAGAGTCCTTGGAGCGGTTCTCCTCCTCTGATGAGACCATCCTCAATCTCTACGAGGTGCGGGAATCCTTTGAAGGGGAGATCGCCCGCCTGGCAGCCGAAAGGGCAACCACTCAGGAGGTGGACCAATTGGCAGACCTGGTGCGAGAAATGGAGGCGCAGGCTGGGGACGAAGAACGCGCGGTTTTCGTCAGACTGGATCTCGCCTTCCACAACCTGCTGGCCCAGAGTACCCATAACCCGGTATTCAGCACCTTGCTGCAGTCTATCCGTGATCTGATCGTGAGGAGTCGGTACCGCGACATCTCTCTCAAGCACTCCCTCTCCTGCACCAAGGATCACGAGCGCATCTTAAGGGCAGTGAGAGGCCGAGATGCTAGCCGCGCCCGGAGCGCCATGATCAGGCATATCCGTGCGGTCAAGGCTTCTTTTGCACGAGCAGCAAATGCCCACCTATTGAGCGAACATCAAACGGGAAGGAGGTGAGCGGCACCGCAAGAACAGCCCCAGCGAGGTGGGGCTGAGCGTTAAACGCTCAACCTCGTTGTCTAAAACCCCTTATTAGCCTGGAGAGTGTGACGTGAGAAGATTAGCAATTGCCGCTACCATGGTGCTGACTGCCAGCATTTCTTGGGCGCATCTGCCCGTCGGCAAGGTGTGGCCTGCGGTCCAGTTCCCGGATGGGAAAACCCCCGCCATCGACGGCAACCTGGTCGAGTGGGATGTCATTCCCTCCCCATACTGGATCACCCACGAGGATCTGACTGAGACGGTGGTCGGCGTTGGCACTGCCTTCGACGCCACCGACATGGCGCTGCGGGCCATCGTCGGCTGGAACAACTCGGCCAACAAAGTCTATATCATGGAAGACCGTTTCGACAACGCCATCTGGGTGACCACTGGGTGGGAGCCGATGGAATTTGAGTTTGACTCCGACCACAGCGGCGGCATGTTCGGCGTGTTTCCGGACGTGACCGACCAGGAGCAGAAGGACCGCCTGCACGGGGCCCAGGGCCAGGACTATGGTTTTAACCAAGGCGGCCCCGGCCTCAATGCTTGGCACAAGTCGCAGTGGCACTATAACCTTCCCTGGGGCCAGTTCGCCAAGACCCAGACTGCGCCAGAAGGCGGCGAAGGGTTCTTCCAGGCCGAGTACATGCTGACGGGCTGGGACGATCTGGATTGGCACGGCCCAGACACCAGTGTCATCCACGATTTCCAGGAGGACAGCATTATCGGTCTGAACCTGACCATCATCGATGATGACAACCCGACCGAGGGTAGCTACGAAGGTTATTGGGTGCTGAGCGGGGCCACAAACAGCTACTACGAAGGTGACCTGCTCTCCGACTTCGTGCTGGCGCCCATCGATGCGGACATCAACTGGGGCGCTCAGGCCACCGCGGTCGAGGACCAGACCTGGGGACGTATCAAGTCCACCTTTGCCGAGTAATACCGGCGACTGATCGGAGCATAAGTGCTCGCGTTGTACGCCATACCGTCATGCCGGGAGGTATCCTGGCATGACGGTATTTTATCTCAGCTCAACGCGGCAGGGAGAGATTGATGAGCCGGATATCCCGTATCGGGTTGGCCGGATGGTTTGGGGCGATGCTCTGGTCCTCAGCGGCACCGGCAGTGGAGCAATTTGTCGTAGGTGGCCAGGAGCGCGACTGGGAAACAGCGGCTGGTAGTGCGCCGGTGATCGATTACCGCACCCAGCCCGGCTGGATCCTGCCCAGCAGTGTCGGCGAGGGCACCAATGTGGCCAAGGACATCTACGCGAGGGGCGGATTGGTGACTTCGCCCAATGCCCAGACCGTCCTGCGCCTCAGCAAGGATATCCTAAAAAAGAAACTCGACAGCATGATCGACGGCGATCACCAGACTGCTTTCGAGGCCAAAAACGTGGCCGCCACGGGTATCTTGGTGGTCCTCGACTTGGGTGCCCGTTTCGGAGTGAACCAGATCCGCTTTTTCCCCCGGTCCGACTACCGTGCCGACTTCATGAAAGGGTATGTGTTGTCGGTGAACGACGGGGTGTTTGGTGCCGACATTGTGGCGGCCTCGCCGGACAAACTGCCAAACCGGTCGCTCTTCACCATCATCGCCCAGGACGGCAGCAACAACCGCGACACGGTGGATGTGCGGTTTCCGCTCCAATACGTGCGCTACATCCGCCTGGAGTCGACCCAGAGGTTCAATTGGGAGGTGGATGAGTTTCAGATTTTCGGGGCGGGGTTTGTGCCCCAGGCCCAGTATCTGTCTGAGGTTTTTGATTTTGAGCAGCCCTCGCTCTGGGGCGGGCTGCAGTGGGCCTCCCAACAATTGGGCAATCCCGATAGATCGCGGATGTTCATCCGCACCCGCAGTGGCAGCAGTCCCTCGCCTGACACCGATCCGCAAGCCTGGAGTCCCTGGTCGCCTCCCTACCGCTCTCAGGGAGAGCAGATTCTCTCCCCGGCACCCCGGCGTTACCTGCAGGTCAGCATCGATTTTGAGAGCGACGGGTTAGACGACGGAGTGGCGGTGGATTCGCTGCTGGTGGAGTTCTCGCGCCCGGCGTTGGCCACCACCATTGAAGGCGAGATCTGGCCACAGGAAGTGTCGGTAGGAGCGGATACCTCCTTCACCTACGTGGTCCAAGTGGTGAATGCCCGCGGGTTCGACCATCTGGAAATCGATGCCTCGGCGCCGGTGACCCAGGTGCAGGCGCTGCGCCTGGACGGGGTGAACCTGGCCTTTTCCAGGGAAGAGTTTGCGGCTGGCCTGGCGCTGAATTTCGCCCGTATCAGTGGCAGTCATACGCTTGAGGTGGATTTCACCACGGCGGTGCTGCGCTACGAAACGGTGTTCAGCGGGCGCCTGCGCGATACCCAGACCGCTTCGCTGCCCCAGGAGGTGGAGAGCGGCAATGCGATGGACACCCTGCCGGGAGACGACCTGAGTGTGCGGGTGCCGCTGCGGGGAGGGGTGATTCATCAGATTTCGGTGGCGCCCAACCCCTTTAGTCCCAACGGGGACGGCGTCAACGACGAGACCATCGTTACCTACGACATTTCGCACCTGACCGAGATGGTGCCCATGGCGTTGGGGGTCTTTGATCTGGCGGGCAGGCAGGTGGCAGAACTGCCCTTGGCAAAGGGACAGAGTGGTCGGCACCAACTGGCCTGGGACGGCCGGGACAGTCAGGGCGAGCAGGTACCGCCGGGCCTCTACCTTTTGCAGTTAGAAGTGCAGACCGATAGCGGGACCAGACGCAGCCACCGAATCCTGGCCATCGTCTACTAGAGCAAGTAGAGTAAGGCAGGATCATTTCTCCGAGCATCACGCACAGGGAGGGAGAACTTGTGGGCAGATTTAAGGTACTGATGGGCAGGGCGATTGTCCTTGCTGTGATTGGCCTGCTCCTGGGGGGGACGGGGGGGGAGACCCAGCAACAGGACTATGGCTCGCGTTTGGGCCAGCAGCGGGGCGGGGAAGTGTCGTACGAACCCACCGGCCCCGGGGTGCTCTTCGGGGCCCTCGACCCGGCGGTGCGGCGCTGGTACGTGCCGCAGGAACTTTACAATCTCTACCAGTGGAAGCAGTGGGAGTACACCAATTACGCGCGGGAATCCTACCGCCGCTATGTCTCCACCACCAACGAGGGCGAGTATTTTTACGACCTGTACGGCTCCTTCATCTCCAAAGGATGGCTGATCTACGACTGGCGCCAGGACCAACCCCAGCAATTTGGCAGCACCATCTTCAAGGATCCTAAGTTTAGCGGCTGGTTCAACAATGTGGTGATCTCCTCCGACCACCGGGGCCAGAATCATGTGTCCCTGACCATCGGCAACCAGATCCGCACTACCTTGACCCCGATGACCTTTTCCAAGCCGGCCTTTGATGGTATTCAGGGCGACTTTCAGACCGACAAATACGATTTTACCATGCTGCTGTCGCGGGTCAGCAGTCCTGGCCTGGCCAGATCAGTGCCGGTTGAAACGACCAACAGCACCAATCTCTTCGGTTTTCACGGCCGGGCCCAGGTCGGCGACTTTGTCAGGGTGGGCGGCACCTACCTCAATGCGCACAATTCACAGACCCTGCTGGAGAGTTTCCAGGGTGACCCGATGAGCGGTTCCCTGACCGTGGGCCAGAACCTGGAGCATCTGGGTCAGATTTTTATCCGCTTGAGCGACGACTCGCCCGAGGACCGCCAGGGTGGGGCGGCCCTTTTCTCCTATGACATCCTCATCGAGGCGGATGAAGAAGCCCTGGTCGAAGGCCAGCTTGTACATCAGAAGAAAGTAGTGCGGGGCAGTGAGATCGGCTTCAAACCTACGGTCGAGGGCGGCTTCCAACGCCTGGGTTACCTGGCCGCCGACGGGGAGGAGTCCATCGTCCTGACCTACAATTTTCGCGATCCCTCCTACAACGGCCCCGACCTGTCCACCATCCGCAAGGCGCAGCTCGAAATGGCCCTGGCCAACGACTACCAGGTCGAGATCGGCTCGGACCGGCAGACCAATCTACCCGACCGCCAGCCGGTGTACTTGACCCTGAAGCGGGCGTCTGGCAATGTCAAGGATGGTTCGAATCTCCAGTTGCTGCGCTTTGACTATGGGCTTCCCACTGCCAACGAGATCATCGGCGCCACCCTTGAGGTGCAGGACGTGAAGGGCTTCAGTTTCTATGGCGAGTTCGACCGCAGTCGGCAGTTCCGCAAATACCCCAACCGCGCCTTTAGCACCCACCGCACCGCCCATGAGACCGGGGACGCCTGGATGGCCAACCTGTCTCGGCAGGCCTACCCCTGGTTTCTCTTTGGGGAAGCCTACAGCATGGATTACAACTACTCTACCACCAGCCTGATTACCTCGCCCTCGGGCGACATTGACTACACCAATCCGACCACCAGCTACTACGAATGGGTCGAGGACAACGACGACCAGGACAACAGGCCGGATTGGCAGCGGCTCAACCATGGGGGACCCGACATCGAAGTTTTCCCAGGCTGGGACGAGAACAACGACTTCATTTCGGACTTCAACCAGAACGACACCGAATTCCGCCCCAACTATATCCCCGATTACGCGGAGCCCTTCCTGCGCTACAATGCCGACCGCCCGGAATTTCTCTTCGGGATCGACATGAACAACAACCTGTGGACCGACCGTTTCGAGAACGACGAGGAGCCAGATTTCCCCTACGACCGCAACCGGCGCGGGGGCAATGCCTACCTCGGGACCCACCTCACCCCCGATATGCAGGTGACCCTGGGCCACAAGCAGGAGCGCATGCTTTCTGCCAATCGCAGGGACCGCAGCACCTATGGGCAGTTCACCCTCGACAGCGATATCGCCGGACTGGGCCGCTGGCGCCTGTTCGCCACGACCAAGAAGGTGAAGGACAGTATTCCCGACGACCTGGTGCAGTGGGTGCAGCCAGTGGGGGCACCCGGCACCTTGCTGCGCATCCCCGACCCACTCGCGGCACCCGACACCTGGATCAGCGTCGCCTACTTGGGCTTTGACTATACTGGCAACCGCCACCTGAAGCTGGTGAACAAGATAAAATATGAGGTGTGGCACCAGCTGGATGACCAGCCCGACTTCCGCCAGGACTACCGGTTTTTCGGTATGATCAACAAGGCCGAGTACCACGGAGATTTCGGGCGTTTCAAGCTGCTGCCCAAGGTCAAAAACGAGCTGCGCCTCGAGACCCCGCTCAAGGGTAACGATCCGGTGCGCAAGGAGAATACCCTCATCCTCTTCCTGCTGGCCCGCACCCATTTTCTCACCCGCTCGGACCTGCAGGCCGGCATCGAGTACACCCTCTTCAACCAGTTCGAGAATCCGGCACCGGCCGGTTTGCAGGACGACTACAAGGAGGCGGTCTGGGCCTTGCAGTTTTCCAACAGCGGCGATTATTTGGGCTACAAACTGACCACCCAGTTGGGCCTGCGGGCCAGCCGCATCGACCGCAAGGGGGAGGAAGCCTTCACCGGGGTTTCCCAGTTTGTCACCGTCTATGCGGCCATCCAGTAGCCGGAGCTAGGGAGATGAAGAACGGGGCCCTGATCTGGGTGGCAGTGTTGCTGGGCCAGGCATCGCTGATGGGGCGGGCCAGCGCCCTGGAGATCTACCGTATCGGCGGGGAAAGCCTGCCCGTGCCTCAGGAACTGGGGGTCAATTTCCATCAGCTGCCTTGGGGGGATTTCAAGGAGAAGCAGGGTCTGGACGAGCAGGCCCTGAGCCAGGAGGGGGTGCTGCGGCCCATCTTCATCACCAAGGATGACAATATCGCCCTGACCAGCTTGGAGCGGGGGGGCGGGCCCTACGTCCGGGTCGGTGGGGTGTACAGCTACGCCGTCACCGAGGACGCCAAAACTATGGTGGATGCCAACCCCACGACCTTCCGCGAGTGGGTAGCCACCGCCACTTCGGACGAGGAGAAGTTCAGCGGCAGGGCAGTCGTCCAGATCAACCGCGTTACCATCGATCTGGGCGGTCTCTTCTTCGTCAACCGGGTCCGTCTTTACCCCCCGGTTGACCAGAGCGGCCATTACCCCGACAAGCTGGATGTGCTGGCCAATGCCAAGGGGGTGCAGATCCTCGACGACCTGAGCGGCTATGGGGCCGCCGTGGGGGTGGGGGAGCGGGTCTATCGGTTGTCCGAGAATGTGCACGATACCATCGACGTCAGTTTCCCCCTGGCCCTGGCCCGCAGCGTGACCCTGCTGCTGGCCCGCGTTTCTTCCAAGGCCGTGAACTTGGCCGAGACCGAGATCTACGGCGAGGGGTATATCAACGGGGCTGCCTACGCGAGCAATTTCATCGATTTAAAAGATCCAGCCATCTGGGGCGATATCCGCTGGGGTGGCCAGAAGGATGGCGAGGCGAAGGTCTGGATCCAGTCGCGGGCGGGCAAGGATCTAGAACCGAACGTGTACTGGCGCTATACCGGGAGGGGCACCGAGATCTCCCAGTTCGACGCCTCGGGCAAACCGCTGAATGCCACTGCCTATGCCCTGCTGAAACCGGGCGAAGCCGCTCAGGTCACCTACGACACCCAGAACTGGAGTTTCTGGTCGGCCCCATACGATTTTCCCGCCAGCAGTGGCACGCCGGTGCTCTCGCCTGGTCCCAACTCGGTAATTCAGCTTCGGGTGGATTTCCACCCCACGCTCAACGAAGGGGGCGAGGTGAATTTCATCGAGTTCAAGGCCACCAAGCCGCCCCTGGCCGAAGAAGTGCTGGGCGAGGTGTACCCGCCCGAAGTGCCCCTCGGGGAAACCGCGCAACTCACCTACGCCATCCGCCCCACCATCCGCTCGCAGCACTCTGGATTCGACCAGGTGGAGATCGCCACTCCCTTTGGGGTAGCGGGCATCGACGCGGTGCGGATCGGCGGCGTGCCGGTTGCCTATACGGCCCAGATTACCCCTGATTCGAGCCGTTTCACCATCCAGTTGCCGAATCATTTGAGATCGGTGGACTCGGGCGGGGTGGTCGAGGTGGTTTTCCGCGCTCCAGTGTTGCGCTATAGCACCTCCTTTGACGGCTGGGTGCGCGATACCGAACGGCCCCTGGAGCTGGCGCAGCGGGTCAACCCCGGGGACGCGGCCAGCGAATTGGCCAGCGAGGTGCTGTCGGTGCGCACCACCTTCTCCGGCCGCCTCCTGGACCAGGTGCAGGTGAGTCCGCGGCTCTTCACCCCCAACGGCGACGGGGTGAACGATGCGGCGGTGTTTTCTTTTAATCTGCTGCAGGTGACCGATGCGGTGCCCCTGAAGCTGGAGATCTACGACCTTTCCGGCCGCCGCTGGCGGGTGGTCCACGACGGTCTGCAACAGAGCGGGCGTTTCAGTTTCCCCTGGGATGGTCTGGACGACAAGGGCGGGCGGGTACCACCGGGGGTCTACCTCTACCGCGTGGGGGTGAAGGCAGAAAAAGGAGAGGCCCAAGAGGGCGGAACCGTGGCTGTGGTCTACTGAGCAGGTGCTCAGATCTGGTGAAGGAGGAGTTGGAGATGAGCAAGATCGAGATCCCCATTCGTTACTACAAAGACTATCCCGGCGGGTACGATTACGGCTATGAGACTATGGCCCTCGCTTTTTCCGAATGTGCTTTTCTGGTGGTGGATGTGGATGGACGGAGCCCCAACCCGACCACCGAGAATTTCATCGCCCCGGCGCTGCAGGCCGCCCGCCAGACGGGCATGCGGGTGGCCTATGTACACAACGACCTGCGCCTGGTGGCCGATCCGGGCAACATTGTCGGCGAGGTCTGGGGGAAGACTAAGAATCCCACGGGGCAAAACCTGTTGGCCGGAGGTTGGGGCAAGAAGGACTTCAAGCCCGAATACCTCGACTGCGTGGCCCCCAGGGAAGGGGAACCAAACTTCCCCAAATGGATCTGGAGCGGCTTCCACGACACCTTCCTGGACCAGCACCTGCGCAGCTGGGGGATCAGGACCCTGATCGTGGTGGGCTACAGCCGGCGGGCCTGTATGCACTACACCTGCGCCGAGGCGGTGGGCCGCAACTACCGGGTTATCCTGCTGCGCGACTGTTCCAACAAGGGCCCCGAAATCGAAATGCCCGACACCGTGGATGCCAGCCTCCCAGAAGGAGGATGGATCAACCGGATCACCTTGAGGAATTTCGAACACCTGATTGGCTACACCACCACGGCCGCGGAGTTCATCCAGTCCTGCCGGGCGCTGCCCCAGGTTGGGGGCGGGAGCAAATGAGGAAGGTTTTCACCGGCCTCACCTGCCTGTTGCTGAGCGTGGCAGGAGCAGGGGGGCAGGGGTATAGTGTCGAACCGGGACGCGTGGTGGTCTCGGGTCAGGACTGGCAGCAATGGAATTATCCCAAGGGCAGCCTCGAACTGAAAGGGGAGAGCGTCCGGCCCATCTTTACCCGCGACCAGGCCAACGCCGGGCTGGATGCGGTGGATTTTATCCACGAAGAAGGGCCCGGGGGTATCCGCAGCGCCGGCTCCAACACCCAGCTGGCCGCCCATATCCTCGACGGGGACGACCAGACCTATTGGGAGCCGACATCCGACGCACCCCTGGGCCAGTGGTGGGTGGAGATCGACCTGGGCCGAGCGGTTTGGGCCAAGCAGATCGCGGTGAAGTTCGTCGCCGAGGGCCAGGGAGACCCCATGCTGCAGTTCAAGGTGCTCACCTCCAACGGCCTGCCTGCCTTCTCCCAGAGCAAGGCGCTCAATTACCTCATCGCCGGCCGCAGCGAAGGGCTCAACAAGACCCAGCGGGTTTTCACTTTTGACCTGAAGCCCTCGGTGGCCGCCGATCTGGACTTTGCGGGGGATCTGGTCCGCTTTGTCCAGGTGGTGGCTACGGCCAGCGACCTGGGGCAGGCCGAGGAAATCGATGAAACGCGCTGGCAGGGGCTGGCCGCGACAGAGCGGGGGGATGTGCTCTACTTTCGCCGCGAAGCGAGCGGGATACTCAGGCAGGTGGACCCCGCCGAGTACCAGGCCATCGCCGATCCAGGCCAGAAGGGGCCGGTTCAATATTACCGCCGCGAATTACCCAGGCTGGCCGAAGTGGAGGTGATCACGGCCGGCGACAACATCAGTTTAGGGGCGTTGGCGCGGGGGGGCAGGATCGCGGGGTACGGCAACCTAGGTGCCGAAACCCTGGTCATCGACGGGGATTTCAGCACCTTCTGGAGCGTGGAGGTGGGATACGCGACGCAGGGATTCGGCGGCGACACCAACATCGCCACCGTCCAGGACCCGGACCGCACGGTTTTCTTAGACCTAGGCACCTGGTACTGGATCAACCGCGCCTTCCTCGCCTTTGATCATAATTCATCGGATGGATCGTTCCGCAATTACGCGATCACCCTCTCGGACGGCAGCCTGGCACCAGACGGCAGTTTGGTCTATGTGCCGATGAGGGCCCGCGGTGCGGGGGGCAACGAGGAGAGCGGCAGAGTCTTCTTCCAGGACAATCCTTTTTCGCTGATGAAGGCCCGCTACTTCAAGATGGACTACCACATCATCATTGATCGGTCCATCCGTGCCGGAATCAGAGAGATCCAGCTCTACGGTCGGGGGTACCTGCCCCAAGTGCAACTCACCTCCGGGTTGATCGAATTGGGGCGCAGCCCGCGTATCCTCTCCTCCATCTCCTGGGATGCGGATATCCCAACGGACACCAAGCTGAGCATCCGCACTCGCACCGGCAACCAGCTCGCCCAGGAGATCCATTATTTTACCAAGACGGGGTTAGAGGTAAACCAAGCCGAATACCGGAAACTGCTCAGCTTCCAGCGCGGGGACTCGCTGGTTTCGGTGATTCCCGGCAGCGATTGGAGCAACTGGAGTTCGTTCTACCAGAAGTCGGGGGCCGCCATCACCTCCCCCAACCCTCGCCGTTATGTGATGATCGAGGCCAGCCTGCTCTCCGACGACCCGGACCAGGCGGTGGATTTGCGCTCGTTACACATCGACCTGGAGGACCCACTGGCCAATCAGCTCGTCGGGGAGATCGTTCCGCGGCAGGTCCAGGAGAGTGGCGCGAGCCAGGACTTCACCCTGTACCTTCATCCCACCTTCCAGGGCACCAACCGCGGTTTCGACCAGCTGCTGGTCGAACTGCCCCCAGGGGCCGAACTCGGACTCGAGGAGATATCAGTGGGGACAGAGGCGGACCTGAAGGCAGGAGCCGGCACGGCATACTCGCCGGCAGAGCTGTTGCAGGTACCCACCGCACCGGACTCGTTGTGGCTGCACCTGCCCCTGGCAGTGAATCAAAACGCCCAGGAGTTGGTGGCGCTGCGCTTCTCCGGCACCTTCTACCTGGCCAGCAACACCTTCCTCGCCTCCGTGGGGCTGGGTGATCGGGACCAGGTGGTGTGGCAGCGGGTGGACGCCGGCGACGCCACGGGGCTGGCGGAGGGGGCGGGAATGACGGTGCAGACCCCCTTCGACGGCGGCCTGCTAGGTGCGGTGCAGGTGATTTCTAACCCCTTCACCCCCAATGGCGACGGCATCAATGACGCGGTGGAGTTTGCCTTCCCGGTGTTCAAAATTCAGGGCGGCAAAACCCTGGTGATGGAGGTCTACGAGTTGAGTGGACGCCTGGTGCAGCGGCTGGAGCAGCAAGTAGAACACGCAGCCGGGCGTCAGCGTCTGCGCTGGGACGGTCGGGATCTGCAGGGCAAGTTAACACCCCCTGGCCTCTACCTGTGCAAGATCAGCATGGATGTGGATGCCGACAACGTGTCGCAGCCGACGGTGACCAAGGTGGTGGCCAGCATCTATTGAAGTGGGTCAGTGCGGCTGGCCGAGGAGACTTTCGAGTTGGGCCTTGATCGCCGCGGAGGTCGGTTCGAGTTCGTGCGCCTGGCGGTAGGCGATCACCGCCGGCTCCCGTTGCCCAAGGCGCTGGTAGACCCTGCCCAACTGCTCGTAGGCTTGGGCCATGCGGGGGTGGCGTTGAGTCGCTTGACGAAACAGCGCCAGCGCGTTTTGTAGTTCGTTCCGTTCCAGGTGGAGAATGCCGCTTTCCAGCATCGCGGTCTGGTGGTTTGGGTCTAGGCCTAGCGCCTCTTGGTAAGAGCGCAACGCTTGGTCTGGATGCCCGGTCTGCTTATAGAGGTAACCCAGGGCCAGGCAGGGTTCGATGTTCTGGGGTTCTCGGTGGTGTAATTGCTCGTAGTAGGTGATGGCTTGGTCGCGTTGACCGGCCCTGGCGGTGGCGCGGGCCGCGCTGCGCAGGGTTTCGAGGTGTTCGGGGTGAACGGCGAGTACGGCCCGGTATTCATCGGCAGCCTGCGCGTACTGTCCAGTTTGAAAATAGCTGTTGCCCAGATTGAGCCGGATGTCCAGACGTCCGGGATAACGCTGCGCGGCGCGGGCGAGGAGCTGCACCGAGCGCCCCGGATCCCCTGCCCACACATAGGCGGTGCCCAGACTGAAGAGGATGTCGGCGTCGTCCGGGGTCAACGCCGCCGCCTTCTCCAGCGCTCCGATACCCTCTTGCAGTCGCTTCTTTTCGATAAACGCATGCCCCAAGTTGTAGTAGATCTCCGCGTCGCCCTCCATGCCCATGTCGCCGATCCGGCTGTTGCAGAAGAGCACCAGCAGCGCCAGCACGCCGGCCCATTGCAACACCCTTTGCCGCTGGCGAACCTGGGCGATCAGCCATTGCAGCGCTATGGCCGCCAGCAGCAGCAGCCCGGGGACCACTGGCAGCCGGTAGCGGTCGGTCACAAAGAAAAGGATGACCCCTGCGGCGTAGGTGAGTACCGCGCCCAGCAGCAACCTTGCCGGTCCCCGATCGCGGCGGGCCAGGAAAAACCCGAGCAGGGCCAGGGGAGCGATCAGGCCGAAGGGAAAGGCGATGCCGCCTTTCCACAGTAGTACCGTCAAGAGGCCGGAGTAATGGCGCAGATAGTAGATGTTCTGGTTTCTCCCCAGCTCATCGCCGTTCCAGAACGAGGCGGTCTTGCTGGCCAGCACCCAGGCGTAATCGAGGGGGTGGGAGCTAATGAAGCCCCAGGCCTCCCCAAAGAAATAGCTGGAGTTGGCGGCGCCAGGGGCAAAGCCGGCCTGTTGGGCCCGGTCCATCAGGTCCAGCCAGGCCTGACCAGGGCGAATCTGGGTGGTCTTCGGGTAGTCGGCGTTGTTCCCGATGAAGAAGTTGACCCCGCTGTTCCAGGAGATCAGCACCAGCTCTGGTTTGACCGCATAGTTGCGCAGGGTCACGGGGGCGATGATCAGCAGTATGCCGCCGCAGAACAGCGCCATGCGGCTGAGCCGGGCCTGTGCGCGGGTCCAGATCCACAGCAGGATGAAGGGTGCCAGCACCAGGAAGGTGGCCACGTTGAGGGCCGCCACCCCGAGCAGGAGACCGGGCACGAACCAACGCCGCGAGCCGGCGATGCCTTCGGCCCACAACACGGCAAGCAGCAGAGCCGGAAAGAGCAGGGTGGCCAGCGAGGCGGGCAGCAACTCCCCGTCGAAACAGATGGCCGGGCCGTACCCCGCCAGCAGCGCGCCCCCCAGTAGGCCGATCTGGCGGGAGAAGAGGCGTTGGCCCAGCAGGTAGACCAGCAGGCAGGTGCAGGCCCCGCCCACTGCCTGGATGAGGCGGGCGACCAGCATAAAATGTTCGCCGGCCAATTTGCCGACCGCCCCTAGAAACCAGGGGTAGAGCGGAGGCTGCCAGAAAGCGTCGGGGGTGTAGTCGAACCAGTGGCCCTCGGCGATCAGGCGGGCCTGCTGGGTGTAGGTGTAGGCGTCGACCACCGGTGAGGTGAAGAAGGGGTTGTCGGCGATTTCCCAAAGGTAGCACAGCCGCAGCACCAGCGCGGCGGCAAAGAGGAGCAGCGGGGGCAGGGTATTTTTCATGGCGGCATCTTCGGCGAGCGACAAGCATACTACATCGACCACCCCGGCGCAAGCGCCGTCCGCAGCGGGCGCGGGACTGAGGCTTTCCCACATTTCGACGCGCTGTGTCCTGATCGGGGCTTTGCTGGCCCTGGCCATCAACGTGCTCGACGCCTACGCCACGATCATGATCCGCGGGTCCTACCTGACCCTGAACTTCAGCACTCCAGCAGCGCTCTTCTTCTTTTTTATCCTCTTCCTGGCCAATCTCGTGGTGGGCGTACTGCGCCGGTCGCTGGTCCTCGACCGCACCGAGTTGATCGTCATCTATTTTATGATGATCGTGGCCTGCTGCATCCCCAGCATGGGTTTCACCCAGTTCATCATTCCCAGCCTGGTGGGGTCCTTTTATTACGCCACGCCGGAAAATAACTGGAACGAGCTGTACAACCAGTACGTGCCTTCGTGGATGGTGCCCCAGGGCGACGAGGTGCGGCGCTTCTTCTTTGAGGGGCTGCCGGCCGGAATGCCGCTCCCCTGGGGGGCCTGGGTACTGCCCTTGGCCTACTGGTACGGGTTCTTCCTCGCCCTCAGCCTGGTGATGATCTGCAGTATGGTCATCATGCGCCGGCAGTGGGTGGAGCGGGAGAAGTTGGTCTACCCGCTGGTCCAGGTGCCAATGCAGTTGATCCAGGAGCGGCAGGGGACGGGGCAGCACTTGTTGGCCAGCAAACTGTTGTGGGTGGGTTTTGCTTGTGCCTTTATCTTGCTCAGCATCAACGCGCTGCACTCCTATTACTCCTACTTTCCCAAGATCGAGCGCAGTGTATCGCTGCCCCTGTTCAGGGACACCGTCAGCCTTGATTTCTTTCTCAGCCCTTCGTGGATCGGCTTCATCTATTTTGTTAACCTCGAGGTCTCGGCCTCCATCTGGGTTTTCTACACCATCACCACCGTGCAGCGGGGGCTCTTTAATTTTGTTGGCCTGCAGAGCACCGAGCGCATGGACCTCTACTCGCGCGAGCCCTACCTGGCCCACCAGGGCATGGGGGCGATGATCGTCTTTGTGCTGATCGGGTTGTGGATGGCGCGCGGTCATCTGCGGGAGGTGTTCAACCGGGCCTTCGGGCGCGACCCCAGGGTCGATGACGGGGGGGAGATGATGTCCTACCGGCAGGCGGTGGCCGGCCTGCTGGCCGGCCTGCTGCTGATGGGCGCCGGCCTGTGGGTGGCGGGCTTGCCGCCGCTGCTGGTGCTGATGTTTCTCTTTGGCGCCATGGTGCTTTTCCTTGGCCTGACCCGCGCGGTGGCCGAGGGCGGTCTGCCGGGCATGCGGCCACCGATCATGACCTCCTCCTTTCTCATCTCCGGGGCCGGCTCCTCGGCGGTGGGGGTCCCGGGCATGATCGCCCTGGGATTTTCCTACGGCTGGCACTCCGAGATCCGTTCCTTCGTCATGTCTTCGGTGGCCAACGGCCTCAAGATGAGTGAGGTGATCGCAGGGTCCAAACGGCCGCTCTTTTGGGTTATCATCCGCGCTATTTTGGTCAGCCTCTTCGGCTCCTCCTACATGACCCTCTATCTGTCCTACAAGTACGGGGGCATCAACCTCAATCCCCTCTTCTACGGCTGGGGGGCAGCTACCTATGGCCCCACGGACATGGCCCCGCGCCTGGCCGACAATCTCACCGGGCCGCGCTGGGACGCCTGGTTTTTCATGGGGGTGGGCGGACTGGTGATGGGGTTGTTGATGTGGGTGCGGCACCGCTTCCTGTGGTGGCCCCTCAGTCCCTTGGGCTACACCATCAGCGCCAACTGGATGACCGGGGCTATCTTCGGCAGCGCTTTCGCCGCCTGGCTCTTCAAGTTCCTGATCCTCAAATACGGAGGTCCCCGTTTGTACCGGAGTATGCGGCCCTTTTTCCTGGGACTGATTCTGGGGGAGATCATGGCCGCCGGAACCTGGCTGTGTATCGACTTTGCCACCGGGCACACCGACAGTTTCCTGGGGGAGATGTGAGCCTCCCTGACGCCCATACGCAGCTGGCCAGTCCGTCTTTGGCAGGCGTCGCGCCTCTGCCAGGAGGAGCAGCCCCGGGGATCTCGCGGCGCTCGGTGCTGCTGGGCACCCTGCTGGCTTTCCTGCTGAACTTCCTGGACACCTATTCGACCACCATGATCAGGGGGTCGTACCTCAACCTGAACTTCAGCGCGGCAGGGGTACTCTTCCTCTTCTTCTTTCTCATCCTGGCCAATGCCGCGGTGGCCCTGTTGCGCCGCAGCCTGTCGCTGAACCGCACCGAGTTGATTGTCATCTACTTCATGATGATCGTGGCCGCCTGCATCCCCAGCATGGGCTTCGCCCAGTTTATCATCCCCTGCCTGGTGGGCTCTTTCTATTACGCCACCCCGGAGAACAACTGGGATTTCTATTACAACCAGTACATCCCCTCGTGGATGGTGCCCCAGGGGGACGAGGTCCGCCGTTATTTTTTTGAGGGGTTGCCGGCCGGCATGCCAGTGCCCTGGGGGGCCTGGGTGGTGCCGCTGGTTTTCTGGTACGCCTTTTTCCTCGCCCTCAGTCTGGCGATGATCAGCGGCATGGTTATCCTGCGCAAGCAGTGGATGGATCGGGAGCGCTTGGTCTACCCGCTGGTGCAGGTCCCCCTGGAACTGATTCACCGCGAGGGGCAGGGCATCATCGGCATGAGCCTGCTGCGCAACAAGCTGATGTGGGTGGGGTTCGTCTTTGCCTTGGTGCTGGTGAGTATCAACGGGCTGAATTACTACTACCCCTATTTCCCTAAGATTAACCGTTTCGCCACCATTTTTATGTTTCGCGACAGTGTGGACATGAACTTCTGGATCAACCCGGCCTGGACCGGGTTCTTCTATTTTGTCAAACTGGATATCACTGCCTCGATCTGGGTTTTTTATGTCATTACCCAAACCCAGCGGGGCCTCTTCAACTTGCTCGGCATTCAGAGCACTGAGCGGGTAGACCTTTATTCGCGCGACCCGTACCTGGCCCATCAGGGCTTTGGGGCGATGATTGTTTTTGTGCTCATCGGGCTGTGGTTGGCCCGCGACCACCTCAAGGATGTTTATCACAAGGCGTTCAAGGGCGCCCCGGAGGTGGACGACTCGGGGGAGATGCTCTCTTACCGCCAGGCGTTCTGGGGTCTGGTGGGTGGGGCCCTGCTGGTGGGCCTGGGGTTGTGGATGGCGGGCTTGCCGCCCCTGGGGGTGCTGGTCTTCCTTTTTGGGGCGATGGTGGTCTACCTGTCCTTAACCCGGGTCGTAGCCGAGGGGGGCGTGCCTTCGATGCGGCCCCCCCTGATGACCTCCACCTTTGTCATCGCCGGGTTGGGCACCGCGGCCCTGGGCCCTCCTGGCCTGGTAGCCCTGGGATTTTCCTATGGTTGGCACGCCGAGTTGCGCACCTCGGTGATGGCGGCGATGGCCAACGGCCTGAAGCTGGCGGAGGGCATGGATATCAGCCGGCGCGGCATGCTCTGGCTGGCGCTGCTGGCCATCGTCACCGGGCTCTGCAGTTCCACCTATATGATGTTACACGTGGCCTACAAATATGGGGGGATCAACCTGGCCGGACTCTTCTTCGTCTGGGGGGCAGCCACCTGCGGACCCAAGGACATGGTGCCGCGCATCGCCGACCTGGCCACCGGGGCGCGCTGGGACGCCTGGGCTTTCACCGCCATCGGCGGCGCGGTGATGGCCCTGCTGATGTGGGTGCGGCATCACTTTCTGTGGTGGCCCCTCAATCCCCTGGGTTATCCCATCAGTTCCAACTGGAAGACCGGGCATATCTTCTTTCCCTGTTTCATCGCCTGGTTGTTCAAGAGCGTGATACTCAAATACGGGGGGCCCAGGCTCTATCGGGATGCCCGGCCCCTGTTCCTGGGCCTGATCCTGGGGGAAATCCTCGGAGCGGGCGCCTGGCTGATCCTCGACTTCCTGACCGGGCACACGGACAATTTCATCACCAAGCCATAGAGGAGGCAGTATGAGTCTTAAACCACTGATGTTCATGGGGCAGATCCAGGCCTTTGAGCGCGAGGGCACCAAACACATCGTCGACCGCCTGTGGGCCGGGGGCATCCGCCAGCTGGTGCTGGGCGATCTGATCCTGAGTGCGGGGGAGACTCGGGGGCCCTCCTTTGCCCCGGACCTGAGTTTCTACGAGGG
>CAMAVQ010000066.1 GCA_945861755.1 Gemmatimonas phototrophica
CCTTTTTCCATTTGGCGAAGAGCTTGGTCGCAGCTTCGTTGAAGGTAGTGAACTCGGCGTGGCCGAAGATGGCAGGCTTTACCTCGGCGATAGGGAGCCGCAACTGGCGGTAGCCGGGGCGGTCGGCCTGCTCGAACAGGGCAGCGCGCACCCCGGGGAGGACCTGCCAGTAGCGCCCGAGGTCGTCGATATCGCGGTTGGGGATGCCGCCGCGCAGATGGCCGTCGAGGTCCTGCAAGTCCTCCGGCTCGGTGCTGTCGATGTAGCGCGGGAGGTTGAGGTTGTAGTCGTTCTTCGGGTCGGCGATTTCCTCGGCGGACACCATGCGGGCGTAGCGCGGGACGTCGGTCTGCTTGGTGAAGGTGTCGACGATCTTGTGGAGGTCCTGTTCGCGCAGGCGGTTCTTGTTGCCGTCCTTGATGAACGCCTTGGAGGCGTCGATCATGAAGACGCCCTTGCGGGCGGTGGCGTTTTCCTTGTCGAGCACCAGGATGCAAGCGGGGATGCCGGTGCCGTAAAAGAGGTTGGCCGGGAGGCCGATAATCCCTTTGAGGTAGCCGGAGCGCACGAGTTGCTTTCGGATGACTGCCTCGGCATTGCCACGGAAGAGCACGCCGTGGGGGAGAATGCAGGCGCCTTTGCCCGCGCTCTTCATGGAGCGGGTGATGTGCAGCAGGTAGGCGTAGTCGCCCTGCTTCTTGGGTGGCTCTCCCCACTGAAAACGCTTGAAGTCGTCTTTGGCGGGAATGAGGCCAGTGCTCCAGGTCTTGTCGGAGAAGGGCGGATTGGCGACAACGTAGTCGTAGGTGCGGAGCTGCTCGCCGTCCTTGAATTTGGGCGCGGCCAGGGTGTTGCCCGAGAGGATATTCGCCGTCGGGAAGTCGTGCAGGATCATGTTCATACGGGCGAGACCAGCGGTGGTCACGTCCTTTTCCTGCCCTTCGAGGGTGATGTGTTTCCCGGCCTCGGCGGCGACCTTCAGCAGCAGCGAGCCCGAGCCACAGGTAGGGTCATAGGCAGTGGTGGAGGCTTTGGCATTCTTCGGGGAGATGCCGATGACCTTGGCGATGATCCGGCTGACCTCGGAGGGGGTGTAGAACTGTCCCTTGCTCTTGCCGCTCTCGGTGGCGAAGTGCCGCATGAGGTACTCGTAGGCATCGCCGAGGATGTCGTCGTTCTCTGCGCGGTTCTTGGAGAAATCCAGTTCGGGCCGCTGGAAGATGGCGATGAGATTGGTGAGGCGCTGCACCATCGCATCGTCTTCGCCGAGCTTGTTGGGATCGTTGAAGTCGGGGAAGTCGCTGCGGGCGAGGCGGGCGTTGGCTTCGATGAGCGGCTGGATAACCTGGGTGTTGATCTTGTCGCCGATGTCGCTCTTGCCCTTGAGGGCGATCATGTCCTTGAAGCTGGCACCCTTCGGGATGGTGACCGGCGGGGCGAAGTCGTCGCTGTTTCCGTACTTGTCGGAGATGTATTTGATGAAGAGCATGAACAGGACATAGTCCTTGTACTGGCTGGCATCCATGCCGCCGCGCAGTTCATCGCAGGAGGCCCAGAGGGAGGAGTAGAGGTCGGATTTCTTGATGGCCATGGCGCCAGGGCCTCAGCCTGCCCCGTACTTTTCCAATATCCCAGGCCAGATCCCCTGCGCTTCCATGATTAATTCCAGCACCTCGCGGATGGCACCGTCCCCGCCCGGGGCGGTGGTGACGGAGTGGGCGCAATCCTTGACCTGGGTGCGGGCATTGGCCACGGCCACCCCCAGTCCCACCCGCCGCATCAGCGGCACATCGGGTAAATCGTCCCCCAGATAGGCCACCTCGGCGTCGCTCAGGCCAGACTGCTTGAGGATCTCCTCGTAGGGCGGGATCTTCTCCAGGAAATTCTGATAGATGTAGGTGACCCCCAGCATGCGGGCGCGGTGGGTCACGCCTGGGGACTCGCGGCCGCTGATCAGGCCGGTCTTGAGGCCGGCGGCGTGGGCCCAGCGGAAGGCCATGCCGTCCTGGGTGTTGAAGGCTTTTACTTCGACCATCTCCTCGCCGTGGCCGGGCACATAGAAGAGTTTGCCGTCGGTCCATACCCCGTCCACATCGGTGAGGATCAGGCGGATCTTTTGGGCGCGTGCGCGCAATGTTTCGACGTCTAGAGGCATGAGCAGGCTCCGCAGAGGAAATGAAAAAAAAGAGGCTCCGCCGGACACAGGCGGAGCCTCCAGCTATGAGCCGGTCTACATCTTGCCGGCGTAGATCTGGACGACGTTCTGCAGTAGTTCCAGGGCCTGTTCGCGGGGCCGCTGGAAGGCGTTGCGGCCCATGATCGAGCCGAAGCCGCCGCCGTCGCGGATGCCGCGGACTTCATCGTAGATCGCCGCCTCATCCTTGGCCGCCCCGCCCGAGAAGATCACCACCCGTCGGCCGGCGAAGGAGGAGTCCACCACGTGTTTGATGCGGTCGGCCAGGGTGGCGGTGGGCACGCCGGCTTTCTCGTACACCTTGCGGGCCTCCTCCTGCTCGATGAAGGCGGTGGGCGGCTTCACCTTGAGGATGTGGGCCCCCAACTGCGCGACGATCTGGGCGGCGTAGGCCGACACGTCCAGCCCGGTTTCGCCCTCCTTGCTGATGGCGGCGCCGCGCGGATAGGACCAGGCCACCACCACCAGGCCGTGGCGTTTGGCCTCCTCGGCGAGGGCCTGGAGTTTCTCGTACATCTCGATGCGCAGGGCCGAGCCAGGGTACACGGTGAAGCCGATGGCCACGCAGCCCAGGCGCAGGGCCGCCTCGACGGAGCCGGTGAGCGCCTGGTTGGGATCGCGCTCGTTGTTGAGGTTCTCGCGATTATTGACCTTGAGGATGAGGGGCAGGTCGCCGGCGTAGTCGCGCGCTCCGGCCTCCAGGAAACCCAGGGGCGCGGCGTAGGCGTTCAGGCCGGCCTCGATGGCCAGTTCAAAATGGTAGCGGGGGTCGTAGGCCGCTGCGTTGGGGGCAAAGCTGCGGCCCGGCCCGTGCTCCACGCCCTGGTCCACAGGCAGGATGACCAGTTTACCGGTGCCCCCCAACTTGCCGTGGTTGAGCAGGCGGGCCAGGTTGGTCAGGGTGCCGGGGTTGTCGCTGCCGTACCAGCTGAGGATCTCGCGCACGCGTTTTTTCATCATCATCGCCTTTCTGTCGTTGAGTGGACGCCGCAGTAGGCCGCGCCCAGGAGGCCGGTCTTGTCGTTGAGCACCACCTTGACCGGCATGGCTTCCAGGGCGGAGCGCAGGCGGCCCTTGGCCAGGAAGGCTTTCATGAAAGAACCGGCCTTGAGTTTGTCGAGGATCTTGGGGGCGATGCCCCCGGCCACGTAGACCCCGCCGGTGGCCAAGAGCTTGAGGGCCAGGTTGCCGGCTTCGGCCCCATAGAGCGAAACGAAAAGATCGAGGGCTTTGACCGCCAACTCGGCGCGGCCGGCCAGCGCGGCCTTAGAGATGACCTCGGCTGGATCACCGCCGGCCAGTTCCTGTTTCAGCCAGGGCGGCTCCTCGCCCCGCCCGCTGGCCTTGAGGAAGTCGTAGATGCAGGCCAGCCCGGCCCCCGAGATGACGCGTTCCCAGCTGACGTGTTCCTCGAAGCGGTCCCACATGAAGCGCCACAGCCCAGCCTCCAGGTCGCTGGTGGGCGAGAAGGAGACGTGTCCTCCCTCGGAGGGGAGGCCGATATAGCGGTTGCCGGTCCAGCACAGCCCGCCCTCGCCCAGGCCGGTGCCGGCGGCCAGCACGGCGATGTTGCCCTGGGGAACGGGCTTGCCGGGGTTGAGGACGCACAGGTCCGCTGGCTTGAGGGTGAGGATGCCGTAGGCGGTGGCCTGCAGGTCGTTGAGCAGGAGGAGGTCCTCGATCTTCAGAGCGGCGCGCACCTGATCGGGATCGATGACCCAGGGCAGGTTTACCGGGCGGATGGGCAGCTGGTTGACCGGGGCGGGGATGCCCAGGACCAGGCGCTGGGGCTGCTGGCCGACTTCACGGATAAAGGCCGCCAGCATGCTGGCCAGGTCCGGGTATTCGCGGGAGACGTAACGGCGCTCGACCAGCGGGGTGAAATCCGCCGGATCAGCGGCAAAAAGTCCCAGATAGGATTTGGTGCCGCCGATGTCGCCGGCCAGGATCAGAGTTCGGCCCACTGCCGCCATTCCCGGTCGAAGAGTTCGTTGGCCTCCTTCGGGCCCCAGGATCCGGCGGTATAGGAGGGCACCCGGGTGGCCGAGGTGGCGCCCCAGGCTTCCAGCACCGGCATGAGCAGCTCCCAGGACTTCTCGATCCAGTCGCTGCTAGAATAGAGGGTGGCATCGCCCAGCAGGCAGTCAAGGATCAGGGTCTCGTAGGCCTCGGGGCTGCGGCCCCCAAAGGTGGTGGCGTAGTCGAAATCCATCTTCACGGGTCCGAGCTTGACGTCCGGGCCGGGAATCTTGCCGTTGAAGGTGAGGGAGATGCCCTCCTCGGGCTGGATGCGGATGGTCAGGGTGCTGGGTTGAAGATCCTCGCTGCTGGAAAAGATCAGGTGGGGCGGCTGGCGGAATTGCAGGGTGATGGCACTGGCCCGGCGCTTGAGGCGTTTGCCGGTGCGCACGTAGAAGGGCACGCCCTGCCAGCGCCAGTTGTCGATCGTCAGTTGCAGGGCGGCAAAGGTCTCGGTGCGCGAGCGGGGAGCCACGTCGGGTTCGTCCAGGTAGCCCCGCACTTCTTGGTCGCCTAGCTGGCCGGCCCGGTACTGGCCGCGCACCGCATAGCGGTCTACTTGGCCCACGCTGAGGGGGTGGATGGCCTTGAGCACCTTGAGCTTCTCGGTGCGCACGCTTTCGGCGTCGAAGGAGGAAGGGGGTTCCATGGCGACGACGCACAGCACTTGTAGCAGGTGGTTCTGGATCATGTCGCGCAGGGCGCCCGAGGTGTCGTAGTACCCGGCGCGGTGCTCCACACCCACGGTTTCGGCGGCAGTGATCTGCACGTGGTCGATATAGCGGCGGTTCCACAGGGGCTCGAAGATGGAATTGGCCAGGCGAAAGACCAGGATGTTCTGCACCGTCTCCTTGCCCAGGTAATGGTCGATGCGGTAGATCTGCTCCTCGGCGAAAACTTTGTGCAGGGAGTGGTTGAGTTCCTTGGCGGTGTTCAGGTCGTGGCCGAAGGGTTTCTCGACGATGATGCGCGACCATCCCTTGCCCTCGACGTTTTCCAGATTCAGGCCCACCTGCCCCATGCCCTCGACGATTTTCAGATAGACCTGGGGAGGCACCGAGCAGTAGAAGCAGTAGTTGCCGCGGGTGCCGCGCTGGGCGTCTAGCTCGGCGAGCCGTTCCTTGAGCTTCTGGTGGGTCGAGGGGTCCTTGGGGTCGCCGCACAGGTAGAAGAGGCGGTCGAGAAAGGCGGTCACCTGGGCCTCATCGAGCTGGCCGACGAACTCGCGCAGGGCCTCCCGCATCTGCTGGCGGAAGCCGGCATCGTCCAGTTCGCTGCGGGCTACCCCTACCAGCACAAATTCGGCGGGTAGGCGGCCCTGGCGGTCCAGATGCCAGATGGCCGGCACCAGCTTGCGGCGGGTCAGGTCTCCCGAGGCCCCGAAGATGATCAGGGCGCTGGGGTCGGGCATACGTTCGGAGGCGGGGCGGGAATAACTCATGGTTGTCCTCGCGGGAGACTCAGGCCGCCGACCGCCGGACGGCTGCGGACTGAGAGGCGATGGCGGCCAGCAGTTTATCGAAAGGTTCGACGAAAAGTCGCACGGCTTCTTCTTGGAGCCTGCGGGTCACCTCAGCCATGGAAACGCCCAGTTCCTCCAGGCTCTCCATGACCTCCTTGGCCTCTTCTAGCCCCTCGCCGAGGGTGGGGCGGGCCAAGCCGTGGTCGCGGAAGGCGCGCAGGGTGGCGTCGGGCAGGGTGTTCACGGTGTCGGCACCGATCAGTTCCTCGACGTAGATCACGTCGCGATAGGCAGGGTTCTTGGTGCTGGTGCTGGCCCAGAGCAGTCGCTGCGGGCGGGCACCCTGGGCTGCCAGTTGCTGCCAGCGCGGGCTGGCGCACAGTTCCTGGTAGCGCGCATCGGTCAACTTGGGTTGGCGATGGCCGCCTTGCCGGCCAGGTTCCTGAGGGCCAGGCGCCGGCTGGCCACGGTGGTCTTGGCCAGCTGGTTCTCCAATTCTTTGTCCACCATACTGTCGATGCGGCTGATGAAGAAGCTGGCCACGCTGGCCACTGCGGCCAGGTCGCCGCCCTGGGCTGCCCGCTTCTCCAGGCCGGCCAGGTAAGCCTGGGCCACCTGCAGGTAGTTGTCGAGGGAGAAGAGCAGGGTGATGTTGACGTTGATCCCGGCGCCGATAAGGTGCTCGATGGCCGGTAACCCGGCCTGGGTGCCGGGGACCTTGATCATCAGATTGGCCCGGCCCACCTCACCGGCCAGGCGCAGCCCCTCCTCAATGGTGCCGGCCGTGTCCTGGGCCAGATGGGGCGAAACCTCCAGAGAAACGAAGCCATCCCGCCCCTGGGTTTTTTCGTAGACCGGCAAGAGCAGATCCGCGACCCACTGAATGTCGGCGATGGCCACCGCCTCGTAGATCTCCTGCGGGGTGCGGCCGGCGCGGGCCAGGGCGCGCAGGGCACCGGCGTATTCGGCAGATCCGGCGATGGCCTTCTCGAAGATGGCCGGGTTAGAAGTGAGACCGCACACCCCGTCCTCGGCGATCAGGCGCTGCAATTCGCCCGACGTGATCAGCCCTCGCCGGATATTGTCGTACCAGGGACTCTGGCCCAGTTGCTGGAGCTGAAGCAGAGGGTTGGACATGGACGGGCTCCTTGCAGTGCGGGTGGGTGCAGAAAACAAAAAGCTCAGAACCAGGTATAATAAATTGATTATCCCGGTTCCGAGCAATGGGAGGAAGGCCACGGCAGGGATTGAAACCATAGCCCCCCACACCGCCTCGTAAAACACGTCCCCAAAGTAACCCCGAGAGAAAAAAATGTCAACTGCAAGCGCCCAGGGCTGGTTTTCGGGGCGCAGCGCTGCCTTTCCAGAGGGGAAGTATGTTATATTTGCTCCATATTACAACGAAGTGTCAGGAGGAGGGAGCGATGGCTAGGTACCTGGTGACCGGAGGCGCCGGCTTCATCGGCTCCCATCTGTGCCGGCGGCTGGTGGCCGAGGGGCATGCGGTGCGGGTGCTGGACAACCTGTCCACCGGCAAACGCGCCAACCTAGAGGGGGTGGAGGTGGATTGGGCGGTGGGCGACCTGCGCGACGAGGCGCTGTTGGCCAAAGCCCTCCGGGGTGTGGAGTACGTGCACCACCACGCGGCCATCGCCTCGGTGGCGGTGTCGGTGGCCCAGCCCTTGCTCGAGCAGGAGGTCAATGTGGTGGGCACCCTGCGACTGCTGGAGGCGGCGCGGCAGGCCGGGGTGCGGCGGCTGGTGTTCGCCGCTTCGGCGGCCGCCTACGGCAACAACCCCGAGTCTCCCAAGCGCGAAGATATGCGGCCCGAGCCGGCCTCGCCCTACGGCCTGTCCAAGGTGGCCGGAGAGTATTACTGCCGCATCTACAGCGAGATCTTTGGGCTGGAGACGGTGTGCCTGCGCTACTTCAATGTCTTTGGCCCGCGCCAGGACCCAGCCTCGCCTTATTCGGGGGTGATCTCCCTCTTCGTCAAGCGCCTGCTCCTGGGGCAGCCGCCGATTATCCAGGGCGACGGCGAGCAGTCGCGCGACTTCGTCTACGTTGAGGACGTGGTTCAGGCCAACCTGCGGGCCAGCCAGGTGGACCAGGCCCGAGGCGAGGTCTACAACGTCGGCTGCGGGCAGAGCACCACCATCAGGGAACTGGCCGGGCGGCTCAATCATCTCCTGGGCACCGGCCTGGAACCCGAGTTCGCCCCGGCCAGGCCGGGGGATGTGCGCCGCTCCCTGGCCGACATCTCCCGGGCGCGCGCCGGGCTGGGTTATGCCCCCGCTGTTGGCCTGGCCGAGGGGTTGGAGCACACCTTGGAGTGGATGCGCACGTCGAATCTGTGTAACTGAGGACAAAATTCGTGGCGACCATCATCGACGGTAAAAAACGCATCCCCTTCATGCGGGGCATGCTGGTGCACTACCTGATCGAGCGGGGCTTCTCCTATGAGGAGGCCTACGAGGTGGCCGATGCCATCCGCAAGACCTTGCTCAAGCGCAAGGGGATCGAAAGGAAGGAATTACTCAAGCTGATCGATCAGGCCATCCGCACCGAACACGGCGAGCGCCAGGTAGGCGACCTGGTTTTCTGGGAGCGCCTGCCGACCAGTATCACTGTGGAAGGCAAGGACGAGACCGGGCCTTTTTCCAAGGAGCGCCTGGCCCATTCGGTCCAGGTTGCGGGTCTGTCCCTGGACCAATCCTACGAGCTGGCCGGGCACCTCGAAAATATGCTGCTGGGGCAGCGGGCCCAACGAGTCAACACCCAGATGTTGGAGGAACTGGTCGAGGTGATGCTGGCCGAGCAGTACGACCAGGGGTACGCCGAACGCTACCGGGTGTGGCGCGCCTGGCAGGAGTTGGACCAGCCGCTGATCGTGCTCATCGGCGGGGCCAGCGGCGTCGGCAAAACCTCGCTGGCCATCAGTATGGCCAACGTGCTAGACATCCCCCGGGTGGCGGCTACCGATGATATCCGTCAGATCATGCGGCTGATGCTTTCGCCCGAGCTGATGCCCTCCATCCACACTTCTTCGTACCTGGCCTGGTCCAATCTGCCTTCGGATGGCCGCGAAGAAGACCCGGTGCTCACCGGATTCCGCGAGCAGGTCAAGGTGGTCAGCCTGGGGGTGCGGGCGATCCTCGACCGCTGCCTGGAGGAGCACAGCAGCGTCATCATCGACGGGGTGCACCTGCTGCCCGACTTTCTGGAAAAGTGGAAAAGGGGTCATCCCCATTCCTTTGTCACCCAGCTCTGCCTGGCGGTTTCGGAGCGCCGGGTGTACGAGGAGCGTTTCACCAAGCGGGCCAAAGAGGCGCCGGCTCGTGCCGGGGACAAATACCTCTCCCACCTGGACGAGATCCAGAAGATCCAGGAGCACATCATGGAGGTCAGCACCCAGTGCGACATCCCCATCATCGACACCAGCGCGGTCAGCACCGTCGAGGAGGTCACCAAACTGGCGCTGATGCTGGTGGTGGAGCAATTACAGGATCGGGAGGAGATCAAGCGGGTTCTGGGTGGGGAGGAGCGAAAAAAGCGAAAAAAGGGTTGAGCCAACCGGGCTTTGCGTACGAGCAGGAGAAAAGTTATATTGAACCCTTGCCGGGATTCTCCTCGGCAAGACTATTCTTTGCGCGACAAGACGATGCTGGGGAAAAAAGAAAACAACGCGGCGACCAGCAATACCAGCCAGACCCTCAATACCATCATCGGGCGCGGCACGGTCTTCGAAGGGGTTATGCGGGTGGAGAACAGCGTCCGCATCGACGGTACCTTCAAGGGTGAGTTGGTCTGCTCCGGGGTGCTGACCATCAGCCAGTCCGGCGAGGTGTACGCCCAGCTCGAAGGCAAGGAAGTCTATCTCAACGGGGTGGTGCGGGGCCGCATCCAGGCCGAGAAGGTGCGCCTGGACAGCCAGGCCCGTTTTGTCGGCGACATCACTACCAGTGCCCTGGCGATCACCGAAGGGGCCGTTTTTCACGGCAAGTGTTCCATGGAAACAGGCGAGCTGGCGGCCCTTTACGAAAAGGAGTTCCGCCAGGAAGGCACCCCTCGTTCTTCAGAGCCTATCAAGGTCTCCTCCGCTTCCCGCTGATCCGGCACCTGCGTTCCCTCCACCGGAAAATTACTCCTCTAGCCCGGTAGCTTTCCTCGAATTCGCTCTTTCGCTAAGTGTTTTAATTTCAATCAATTTATGCGATTTAAGCACTGCGGCATGTTCTTTGCATACTGGCATGGGTACCCACACCTCTCCACTATAGGGGATGAGCCATGCCAGCCCGCATCAACCACAATCCCCACCTCAGTCAGGTCACCCACAACATGGCCTTGCATTACGCACAGGCCTCCAAGCAGATCGAGCACCTGTCCTCGGGCAACCGAATCGACCGGGCTAGCGACGATCCGGCCAGCCTGTACATGGCCGATAATTTCAGCTCTGAGGTCCGCGTGGTGGCCGAGGGCAACCGCAACGCCCAACAGGGCATCGGCATGCTGCAGGTGGCCGACGGGGCCCTGGGCCAGCTCAGCGAGATCGTCCAGCGCATGCAGAGCCTGGCGGTCCAGGCGGCCACCGGGCTTTATACCGACGAGCAGCGCGGCAGCCTGGACGTGGAGTTCGAGGGGTTGAAGAGCGAAATGGGCCGTATCTCCAAGGCCACCACCTACAACAATACCCCCCTCCTGGACGCCCAGCGCGAGGTCACCATCGAAATCGGTCCCTCGATTGCCAGCGGCAACGACTTTGTGCAGTTCTCCTTCAACGACATGAGCGCTCAGGGGCCCCATATGAACATCGGCAGTCTGACCATCGATACGGTCAAGAATGCCCGGCAGTCCCTGGCCCAGCTGCAGCAGGTGGAGCAAAAGGTGGCGCAAGAGCGCAACAAGGTAGCGGCCCTGCACAACCGGCTGGAGCTGAACAGCACGACCAGTACCAGCATCATCGAAAAATTACATGAGGCAGAGTCGAATGTGCGGGATGTCGATGTGGCCCGCGCGATGACCGAGTTGACCCGCTCCCAGATCCTCAGCCAGGCGGCGGCCAGCCTGGCCGTCGAATCAGGCGGCGACATCAACCAGGTGCTTTCCCTGCTGAGGTAGGTCAGAAGAGCAGGTAGAAGCGCCGTTCCGGGTAGATCCTCAGGGCCGGGGCGGGAAGATGGAGCCAGTTGAGCTGCTCCACAAAGTAGCGCCATACCCTGCCCTCCCCCGGCAGGAAGCGCGGGTCCCAGTCGAGGGCCACCAACAGTTCGGGGCGGGCGTCTGGCAGCTCCTTGAACTTCTTAAAGCGCCCCTTGCTCTTCACATTGCTGCCGTGTAATCCCGTCGCCCCGTACCCCAGCGCCAAGCCCAGAAAATCTGGCCAGACCTCCTCGGCCCGCCCGCGCAGGAAGTGATCGACCGAGACGGCCATCCAGACCGTCATACCCTCGTAGTCGTCGATTATATGTTCGATGAAAGGCCGGTGCTCGGCTTCGCGCTGGTTGCGGTCTAGATAGAGGGCGGAGGGGAAGTAGCCGAACTTGAAACGGAAGGCGCGGCTGGCCGGCCAGAGGGTGTGGATCAAGGGCACCGTAGCGCCGATGGTGTTGGCGGTGAAGTCGGGAATGCTGAACCCCCATTGATCGAAATAAGCGTCGCGCATCTCGACCTGCAGGAGCAGGGCCCAGCTGGTCAGGGTGCCGGCCAGGGCGGCCAGCCGCGGGCTTACCCCGCCCCAGCCATAGGCTTCGGTCAGGGTCTGGGCCATGAACACCCCGCTCATGAAGTGCCCCCCCTTGTCCATATTTAGATAAGTATCCCCGCCCCAGTCCCTGATCCAGCGAATATGATCCAGCTTCTGGCCCTGGTACCAGGCCCGGTCAAAATATTTAAAGCCCAGATAGTGGATGGTCAGGCCAGTGCCCCCCAGCAGGGCCAGGCGGGCGGGCCGCAGACCGGAACTGTCTGCCGCTGCCTGGGGGTGGGCAGGTGTTGTCCAGGCCAGCAACAGGAGACACAGCCACCGGGCGAGTCGTGCTGTGGAGCGGGCTCGGGAAATGCGGATGTTTGGAGGCGAAAGGAGGGCGGGGTAGCAGGCCAAGGTGGCATTCTCGAGATAGACGCTTTGGTCAAACAGTATTAAGTTAGGGTAAGCGCTGTACTTTTCAAAGCTGTCAGTCCCCCTGAGGCCCATGGCAGAACACCAAGAGGCGACCCCTCAGGCCGAACCTCGCCGACGCCGACGCCGTGCGGCCGGGCTGCCATCCCAGGCCGAACCTCGGGATACGGGGGCGGAACAAGGCTCAGCCCCCGAGGAAAGGCCGGTCCCGGCGAGCTGGCAGCGGGGGCGTCTGCACTGGCTTTCATCTCTGGGTCTATCGCCCACCTTCAGGATCTACATATTCCTGGGGAGCATCCTGGCGCTCATCGCCTTTCTGCTCTACAGCGAATCGCTGATCCGGGAGGCCAAGGAGCAGGAGCGCAACCGGGTGTACCTCTTTGCCCGGTTACACGCCTTTGCGATTTCGCCGCTGGCCAGCGGCGAGCAGGCGGCTTTCATCTTTCAGGAGGTGATCAACAATCCCAACAGTGACTTCCCCATCATCATCACCGACCATCGGGGGGATATCACCGACTGGCGGGGTGGGGAATTGCCGGTACCGGGGGACACCAAGCCACTGGCCAGGCAGCAGCTGAAGGAGGCCATGGAGGCGATGGACGCCGGCAACCCGCCGGTGGTCTTCACCTTCCACTCTGAGACGGTGGGGTATTATTACTGGGACGAGGATCATTTCATCATCACCGACAATGCCGAGCAGCCCGAACAGCGCCTGCTGGTCGAGTGGGTGGGCAAGGGCTTGCCGGCGCTGGGAGACACCAGCGCCGTGGCCAGGCAGCAGGTGCTGGAGCTGGCGCGCCGCCTAGAAGAGGAGGGACGGAAGGGAGCCTTCAGGGTGCCCACCGAGGACTTCAGCTACCTCTACTACGGGGCGGCCGGTTTCGTGGTCGCCGACGGGCAGGGCGTGGCGCGCGCCTGGGGGGGGCGCGAGTTGCCGGCCCCGGGAGACAGCAGCGCCGCGGCCCGGGCCCGGGTAGAGACGGTGCGGCGGCAGTTGGCCCTGCTCAACGAGCGGCACGAGTTCAAGATCCCCGCCGAGATGTACATTCACTACGGCAACTCGGCCCTGGTGCAGCGGGTCTCGCGGGCACCCGTTTGGCTCATCGGCGCGGTGCTGCTCTTTGCGCTGGTGGGCTATATCGGGCTGCGCAACATCCGGCGCAGCGAGCAGCGCTCGATCTGGGTGGGCATGGCCAAGGAGACCGCCCACCAACTGGGCACCCCGCTCTCCTCGCTGGCTGGCTGGCTGGAGCTGATGCGCGGCGAACTAGAAAGCGCGGTGGCCGCCGGCGAGCGGGAGCGGGCCGCGCGGCTGGACCAGATGCTGGGGGAGATGCAGAAAGATTTGGGCCGCCTCACCCAGATCGCCTCGCGTTTCAGCCAGATCGGCTCGATCCCCGAGCTGAAGCCAGGGGATGTGCAGGCGGTGCTGATGGAGACGGTCAACTACTTCAAGAGCCGAGGCCCCCAGTTTGGCCGGCACCAGATCGAGGTGGAGTTCGGGGAGTTGGTACCCGTGCCGCTCAACGCCGAACTGCTCAACTGGGCCTTTGAGAACCTGTACAAGAACGCGGTGGACGCCATGGGGGGCAAGGCGGGCATCATCCGTATCCGCGCCGGCCTGCGCCCCGAGGGCGACACGGTGCAGATCTCCTTTCAGGACGAGGGCCGGGGCATCGCCCCCGAGAACATCGAGCGGGTCTTCCAGCCCGGCTTCAGCACCAAGAAGCGCGGCTGGGGTCTGGGTCTGACCTTTGTGCGGCGCATCGTCGAGGAATACCACAAGGGCAAGATCAGCATCGTGCACAGCGCTCCGGGGGAGGGAACCACCTTTGAGCTGCTCTTGCCGGTGAAATGAGAGAGAAGGTTTGATGGATACCCTACGCAAGATCCTCTGGGCCGACGACGAGATCGACCTGTTGCGCTCGCACCACCTCTTCCTGCGCGAGCGGGGCTACGAGGTGACGCCGGTGACCAACGGCGAAGACGCCCTGGCCCTGATCAAGCAGGAACACTTTGACATTGTGCTGCTCGACGAGATGATGCCCGGATTGGATGGGCTCTCCACCCTGGCCCAGATCAAGGAGTACGACCCCAACTTGCCGGTGGTGATGATCACCAAGAACGAAGAAGAGCACCTGATGGACGAGGCCATCGGCCGGCGCATCGACGATTATCTGACTAAGCCGGTCAACCCCAGCCAGATTTTCATGGCCTGCAAGAAGATCCTCGACGCCAGACAGATCAGGCAGAGCCAGGCGGGGCCGGCCTACCTTTCCAGGTCCAACCAGATCCGCGAGTGGCTGGCCGGCCAGGTCACTTGGCAGACCTGGATCGACATCCACCGGCTGCTCTGCGAGTGGGATCTGGAGGTCAGCCAGCTCGACGAGCGCAGCCTGCACCAGGTGATCGAGGACCAGCGCAAGGAGTGCAACCGCGAGTTCGGCCGTTTCATCGAGCGCCACTATCCTTCGTGGGTGAAGAGCGAGGAGGGCTCGCCGCCCCTCTCGGTGGACGTGGTGGAAGAATTCGTCGGCCCTTACCTCAAGCAGGGCCGGCAGGTTTTCTTTGTGGTGGTGGACTGTCTGCGCCTGGACCACTGGATGGTCATGGAGTCCCTGCTGGCCCCCTTCTTCAATATCCGGCGGGCCTACCACTATGCCATTCTGCCCACCGCCACGCCCTATGCCCGCAACGCCATCTTCAGCGGGCTCTTTCCCGCCGAGATCGCCGCCAAGTACCCGCAGCTGTGGCAGACGGAGCAGGACGAGGACCACAGCCTCAACCGCCACGAGCACCGCTTCATCGACGACCAGCTCGCCGAGATGGGCATCACCCTGCCTTCCGGCTCGCACTATACCAAGGTGCTCGACGCTGCCGAGGGGCAGAACCTGCTCCGCCGGGTCAGTTCGCTCAATGCAGTACCGCTGGTCTGCGTGGTCTACAATTTCCTCGACATGCTGGTACACGGCCGCTCTCATTCCGAACTGCTGCAGCAGATTGCCCCCGACGAGCAGGGCTTCCGCTCGCTGGTGCAATCGTGGTTCACCCATTCCTCGCTCTTCGAGACCCTCAAAAAGATCGCCCGCACCAACGCGGTGGTGGTGCTGACCACCGACCACGGCGCGGTGCGCGGCAACCGGGCCAGCCTGGTCCACGGCGACCGCCAGACCTCGGCCAACCTGCGCTACAAACACGGCAAGAACCTGCGCTGCGAAGCCAAGGAGGCGTTGCTGATCACCAAGCCACCGCTCTACGGCTTGCCCCAGTCCGGGTTGGGAACCAACTTTGCCATCGCCAAGGAAGACTTCTACTTTGTCTATCCCTCCCACTTCAACGAGTACCAGCGCCAGTTCCGTGACAGTTTTCAGCACGGGGGCATCTCCCTGGAGGAGATGGTGCTGCCAGTGGCGGTGATGGAGCCCAGATGAGCGGCCCCCGCGAGGAGTATCTGAGTCATTCCCCCGAGGAGACCCGGGCCTTGGGCGAGCGCTTGGGCCGGCAGTTGCACCCCGGCGAGGTAGTGGCCTTCAGCGGCGACCTGGGTGCGGGCAAGACCTGCATGATCCAGGGGGTGTGCGCCGGCCTAGAGGTCGAGGAGGTGGTGAACAGCCCCACCTTCATCCTCATCAACGAATACACCGGACGGACTGGCAGCCGGCCGGTAAACGTCTATCATTTTGACCTGTACCGCCTGCGCAATCAGATCGAGCTTGAGGGCCTTGGCGCGGAAGAGTATTTTTATGGTCAGGGCATCTGCCTGGTCGAATGGGCCGAGCGGGCCCACGCCGCGCTGCCTCCCCAGCGCCGCGAGGTGATCCTGGAGCACTGCGGGCCGCAGACGCGCCGCATCGTGCTCAAGAATTTATCCCCTTCCCTCCCTCATTCCCCCGACGGACAATAGAGAGGTCTGTTTGAGCGAACGGAGTGTTATCAAATACGGGGCAGCCCTGCTGCTCCTGGCTTTGTGCCTAGGTGGGCCAGCTGGCGCCCAAGAGGAGAAGGTGGCCGAAGAGGGCAGGGTGGAGCCGATCCGCCTGATCGATTGCCCCACGGCCGGCCTGATCGGCAAGGGGCATTTCGGCGTTGACCTGCGTTTCTTCCCCCAGGGCGGGGTGCTGGGACTGCTCAACGCCGGGGTGCTGGACCGGCTTACCATTGGTCTCACTTTTGGCGGCGAGCAGATCATCGGCGACCAGGACGTGAATTGGTACCCCAGGGTGGAACCGGCCATTCGGTACCGGATTGTCGAGGAAAACCAGGCCCTGCCTGCCCTGGTGCTGGGTTACGAGACGCAAGGATACGGCACCTATCGTGCCGGGCGCTACCAGATCAAGTCCAAGGGCGCGTTCTTGGTCGCCAGCAAGAACTACACCGGCCCCCTGGGGCAGTTTGGAGTACACGGCGGGCTCAACTTCAGCCGCGAGAACAGCGACAAGGACGGCGACCTGTCGGGATGGGTGGGGCTGGACAAGAGCATCAACAGGGATCTGGGCCTGGTGGCCGAATACGACCTGGCCACCAACGATAACCACCACTCCGTCTTCGGTTCCGGGGATGGGTACCTGAACGCGGGCGCCCACTGGTCGGTGGTCTCCAATCTGAGCCTCAGTCTGCTGCTCAAGAATATCCTGCGCAACAGCGACGGCGAGGTGAACATGAGCCGCGAACTGGCGGTGCGCTACACCGAGGAGTTCTAACGGAGGAGTGCTGAAATGCGGGGACTGCTGGTCGGAACCGCAGTGCTGGCCTTGGGTTTGGCTGGGGCGCAGGCCCAGGAAGAGCGTGCCATCGACCACTTTTCTGGGGTGGGGGTGCGCGCCATGGGTATGGGCGGGGCCTTTGCCGGGGTAGCCGACGATTTCTCCGCCCTGTACTGGAACCCGGCGGGGTTGGTGCAGCTGCGCCAGTTCGAGGTGTCCACGGGGTTCTCGCGCAACGACTTCAGCGATAAATCAAACCAGGCCGGCACCCCTGCTTCGGCGGGCCTGAAAAACACCCGCTTCGGTTCCCTGGGGGTGGTACTCCCCTATCCGGTGTACCGGGGCAGCCTGGTGTTTGCCGCCGGTTTTACCCGGGTCAAAGATTTCGACTACGCTCTGCGTATCCGGGGCGCCAGCGGGGCGGATGGCCTGATGACCGACAACAGCTTCAACCACGAAGGGGAGATATCCATGACCTCGGTGGCCGGAGCGGTGGAGGTGGCCCCTTCGGTGGCGTTGGGCGTGGCGCTGAATTTCCTGAACGGAGAGGACAAGGTCCTCAATCAATACGAGTGGGTGGACGTCGAGAACCGCTTCGTGGAAAAGCGCTTCGTGGCCCGTGAAACCTTTGAGGACAACTATCCGACCGCCTTCACCGCCACCCTGGGCGCCATGTTCCGCTCGGCGCGCGAAAAACCAAGGGTACGGCTGGGCGCCACCCTGAGCAGCGGCGCCACCCACGAAGTCCGCTACCTTTTCAAGGGATTGCCCAGCGCCACGGCCTACAATTTGGTCGAGTACGACGACGGCACGGCCCGCCAGAATGTCGAGCGCCGGGCGGATGGGACTTTGGTCGAGGTAGTTCAGGACGAGGTGCGAGGGGCGTACAAGATCTCTCTGCCCATGGAATTCGGGTTGGGCGTCTCCGGCCAGCCGGTCGCCGGTCTGCTGGTGGCCGGCAGCGCCCACTGGGCGGGCTGGTCCCAGACCGAGTACCAAGGCAGCGACAAGAACGAACTGCGCGCTGGCGCCGCCTTCGACACCCAGTACCGGGATGTGGTGCGTTATCATCTGGGAGCGGAGTGGCAGGTGCCGGTGGTGGCCCTCGACCTGCGGGCCGGGTTCTACACTGACCCCCTGCCTTTTGTCGGGCCGCGCGATCCAAACTTGAGTGTAGGGCCGGACAATCCGCCCGTCATCGCCAAACAGGACCGCCGGTTCTATACCGTGGGGGCCGGCCTGCTTTTTGAAGAAGTAGTGCGGGCTGACCTGGCCTGGACGCGCGGCAGCTATGAACAGGTGGAAGGCCTGCTCGCCGAGAAGGCCAGCACCGATCGGGTGATGATGGGGGTTTCCTGCCGGTTTTGAGGTTTGGCCCGGCGACCCAGCACCGCATCAGCGGACCTCTGCGGGTTGTTGCGGCTGCTGGTACAAGGCCTGGCAACGATTCCCCGATGGGCACTTTGACCGCCCCTTCTCCCTGTGTATATTTACCCTTGCTCTTTTCTTCAGCAAAACGCAGTAGCTGGGCGGTTCTCTCAGGAGGTGGTAGCGATGAAAACCAGATCCCTTTCCCGACTGGTTCTGGGATGTGTGGCGGTGATGTCGAGCGGTTGTTATACCGTGCTCGTCGCCCCCTTTTCCGGCTCAGGCCTGCGGGAGGAGTCCCGGTCGGGAACGGTTATCGAAAAGCGGGATGACGGGCGGGACGAGGCGCGCCTGGGCCAATTCGATGGCGATGAGAGGCGCGCCGGCGGGGGGTATGGCTACGGGTACGGATATGGATATCCGGCCTTCGGGGGCGGGTATGACTCTCAGTACGGAGCCTATGGGGCAGCCCCCTATGGGTACGGGCCCTATTATGGGTACGGGGCCAGCCCGTACAGCGGTGGTTATGGCCCCTATGGGTACGGGTACGACCCCTACTACCGCAGCAGCACCGGGGTCTATATACCTCCTGGCTACGAGTTGGTGACCACCAAGGAGTTGGCGGACCTGCGGGCCACTGGTGGGGGGTTGGCTACGATCCCTTCCCAGACTCCGGCTCAGGTCGAGGCGACGAAAAAGGCCGAAGTCAAAAAGCAGCAGGAGGTTTGGCAGCGGCGGGTGGATCCCCAGGACCGGCCGGCCCCCGTGGCCACCCCGCGTCCGGTGGAAGTCCCAGCTGCTTCTGGAGGGGGCAAGGAGAGTTCCAGTGCCCCCAAGCCGGCCTCGGCGTCCCCGGATAGCGCCAGTCCCAAGAAAGTGCGCCGGTAATGTTAGTTTAATACTTGGAAATTCTGCAATAAAAATGTAATAGTAATG
Organism: Gemmatimonas phototrophica; assembly: GCA_945861755.1. Lineage (GTDB taxonomy): Bacteria > Latescibacterota > UBA2968 > UBA8231 > UBA8231 > SICG01. Next base: position 18,801 of record CAMAVQ010000066.1, read on the forward strand.
TTGGTTTAATATTTGGAAATTTTATAGTTAAGGCCTGGCCGCCAAAAGCGAACAGGCCTTTCTTTTTGCTCAAGGCGCGTGTATATTATCCCGATGATTCCTATCAGGGCCAGCTATATAATGGAAATATGACACAGATCACAAAGCAGGAACCTACCGGGACTTAGCTTTCACCAGACCCCTTAAAAGCGGTTGTAAGTCGTGAAATTGGTTGCAGCAACTAAAAGAGCGTTAAACAGCGTCTCGGGCATGTTCTGTCTGCTGGCCGGGTTGTCGCTGTGGAGTGCTCCCCAGGCAGCGGATGCACAGCTCACTCGCTCCTGGGCCGCGCCGGTGAACGGAGCCTGGACCGACCCGACCAAGTGGGCTCCCGCCGGGGTGCCAGGGGTCAACGACATCGTCGAGATCGCGGCGGCCAGCACCCCCTATACGGTGACCTTGCAGGGCGCTGCTTTGATCGCCAAACTCGGCATCGGCAACGGTGCCACTCTGTTGGTGAACGGCAACCCGACCAAGAGCAATGCCCTACTGCGGGTCGCCAATGGTATCGCCAATGCCGGCACCCTGCGCCTGGAGAGCAACGGGGGTGTTTACGCCGCCAATGTTCTGTTAACGGGCGGCACGCTGGTAAATACTGGGCTGCTTGAGGTGAACGCCGGCACCGGCGGCCAACGCCTGATTACCGCCGATCTCAACAACCAGGGGCAGGTACAGATCAACGCTCCCCTGATCTTCAATAAGGCCAATGGGGTGTACACCAATAGCGGCATCTGGGTTGTCGCCGCTGGCCAGACCCTGAGCATTACCGGCGGGTACCAGGTTTTCACCCAGAACAGCGGCACCTTGAGTGCTGAGGGCGAATTGGCCCTGCGCAGCGCAACCTTCAACTACAATGGGGGCGATATTGCCGGCAGCGGGGTGGTGCTGACCGCTACCGCGCTGAATATCGGTCCGGCTTCGGGTGCGGGCCTGCTGACCTTGCGGGGCACCTGCACCCTGAGCGGGAATGTGGGCGCCGCGCAAACCCTGTGGGTGAACGGCAGCACGACCGGGGGCAGTGGTTATTTGCGGGCCACGGCCGGGTTTACCAACGCGGGCACTATCCGCCTGCAGAGCAGCGGCGGTGTTTTTGCCGCCAATGTCCTGTTGACCAGCGGAACGCTGGTCAACACCGGACTGATCGAGGTGAACGCCGGCACTGGCGGCCAACGCCAGCTCACCTTTAACCTGGACAACCAGGGCACCCTGGCGATCAATACCCCCACGGTGTTCACCAAGCCCAGTGGGGTCTATACCAACAATGGCGCGCTGAACATCGCCGCCGGCCAGACCTTGTCCATCGCCAGCGGCAGCCAGGTCTTCAACCAGAACGGCGGCACCCTCGGCGCCCAGGGCGAGCTGCGGCTGACCGCAGTGCCCTTCAACTACAACGGTGGCGCGTTGACGGGTAATGGTCTGATCCTGACGTCCGCCACCTTGAACCTGGGAGCCTGGTCCGGGGCGGGCACCTTTAATCTGCGGGGTGCCTGCAATCTCAGCGGCAATGTGGCCAGCAACCAGGTCTTGCTGGTAAAAGGCGCTTTGGTCGGCGGGCCGGCGCTGCTGCGCATGAGTAGCAACGTCACCAACGAAGGCCTGATCCGGCTGGAGAGCAGCGACGGCCTCTATGCCGCCAACCTGACGGCCACCACCACCACGGCGACCCTGATCAACAGAGGGGTGGTCGAAGTCAACCCGGGCAGCGGCGGCCAACGCCTGATCAGCGCTGACCTGGACAACCAGGGGATCTTCACCTTCAACGCCAGTGCGCTGCTGAACAAGACCAACGGCAAGTACACGAATAGTGGCTCGATGGCGATCGCTGCTGGCCGGACCCTGACGATCAATGGGGGGTATCAGGTCTTCACCCAGAATGGCGGGACCCTCGCCAATGAGGGTGCCTTCCTGGGATCCAGTATCTCCTTCAACTACAACGGCGGTGCGATCACCGGCAACCAGCCAGTGCTCAAGACCGTGGCCCTCACCTTGGGGCCGGCTTCGGGGGCGGTGAGCCTGGTCCTGCAGGGCGCCTCGCTGCTGAAGAGTGATATCCGCCCCGACCAGGTGCTATGGGTGAATGGCAGCCAGGCCGGGGCCCATGCCACCCTGCGGTCGGATGCCGGGTTTACCAATGCCGGCACCATCCGCCTCGAAAGCACCGAGGGGCTCTATACTGCCAATCTCCTGGTGACCAGCGGCAGCTTGCTGAACACCGGGCTGATTGCGGCCAATGCCGGCTCCGGCGGCCAGCGACTGGTCACTGCCAACCTGGACAATCAGGGGCGTTTCGAGGCGAATACCCCCGTGGTGTTCAGCAAAGGCAGCGGCGTGTATACCAATGCCGGCGAATTCATCGTGCCTATAGGCGGGGCTCTCAGCATCAGCGGTGGCTTGCAGGCCTTCAACCAGAACGACGGGGTCCTGCAGGCGGACGGCGAGGTGAAGTTGATGGGCATGAGCTTCAACTTCAACGGCGGTGCCATCGAGGGCAGCGGGCTGGTGCCCACGGCCATCACCCTGAACATCGGCCCGGCCGCCGGCGGCGCCACCTTCGTGCTGCGCGGTTCCTGTCTGCTCAACGGCAATGTAGGCCTGGGGCAGATCTTGTGGGTGAATGGCAACCCTGCCGGCGGTGCGGGTCTGCTGCGCTCGGCGACTGGTTTCGTCAACAAGGGGACCATTCGCCTGGAGAGCAGCGGCGCGGCTTTGGCTGCCAATCTGGTGGTGACCAGCGGGGTGCTGATCAACCAGGGGCGCATCGAGGTGAATGCCGGTTCTGGCGGCCAGCGCCTGATTACCGCGGATCTGGACAACCAGGGGATTTTCCGCAACAACGCCCAGCTCCAATTGAGCAAGACCAACGGGGTGTATACCAACTCGGGCGGCGAGTTCAGGGTGGAAGCTGGTCAGCTGCTGACCATCGCGGGGGGCAGCCAGGTCTTCAACCAGAACGGCGGCGACTTGGTGGTGGACGGGGACCTGAACCTGAGCACCATGACCTTCAACATCAACGGCGGGTCAGTGCCGAATAAAGCCCCCCTGTTGTACAACTGCACCCTGAACTTCGGTTCAGCGGGGGCGGCAGCCGCGGTGATGAACTTCAAGGTGCGCGGCCGCTGCACCCTGAACGGCAATGTGGCCGCCGGCCAGACGATCTGGGTGAACGGCACCATCGCCACTGACGCGGTGCTGACGGCGACCACTGGGCTTACCAACCGCGGGACCATCCGCCTGGAGAGCAGCGAAAGCCCGGTGGCCTCCAATCTGGTAGTCACCAACGGCACCCTGGTGAACGAAGGGACCATCGCCGCCAACCGGGGCTCGGGCGGGGGCCGCAGTATGCTTACCAATCTGGACAACCGGAGTTTGCTCGATATCAATACCCTCTCTGTCCTGAGCAAGGAGCTTTTGTCAAATGTTGTGGATGTGGGGTGAGCGTATCCTGCATGATCAAGCCGCGTTTTTCAGTTCGCCATCAACGAATACTACACCGGCGATGACTTGGTCGAGGAGCCGATAGCCGTGCAGTCGCTGCCATCGTTTTTCCG
>CAMAVQ010000067.1 GCA_945861755.1 Gemmatimonas phototrophica
CTGCCGACGGCAGCGTGATGGACTGGTGATGGATACCGAGCTAAGCGATAAGGTGCGACAGGCAGTGAACCCCCAACGCCTGGCCGAGACTGCCCTGGCCCTGGTCGCCATTCCCAGCCCCACCCGCAGCGCCGGCCCGGTGGCCGACAAGTTGGCCGGCATCCTGACTGCGGAGGGCTTTGCGGTCGAAAGGCCAGTGGCCGACTGGCCCGAGGCCCCAGCGGTGGTCACCCGCCTGCACAGCGGCAGTCCCGGGCAAGTCTTACAATTCGACGGGCACCTCGACACTGTCCACCTGCCCTTCATTCCTGCCCGCCTCGAAAACGGGGTGTTGTATGGCTCGGGCGCTTCAGACATGAAGGGCGGGGTGGCCGCCTGTGTGGAGGCCCTGCGCGCCTTGCGCGAAACCGGTGCCCTGCGCCGCGGCCAGGTGCTGCTGACCACCCACGACCACCACGAAGGCCCCTGGGGGGACCGCCGGCAACTCAAGGCACTGATCCGGGAGGGTTATGTGGGCGACGGGGTGCTCTTGCCCGAGTACCTGGCCACCCCCCTGCCAGTGGCCGGGCGCGGTCAGGTCATCTTTGAAGTGCGGGTGCGGCGGGAGGGCGAGCCGGTACACGAGGTGCTGCAACCACCCGGCACGCCCAATGTCCTGATGGCCGGCGCAGACCTGGCCCTGCGGCTGCGCGCCCTGCACCAACGCCTCCAGGTCCACACCCATCCCCACGCCGGGGCCGACTCCTGCTTTGTGGGCCGACTCGCCAGCGGGGAGATCTACAATCAGGTGCCAGTGGAATGTGTGCTGAACGGGACCCGGCGCTGGGTGCAGGCCGGCACCGTCGAGGCGGTGCGCGCCGAATTAGAGCAACTCCTGGCGGAGTTGGCCCGCGACACCGGCACGCAGGTGGAGCTGGATTTCTCCATCTCGGGAGATGCCTTTGCCATTTCCCCCGCAGACCCCTTAGTGGCCGCATTCCAGCAGGCCCACCAGGAGGCGACCGGTGCGCCGCTGCCCCTGGGCGGCAAACCCTTCATGGACGACGGCAATACCTTTGTGGCCTTGGCCGGCATCCCCGCCCTCACCCACGGGCCGTCAGCCACCGGGGCCCATACGCTGGATGAGCGGGTCACTCTGGACGAGTTGGTGCGGGTAGCCCAGGTTTATGCGCTGACGGCGCTGGCTTATTGCGGGTCGTGATTTTCCCGCAGGATGCGCTTGAGGAACAGCCTAGTGCGCTCGTGTTGGGGCCGGCCCAGCACCTCTTCCGGTCGGCCCCGCTCCACCACCAGGCCCTGGTCCATAAAGAGCACTGCGTCGGCCACCTCGCGGGCAAAACCCATCTCGTGGGTGACCACTACCATCGTAACCCCTTCTTCCACCAGCGCGTGCATTGTTTTGAGCACCTCGCCCACCCACTCCGGGTCCAGGGAGGAGGTGGGTTCGTCAAAGAGCAGGACCTCTGGTTCCATGGCCAGGGCCCGGGCAATGGCTACCCGCTGCTGCTCGCCGCCTGACATCTCCTGAGGATGGGCCAACTGGCGGGACCCCACCCCCACCTTTTCCAGCAGGCCCACTGCTTTTTCGCGCGCCACCTCTGCGCTCAGGCCCAGCACCCGCTGGGGGGCCAGGGCCACGTTGTCCAGGGCATTCAGATGGGGAAAGAGGTGGAAGCGCTGAAAGACCATGCCCACCTGCTGCCGCACCCGATTGGCATCCACGCCCGGCCCGGAGATCACCTCGCCGTCCAGCAAGACCTCGCCGGCGGTGGGCCTTTCGAGCAGGTTGAGGCAGCGCAAAAAGGTGGACTTGCCACAACCCGACGGCCCCACCACCACCACCACTTCCCCTTTGGCCACCCGCAGATCCACCCCCCTGAGCACCTCCAGGGCGCCGAAATGCTTGTACAAACCGCGCGCTTCCAGTACTGGAGTGTTCATCCTGCCCTCCCTTTTCCGTAGCGTTCCTCCATCCAGGCGGCCAAGCGGGTCAACAGGAAGGTGGCCATAAAGTAGAAGAGCGCCACCATCGGCCACACCGCCAGGGGATCCGCGTACCGCCCGGCCAACTCCTGACCGGCCCGGGTCAGTTCAGTGAGGCCCATCACCGAGACCAGGGAGGAATCTTTCAACATGGCCACGGCCTCGTTGGTCAGCGGTGGCACCATACGCCGCAGGGCCTGGGGCAGCACCACAAAGCGCATCGCCTGAGGGGAAGTCATGCCCAGGGAGCGGGCCGCCTCGTTCTGCCCCCTATCGATGGAGAGCACCCCAGCCCGGCAGATTTCGGCGATGTACGCACTGGCATTGATGCCCAGCGCCGCCACCCCAGCGGCCCAGGCCGAGAGGGTGAGGCCGGCGGCCGGCAGCACGAAATAGGCAAAGAAGATCTGCACCAAGAGCGGGGTGCCGCGCAGCAGTTCCACGTAGGTCGCCGCCAGCCACGATACGGGCCGGTACGGAACCAGGCGCAGGAGCGCCACGGCCAGGCCCAGGGGCAGGGCCAACACGTAGGCTGCTGCCGTCAATTGCAGGGTCCAGATCAACCCCTTCCACAGCACCGGCAGCAGTTGATCGGCCAGGGAGGGGCCACTTTCTGGTTTTTCTTCCTTGCCGAACCACTTGGCGTGCAGTTGGTCGTACTCGCCCGCAGCCCGCACCTGAGCCAGGGCCTGGTCCACCGCCGCTACCAGCTCGCCATCCTGCTTGCGGAGGACAAAGCCATATTGGTCCTGGGTGAGCATCTCGCCCACCATCTTCAGGCCGGGGAAGTTGCGCGAGATCATCCACTGGATGGTGGGCGCATCCCCCACCACCGCGCTGATCCGGCCCTGTTCCAGATCCAAAAGGGCGAGGTCCATGGAGGCGTACTTGCGGATATCCACCCCGCCCTGGCGTTCGAGCATGTACTGGGAGGTGGTGTTGATCTGCACCCCAGCGGCCTTGCCGCTCAGATCGGCGGGTTTGAGAATGCCCCCTTCGTCCGTGCGTACACAGAGGATCTGGCCGGCGTCGTAATAGGGGGCGCAGAAGGCCATCTCCGCCTGGCGTTCGGGGGTGATGGTCACCGCCGAGATGATCATCTCGTACTTGCCGGCGATCAGCCCGGGGAAAATCCCGTCAAAGCTGACATTGGTCCAGACCACCCGCACCCCCAGCCGGCGGGCCACCGCCTCGCCCAGCTCGATGTCGAAACCCTCGTAAACCTCGCCCACCTTGCTTTCAAAGGGCGGGTAGGTGGCATCGGTGCCGATGTGGATCTCCCCGCTGCGCCGCACCCGTTCCAGGCCGCTCTCTGCCCAGCAGGGCAGGATCAGGAGAAAGAGGAAGAGGGAAACGAGCAGACCAGTGCGGACATTACGACGATCCTGATCAGTGGCGGGGAGTAGACCCCGAGGGCCTTTACTGGGGGAGTGGAGGCCGGGAAAGGGCCTGGGGGCAGGGCAGGGCGTCGGCGGCAGGCCCGGGACTCGGGAAAGGCCCGAGTGGGTCGCTCCCCGACACGTTTGGCTGATTAGACGATCATCGACGAGTTCGCTTCGTTTTCTGCTCATAACCCATTTCACCGCCGCTATGGGCGCCCACCTGGACGCCGTATATTTATACGCATTCCGCCGTACCAGAGAAAGTGCCCCAACCGGAGAACTCCGATGAAACTCGATGCACGCCAGGAACGACTATTGCGAAACACCTTTCTCGATTACCAACAGACCTCTGCCTTCATCGCCAATCCCCTCATCATTCACCGGGCCTCGGGCCTCTACTACTGGGACGCGGAGGGCAAACGCTATTTCGACGGCATCGGCGGCATCTTTGTCGCCACCCTGGGCCACGGCCACCCCCGCGTGTTAGAGGCCATGCGCCGGCAAATGGAGCTGCTCAGCTTTGCCCCACCCATGCACGGCCCGGCCGATATCACCCTCGATTTTGTCGAGCGCCTGGGCCGCTCAACGCCGGGGAACCTGAACTTCATCAAACCCTTCAGCGGCGGCTCCGAGTCCGTCGAGGCGGCCCTCAAGTTTGCCCGCCAGTACTTTCGCCAGACCGGCCGGCCGGGCAAATACAAGTTCGTCAGCCGCTACCAAGGGTACCATGGTGCCACCTTTGGGGCCATGGCCGCCAGCGGCACCGGCAAACGCAAGACCCCTTTCGAGCCACATCTGCCCGGCTTCCTCAAGGTCTTCCCACCCACCTACTACCGGGACCGCTTCTCAACCTGGGAGGAGTGCAACCGTTTCTGCGCCCAGATGTTCGAGGACACCATCCTCAACGAAGACCCAGACACCGTGGCCGGCGTCATCCTCGAACCCATCGGCAATACCGGCGGCATCATCACCCCCACTGAGGAGTACTTTGCCCTCATCCGCGCCATCTGCGACCGCCACGAGGTGCTCTTGATCTTCGACGAGATCATCACCGGCTTTGGCCGCACCGGCAATATGTTTGCGGCCCAGACCTTTGGCGTGACCCCCGACATCATCTGCGGGGGCAAGGGCCTTTCCAGCGGGGCCATGCCCCTGGGGGCGATGATGGCCCGAGAGGACATGGGCGGAGCCTTCCTGGGCGCCGAGGAGGAAGGGGTGAACTTCGCCCACGGCCACACCTTTGCCGGCAATCCATTGGCCTGCGCCGTGGGCATCGCCGTGCTCGACGAGATCGAAGAAAAGGGGTTGGACCAGAAGGCTCGCCAACTGGGCGATTACCTGACCGCCCGCCTCGAAGGTCTCAAGAAGTACGGGGTGGTCCGCGAGGTGCGCGGCCGGGGCCTGTTGCGCGGGGTAGAGCTAGTGAAGGACCCCCAAACCCTGGAGCCTTTCCCCGAACTGGGCAAAGCCCTCAAACGCACCGCCCTCGAAAACGGGTTGATCTTGAGGGTCGATCCGAACTGGTTCGCCGTGGCCCCAGCCCTGATCGCCACACCAAGCGACCTCGACGAGTTGTGCGACCTGATCGAAAAGAGCCTGGTGCAGGCCCTCGCGCTGGTGCGGACCTGAGATTCCTGTGGACCCCGTGCCCCTGACCCGCCGGGCCTTTCTCGGCCACACCCTGGCCACCGGGGCCCTGGCCCTGGTGGCGCGACCCTCTGCCGGTGAGGAAACCATGTCTACATTTGAACTGGAAGAAGCGACCATTGCCCAATTGCAGGCAGCGATGCAGGCCGGCGAACTCACCGCCTCTTCCCTGGCTGAACAGTATCTCACTCGCATCGAAGGCCTCGACCGCAGCGGCCCCGCCCTCAACTCCATCATCGAACTCAACCCCGAGGCCCTAGATCTGGCCCGCATCCTCGACCAGGAACGCCGGGAGCGGGGACCGCGCAGCCCCCTGCACGGCATCCCGCTACTGCTCAAGGACAATATCGACACCGGGGATCGCATGTTGACCACCGCCGGGTCCCTGGCCCTGGCCAACGCCCCTGCCCTTCGCGACGCCTTTGTCGTCCAAAAGCTGCGCGCTGCCGGGGCCCTGATCCTGGGCAAGACCAACCTGAGCGAGTGGGCCAATATCCGCGCCTCGCGCTCGACCAGCGGCTGGAGCGGCCGGGGCAGACTGACCCGCAACCCCTATGCCCTGAACCGCAACCCCTCCGGCTCCAGCTCTGGCTCTGGGGTGGCGGTTTCGGCCAACCTCTGCGCCGCGGCCCTCGGCACCGAGACCGACGGCTCGATTGTAAGCCCTGCCACCGCCAATGGCATCGTCGGCCTCAAGCCCACCCTGGGCCTGATCAGCCGCAGCGGCATCATCCCCATCGCCCACAGCCAGGACACCGCCGGCCCCATGACCCGCACGGTGGCCGACGCCGCCCTGTTGCTGGGTGTCCTCGCCGGCACCGATCCCCGCGATCTGGCTACTGCCGCCTGTCCCGCCCTGCCCGACTACACGGCCGCCCTCGACCCGGCCGGCCTCAAGGGTGCCCGCCTGGGGGTGGTGCGCAACTGCTTCGGCTTCAGCGAGGCTGTGGACCGCCTGATGGAAGAAAGCCTGGCTGCCCTCAGACAACTGGGCGCTGAACTGGTCGATCCGCTGGAGCTGGCCAATCTGGGAAAATACGACGACTCGGAACTGGAGGTGCTGCTCTACGAGTTCAAGGCCGACCTCAATACCTACCTGGCCGGTCGCCCCGGAACTCCAGTCCACTCCTTGGCCGAACTCATCGCCTTCAACGAGGCGCACGCCGAACAGGAATTGCGCTATTTCGGCCAGGATGTCTTCATCAAAGCCCAGGCCAAGGGGGATCTCACCAGCCCCGATTATCTGCTGGCCCTGGAGAAAAACCACCGCCTGTCCCGCAGCAAAGGCATCGACGCCCTGCTGAGCGCCCACCACCTGGATGCCCTGGTCGCCCCCACCGGCGGCCCGGCCTGGCTCACCGATCTGGTCAACGGCGATCACGGCGTCGGGGGCTGCTCCACCCCGGCAGCCGTGGCCGGATACCCCCATATCACGGTACCCGCCGGCTTCATCCACGGCCTGCCCGTGGGCCTTTCCTTCTTCGGCGGGGCCTGGAGCGAAGCCACCCTCCTCCGGTTGGCCTATGCCTTTGAGCAGGGCACCCAAGCCCGCCGGCCCCCGCAGTTCCTAGCTACGGTGCAATTCTAGGAAAAAATCTGCCAGGTCGGCTTGATCACCAGTTCAGGTATGCAGGCCCTGGCAGGAAGGCCGGCGACAAAGAGCGCAGCGGCGGCCACATCTGCCGGCTGCAACATGCGGGCCCGATGCTCCTGGCTCACCGGCTCGGGGCGCAGGTCGAGGATGGGGGTCTCCACCTCCCCCGGACAAATGGCACAGGCCCTGATCCCGTATTCCCGCTCCTCCTCGTTGATCACGTGGGTCAAGGCCATCAGCCCGTGTTTAGCCGCCGAATAGGCAGGGCCGGCCAGTTTGCTGGCCCGCAGCCCGGCGATGGAGGAGATGTTGATGATCACCCCACCCCGCCGCTGGCGCATGGCCGGCAACACCGCCTGAGCGCAGTTAAAGGCCCCGGTCAAGTTGGTCGCCAGGGTGAGATCCCAGTCCTCCGGGGTCACCTCGGCCATGGAGCGCGGATTGGTGTTGGTGCCGGCGTTGTTGACCAGAATGTGGGCCGCACCCAGGCTTGCCTCGACCTTGGCCACCATCGCCCGCACCGCCTCCTGCTCCCCCACGTCACCGGCCAGCGCGAGCACCTGGCCGGCGGACAACCCCGCCCCCGCCTCCTCCAGTTTCTCCAGGCGACGGCCCACCAATACCACCGTGGCCCCTTCCCGTACAAACCCCTCGGCAATAGCCCGGCCAATGCCGGTGCCTGCCCCGGTGACGATCACCACTTTTTCGGCGAACTGTCCCATGTCTCCTCCGCTATCTTTTTAGATGGCGCTGCAAATCTTCCACCTGCTGCCGCACCTGTTGGGTGACTAGGTTTTCCGCTGGTTTCAGCCCCAGGTAGTGCTCGTACGAAGTTAGGGCTTCGGCGGCCCGGCCCAGACGGATCAGGGCGGTGCCCTGGTCGCACCAGACCTGGGCGTTTCCGGGCTGCAGTTTGAGCACCTGCTGGTAGGCAACCAGGGCCTGCTCGAAGCTGCCCGCCCGCGCCTGTGCCGCCCCTAAGAGCACCCAGAAACCCACCTGTTTGGGCTCCAGCACCACAGCTCTTTCCAGGGCCGCCACCGCTTCGACCGGCCGCCCGGAGCGGAGGTTCACCTTGCCGATATTGGCATAGGCCATGCCCAACTCCGGTTCAATCTGCGCCGCCTTGCGAAAGGCATTCAGCGCCGCTGAGCCGCTGTCCATGGCCGCCAGACATTCGCCCAAGGCATTGTAGATCCGCCCCGATTCCTGCCCTCCGCGCAACACCTGCTCGTAGTGCCCTTTGGCCTGAACCCAGTTGCCCTGCCGGCGGGCCTCGTCCCCCAGGTGCAGCTGCACCTCGGACTCATCCTGGCCAGCCTGCGCATAGGCTTCCCGAGCCTCGTTTTCCCGACCCGCCTCAATCAACACCTCCCCTTTGAGCAGCCAAAAATCCCGCTCCTCCGGCCAACGCCGCTGCGCTTCCCCGAGTGCGGCAAGTGCCCGTTCAGGCTCGGCGCGATAGGCCTTGATCAGCCCTTTGTACGCCTCGGCATTCTCGGGGTCCAGGACCAGGGACTGGGAAAAGGCGGCGGCAGCAGAATCGGGTTGCCCCAGGGTCAGGAAGGCCTTGCCCAGATTGTGGTAGATGGAAGGGTGAGACTGAATCTCCAGGGCCCGCCGGTATTCGTCCAGAGCCTCGGCCGAATACCCCTGCTCTAGATAGGCATTGGCCAGGTTGTTGTGGGCTTCGATCAGGTCGGGCCGGATCTCCAGGGCGCGCCGGTAACTGGCGATGGCCTCCTCCAACCTATCTTGTTGCAAATAGGCGGTGCCGATATTGTAGTGGGCCCGGTCCAGTTCGGAATTTAGTTCCAGGGCCCGGCGGCTGGCGGCGATGGCCTGGTCGTACTGTCCGGCTTCCAGATAAGCCTTCCCCAGATTGACGTGGGGCCGCGCCATCAGCGGCCCTTTGGCGGCGGCGTCAGCCCACAACGAGATTTCGTCCCGCCAGGCCTGGTTGCGCACCAGGCAGAGCAGCGCCAGGGGCAGCAGGGCCAACAACCACGCCCGCCCCAGCCAGCGGCTTAGCTCCCCCAAACCCAGGGCCAGAGCGGCCAGGGGCAGGTACAGGCGGTTTTCGTTGACCAGTACGTTGAGGGGCACCAGCGACGAGGGCAGCAGAGCCAAAGCCGCCCAGCCAACGCAGAAGAGGGCCAACCGGCTTTGCCCCCGCACCAGTACCAACCCCACGGAAACCAGCAGCAGCAGGGCCAGCACCACGGGTCCATCCCCCCACCCGTGGGCTACCGAGAACTGCGGCTCCACGCTCAGGCGCACCGGCTCGATCAGGGTCCACCCATAAAAAACCGCCGCCTTCAACTGGGTGGCCCACTGACTGCCCAGGGACCTGACCGGCTCCCCCACCGCCTTGCCCAGGATGGCCCGCGTGCCGAGTAGGTACAGGACCGACAGCACTGCCGGGCCGGTCAGCAACGACCAGGCCCTTCGCGGGGCCAACAGCGCCAGATACAGAGCGGCGGCCAGGGGAAAAGTGAAGGCGATTTCCTTGCTGGCCAGGCCCGCCGCAAAGCAGAGCAATACCCAGAATTTGGTCTTTGGATTTGCCCCTTCCTCGGCCCCGCGCACCACCCACCACAGGCCCCACAAATAGAAAAGGGTGGCCAGCAGTGCCGAACGGCTGCTGATATAGTTGACCGGCTCGCTGACCACCGGATGACAGAGAAAGAACAGGCAGGCCAGCCAGGCGCCCCGGCCCACCAGTCGGTATCCCAGCAGCCAGACCAGCCAGGCATTGGCCAGATGCAGGGCCAGGTTGACCAAGTGGTAGCCCCAGACCTCGTATCCCCCCAGCGCATAATTGATGGCATAGGTGGTGAGCAACAGGGGGCGGTACATGCGGGCTTCGGGCATGACCGAAAAAGCCCCTGGGTCCACGAAAAAATTCGGGATTCCGGTCAGGGTACGCAGATGGGGGTTGTCGACGATGGAGTGGGTGTCGTCGTAATGAAAGCTGTGGCCGAGGGTATTGGCAAAGAGCGCGAGACCGCCAGCGAGAATCAGGACAAGCGGGGTGCGCCGCAGTAATTCCTTCATCGAGTTATCGCGATTTTAGCAACTTGAGGAATACCTCGCGGTCCTCGGGCCGGGCACCCAGCAGCAGGACCCCGCCAAAAACCACCGCGCCCACCAGCACCTGCGCCAGCGGCGGACCCACCAGGAGGGCCGCGCCCCAGCCGCTCAGGCCGGCCAGCGCTGACACCAGGGCCACCCGCCCCAGGTGGGCCCAGGGCAGGAGTTGGCGCACCCCCCAGCCCAGATGCGAGGCGATGAGGCCCAGCAGCAGCGCCACCTGGGCATAGGTGGCGATGACCGTGGCCAAAGCCGGTCCCAAGAAAGCCCATGCCGGGCACCCGGTCAAGAGCGCCTTTGACAGCAGTACGCTCAGCGCAACGTTGAGGACCAGATCACCAGCGCCCACCCACCAGGCCCAGCGCGCCTTGCCCATGCCCACCAGCAGGGGGTTGTAGATGGCGCAGCGCAGGGGCAGGGCCAGCAGAAAGACCCGCATCACCCAGGCGCTGTTCCCGTAGGCCGATGGCAACAGCACGCTGATGAGGGGTCCGGCCAAAAAGAAAAGCAGAAAGAAGGCCGGCAGCACCACCAGCGAAAGCCGGCGCACCGCCTCGGACCACAACGCGGCGATGTCCGCCCTGCGTCCTTCTCCGTACAGGCGGCTCACCTGGGGGATAAGCACCGTGGTCGCCGAGGCCAGCAACAGACTCACCGGGATTTCGATGGCCCCCAGATCGTAAAAGGCAAAGGTCTCGGTGGAAAAAAACCAGAGCACCACCAGGCGGTCCACGGCCCGGGACAAACTGCCCATCACATCCCCCAGGGCCACCGGCAAAGAGTAGTGCAGATAGGCCCCCAGTCCGTCACTGCTCCAGCCAATTGTCCGCCACCCGATCACCCTGGACACCAGCCATGCGGCGGCAGCCAGGCGCACCCCACCCAGCAGCGAGAACCCCCACAGCACGGTTTGCACCTGCCAAGCCCCGACCAGCGCGACCACCGCCAAGCCCAGTTGGGCCGCCGCCATGCCAATGCCCATCCACGCCTGCCAGTGGGGCCGCCCCGCCGCCACCAGGGCGGGCTCGGCCAGGCCGGCGGCGATCCAAAAGCAGGCATAGGGCACAAAGGCGCCCAGGTAGACCTGGAGTTCCCGGGTGAGGGATCGGGTCTCGAAATCTAGGAGGAAGGACAGGTACGGGCCGCCCCAGGTGAGGAGCAGGCCCAGCAGGAGGCCCGAAAAGGCCAGGCACAGGCCGGCCTGTAATACCAGCGCCTGCTGGCCAGCCGTCTTGAGCCTGGGGAAGAAGTAGAGGAAACTGGTGGGAAATCCGAGCAGAAAAAAGGGGAAGAGGGTGTTGGCCAGGTACCAGACGGTCCGGTAAATACCCATTTCCGCCGGCGTCCAGTTCCAACTGAGGAGGGCGGAAACGGCAAAGGTGCCCAGCGCGAGCGCGCCTCGCCCGATCGCCACCAGGCCGATCTGGCGGGTCAGCGCCGGCCCACTCATCTCAACCGGTCTTGATGGCCAGCATGCCCAGGAAGGCTGGCCGGCCCACCAGGGCGGTGCTCAGGCGGTCCAGACCGCGCCAGGCCCAGTAGGGCCAGCTGCGGGTCCAGCGCGGCAGGCCGATTAGTTCCAGCGCCTTGTTGTTGACCAGCAGGAAAGCACCGGGTACCAGACCCTGGCCGCGCAGACAGGCAGCCAGCTTGTGCTCGTCGAAGCTGTGCAGATGGGCGTTGGCCGGGGTCAGGCGATTGCAATGGATACACAGATGTTCGACGATGGTCTCGCGGTACGGCACGCTGACCAGCAGGCGGCCACCCGGCCGCATCAGGCGCGCCACTTCGGCCAAGGCGCCGGGCAGGTCTTCGAGATGCTCGGCCACCTCCGAAAGCACCACCGCGTCAAAGCTGCCCGCAGCAAAGGGCAGGTGGTACACATCGGCCACCTGGAAATGGCCCGCCTGGGGATACCTGGCCCGCGCCCCAGCGACGCCGGCAAACGCGATATCCGCCGCCCACACTTGGGCCCCTGCCCGCTGGCAGCGGTCGGCCAGCCACCCCGAGCCGCACCCCATATCCAACAGCTTTTCTCCGGCCCTGAGCCGGAGCAGGCGCACCAGGGCCTCAAAACGCCGCCCTTCGGAGGCACGGCGGGTCGGTGGCAGGGCCTGGGGATCGACGATGGCCTCTGCATCGGCCCGGTAGTGGTGCCGGTAGTCCTGAAGCCGACGGCTTTCCGCCGCGCTGTGGCTCATCGCCGGGCTTCAACTCCCTTGACAGGCACCGGTCTCGGTCGCACTTTCCTCATCAGTTCAGCCAAAAAAAAACCCGCCCGCACCACTAAGGGCAAGCAGGAAAAGCACCTACTGGGGGCGTCGCTCAAGCGTTGCCCTCGACCGACTGCATCACCTGCAGGCGCTCATTGGTTGAATTGTTGCCCGAATTCGTCGGCTCTTTGAGCAAACTCTCGAGGATGCGCACCGCGTCTCTGAGGTGATTCAGACGCGCCTCCAATGCTTCTTCTTTGGTCTTGATGGTCTCGTACTCGCCCTCGGCGTCTTCCAACTTACCGCGCAATTCGAGGATACGCGGCTTCATGTTTCCGAGTCTGTCCTTCAAATCCTTGATGCGCAACGAGGTCACCAGTTTGGTGCCCAAGACGCACATCATCGAAATGATAGCCCAGATCATAGCTTACCTGACGGATGCCCAGGGAGGTGCAGGGAGTGAGGCAAAGGAGCGGCATCCTTTCGCCGCTAAAGATATACTAGTTTTGGGATTATTGTCAAACAACTTCCAGGGTCCCCGTGCCCTGCTCAGCGAAAGGAGTTCCCCATGCCCGTCCGTCTAGGATTTATCGGCACCGGCGGTATCGCCGGCCACCATCTGCGCACCCTCACCCAGCTCAGCGACGCCCAACTAGTAGCCTTTTGCGACCTAGTGCTGAGCAAAGCCCAGAGCGCTGCCGCCACCTATGGGGGCAAGGCCTACGACAACTATGTGCAGATGTTCGACACCGAGAACCTCGACGCCGTGTACATCTGCATGCCGCCTTTCGCCCACGGCGACCAGGAGTTGGAGGCGGTGAAGAGAGGCTTGCCAATCTTTGTGGAAAAACCAGTGGCCACCACCGCCATCAAGGCCGATGAGATCCTGGCAGCCATCCAAAAGAAGGGCCTGATCTCGGCCGTAGGCTACCACTGGCGCTACATGGACCTCACTGCCAAAGCCAAAGAACGTCTGGCCGGTCAGGAGGTGGGTTATGCCCTGGGCAGCTGGACCGGGGGCATGCCCGGGGTATCCTGGTGGCGGGTGCTGGACCAGAGCGGCGGCCAGATCGTCGAGCAGACTACCCACATCTTCGATCTAGCCCGCTATCTGATGGGCGAGGTGAAGAGCGTACACGCGGCAGCGAGAACCGGCCTGCTGAAAGACGTGGAGAACTACAGCGTGCACGACGCTTCGATCGCCAACCTGACCTTCGCCAGCGGCGCCATCGCCAGCATTACCTCGGCCTGTATGCTGAACACCGGGGGCAGTGTGGGCCTCGACCTGTACCTCAAGGACCAGGTGCTGCGCCTCGACCACCGCAACCTCAGTGTGGAGAAAGCCTCGGGCAAGGAGATCTTCTACCTGGCCAACAACCCCACCCTCGACGAGGACGCCGCTTTCCTACGAGCAGTGCAGAGCGGGGATCCATCCGGCATCCGCTGCCCGTATTCCGAGGCGGTAAAAACTCTCAAACTCACCCTGGCTGCCACCCAGTCGGCCATTGAGCACCGGGTCATCGAACTATAAAAAAGGGGCTGGCACGCTTTAACGTGCCAGCCCCTCGCGATGTCAAATGGATCAGGCCCGCAACTGCGCCTCCCAGTCAAACCCGCCGGCCCGCAGCGCCGCCAACGCCGGCATCTTGCGCAGGCGCAGACACTCCTCGATGGCGCACAGGGCCTTGTCGCGGCCGGCCCCAGCTACGGCTCGCACCTGGCCACTCTTAACATAATAGGCCAGGAAATTCTTCTGGCCCAGATCGCCGTCCACCACTAACTCATCCCAACTACTGGCATGGCCCACATAGCGCAGATTCTGGTTGAACTGCCGGGTCCAGAAGAAGGGCACCTGGGTAAAGGGAGTTGCATGGCCGGCCATGTTGCGGGCCGCCACCCGGCCCTGCTGGCCGGCCACCCGCCAGTGCTCGATACGAATGCGTTCGCCAGAGAGCGGATCGGGAAAGGCGGCGATGTCGCCGGCTGCATAGAGCCGGTCAGCCCCCACCACCTTCATAAACTCGTCCACGGATACACTCCCGTCCGGATTCTTCGCCACCGCCTCCAGATAGTCAGTGACCGGCTTCACCCCAGCCCCCACCACCACCAGGTCGGCCTCCAACTCGACGCCGCCCTTGAGCACCACCTTCTCCACCTTGCCCTTGCCAGCCAGATGGTCCACCTGGGCATTGAAGTGAAAGACCACGCCGCTCTCTTCAGCTATGGTTTTGAACAAGCCGCCCACCTCCTTGCCCAGCACCCGCTCAAAAGGCACCTGTTCCATGGCCACCACCTGCACCTGCACATTGCGGCTGCGCAGGGCGGCGGCACATTCCATGCCGATGAAACTGCTGCCGATCACCACGGCCTTGGTCCCGGCCTGGGCGGCAGCGGCGATGCGGTCGGCATCCAGGGGTGTGCGCAGGGTCATCACTCCATCCAACTCAGCGCCGGGCACGGGCAACTGTCTGGGGGTTGCCCCCGTGGCCAACAGCAGGGCATCGTAATGCAGGGTGCCCCCGTCGGCGAACTCGATCTGCCGCGCCTCGGCTCGCACCTTGGCGACCCTTTTTCCGACCAAGACCTCGATGCCGTGCTCTGCGTAGAAAGCCTCGGACCGGGAGGGCCGCACCCCGCTCTGCTTCTCTCGCTCTGCCAGATAGCCCTTGCTCATGGTGGTGCGGTCGTAAGGCAGGAAGGATTCGGCGCCGATCAGCACCACCCGGCCTTTGAAACCCTCCTGCCGCAGGACCTCGGCAGCCGCCGCGCCGGCAGCACCTCCTCCCAGGATGGCAAAGACCCGCTGGTCGGCCGGATCTGGTTTGGCCATGCCGGGCACCCGCTGCTTGGTCGCCTCCTCAGGAACCGCGACGATGACCTGCCCGTTTTCGACCTTCACCTCAAAGCAGGGCAGTGCATCCAGGCCGGGCGGCTCTTCCTGGTCGCCGCTGACCACCGAAAAACAGGCGTGATGCCAGGGACAGACCACCCGCGTGCCGCTCAACACCCCCGTAGCCAGAGGCGCGCCGTAGTGGGTGCAATAGGCACCTACTGCGTGGTACTGACCATCGACCCGGGTCAGCAACACATCGGTGCCCTCTACCGACACCTGCTTCATCTGGCCGTCGGCCAGCTCATCGGCCTGGGCGACGACCGCCTGTTTTTTGCTCATAGCATCCTCCTCGGGGGGTTCGGGTAGGCAATTGGCGGCCTTAAGATAGCCGCGCCGCCGAGCCAGTGTCAACCAGTTGCGGCCCCCTGCGCCACCCCTTAGTTTCTCCTCCCATGACCCGCTTCCAGAAACTGGCCCTGGCCACCTCGATCACCACCTTGGTGCTGATCGGCATCGGCGGTTTTGTGCGCGCTGCCGGCGCCGGCCTGGGCTGCCCGGACTGGCCGCAGTGTTTCGACCGCTGGATTCCCCCCACCGACGTCAGCCAACTCCCGTCCCATATCGACCCGGCCCTTTTTAACTTCGAAAAGGCCTGGATCGAATACCTCAATCGGCTCCTCGGGGTTTTCACCGGTTTCCTTATTCTGGGCACCGCGTGGGTCGCCTGGCGGGACCACCGCCACCAACCCGCGATCCTCAGGCCCTCGCTGCTCGCCCTCTTCCTGGTGATTTTGCAGGGCTGGCTGGGTGGACTGGTGGTCCGCTACCACCTGGACCCCCGTTTTGTCTCCGTTCATCTGGTGTTGGCCCTGTTGCTGCTGGGGGTGCTGATCCTGGTCCTGCTCAACAGCCGCGCGGCCCCGGCCCGCCGCATCCCCTCTCTCCTGGCCCCCTGGGCCTGGGCGCTGATCTGCCTGACCTCGGTGCAGGTCGTGGTCGGGGCCCTGGTGCGCGGCAGCATCGACCTGAGTATCAAGGCCAATCCGGGGATGCCCCGCGACCAGCTCCTGGCCCAGGTCGGCTGGCTGGACCCCCTCCACCGCACCGCCGCTCTCGCAGTGGTGCTGGCCTGCGCCCTCTTGGTCTGGAAGGGCCGGCCCCTTTTCCCCCGCCTGGCCTGGCTGCCCTTAGGGCTGGCCCTGGGCCAACTGCTGGCCGGTCTGGGCCTGGCTTACCTGGCCCTCCCGCCTCCGCTGCAGGTGGTCCACATCTTCCTGGGCAGCGTGCTTTTTGCCAGCCTCTTGGTGCTGGCCCTGCTGCCGGCAAAGACCTGAATACCCTTAGCAGTTGTCTATCCTTTTATATATATTTGGTCGATCCGCAACCACCCCCTGCGACCAAAGGCCAATGCCCGCACCCACCGACCAGGAACTGACCGAGCGCTGGCGAGGCGAACCGGCCCCTCTCCTGCCCTTGTTGCACGCCTTCCACGACCGGGACGGGTACCTTTCCGAGGCCGCACTAGTCGCCCTTGCTGCCGCCCTTGATATTCCCCTGGCCGAGCTGTACGGCACCACCACCTTCTACCACCACCTCTCCCGCACCCCAGGTGGCCGCACCGCGCCCCGAGTCTGCACTGGCCCCATCTGCAGCCTGCGGGGGAGCCAGATGCTGCTGGACCAACTCCAGGGAGCCGTGCCCATGCCCTGCGCCGGCCGCTGCGACGATCCCATTCCGGTGCTGATGGCAGACCAGGTGCTCATTGGCCAGGCCCTCAATCCAGCACCCTCTCCCTTGCCCCCGCCCAATCCGGGCGGGATCGAGGAGTGTGTCTTTGCCCAAATACGCGAGCCAGGTCGCGCCACCTTGGAAGGCTACACTCGCACTGGCGGATACCAGGGTTTTAGGAAGGCTCTGGAGCTTGCCCCGACCGAGCTGGTCCAATTGCTCATCGACAGCAAACTGGCCGGCCGCGGCGGGGCGGGTTTCCCCACCGGGCTCAAGTGGAAAGCAGTGGCCGAAGCGTCGGGCGTCCCGAAAAGCATTGTCTGCAACGCCGACGAAGGCGAACCGGGCTGCTTCAAGGACCGGGCCATCCTCGACTACGACCCGCACGCGGTGATCGAGGGCATGCTCATCGCCGCCCATGCCACGGGCGCGACCCGGGGTTTCATCTATCTGCGCTACGAGTACCCGGAGACCTATCACCTTCTGGAACGCGCACTAGACGAAGCCCGGCAGGCGGGGCTATTGGGGCCCCAGATCCTGGGCCAGCCGCTCTCCTTCGACCTCTATCTGCGGCGGGGCGCCGGCGCGTACATCTGCGGCGAAGAAGGGGCCCTTCTCAACAGCCTAGAGGGCCAACGCCCCTTTCCGCGCAACCGCCCCCCCTTCCCCGTAACCCACGGTTTCGAGAATTTGCCCACGGCGGTCAACAACGTCGAGACCCTGGTTTCAGTGCCTCAAATTCTGAGCAAGGGCGCCGACTGGTATCGCGGTCTGGGCCTCAATGGCCAGGCCGGCACCAAACTGATCAGCCTCTCGGGCGACATCCAACGGCCAGGCAACTACGAGATCCCCCTGGGGCTGCCGCTCAGCACTCTGCTCTACGAGTGGGCGGGAGGCCCGCTGCCCGGCCGCACCATCCAGTCCCTGACCATGGCCGGCCTCTCGGGCGGCTTCCTGGCCGGCGCAGATCTGGAGACCACCCTCGACGAGCCCGGCATCCGCAGCAAGGGCTCTTTCTTAGGGGCCGGGGGCATCATGGTCTTCGACGACCAGCGCGATATGGTGGCCATCGCCCACGGTGCCATGGCCTTCTTCGCCGAGGAGTCTTGCGGCAAGTGTTTCCCCTGCCGCATCGGCACCCAGCGGCTGAGCGAACGCCTGTCGGGTGCGGCCGGCCCGCGTGAACTGCAGGCCTGGATCGCCGAGGTGAATGACCTGGGCCGGACCATGAAGGCCCTCAGCGCCTGCGGCCTGGGCATGGCCGCCCCCCACGTCACCGAGAGTTTGCTGAGATATTTTCCAGAGCAAGTGGCACAACACGTACAGAAAGGTGCGCGATCATGAGCGCTACACCTCAACCCGACCCCACTCTGCCCACCCTGACCCTGGACGGGGAACAGGTAGAATTCGCCCCAGGCGAAACCCTCTACGAGATCGCCCGCCGGCGTCAGATCCAGATCCCCACCCTCTGTTATGATCCACGTTTGGAGCCCTTCGGCTCCTGCCGGCTCTGCGCCGTGGAGGTGGAGGGGGCACGCGCCCCGGTGGCTTCCTGCACTGCCAAGGCCGTGCCCGGCATGAAGGTGCGCACGGTCACGCCGCAGTTGGAGCAGCACCGGCGCACCCTGCTGGAGATGGTCGCCTCCGAGAACCGCCAAGTGGATGTGGACCCCCTCAGCGGCAGTTCCTCCCAGGAATTGAAAACCCTGGTGGACCGGTACGAGGCGCGCAGCGGCCGTTTTGCCGGCGCCAAGTCGGGCCGGAGCAAGGTGGAGGACGACAACCCCTTCATCCTGCGCGACTACGACCAGTGCATCTCCTGCTACCGCTGCGTGCGGGTGTGCGCCGAACAGGAGGGCGACCACGCCATTGACATCGCCAACCGGGGCTTCCACTCCCAGATTACCACCGAGTTCGACCACCTGCTCAAGAACTCCTCCTGCACCTTCTGCGGCCAGTGCGTGCAGACCTGTCCCACCGGCGCCTTGTCCGACAAGAAGGCCCTGCGCGCCGCCGCCCTTCCCGAGCCCATCGAGAAGACCCGCACCACCTGCCCGTACTGCGGGGTGGGTTGCTCGATGGACATCCTCACCAAGGGCGAAAAGATGGTGGGCGTCCAGCCGGCTATGGACGGGCCGGCCAATCTGGGCGCCCTGTGTGTGAAGGGGCAGTTCGCCTATGACTTTGTCCAGCACCGCGACCGGCTCAAAACCCCACTGGTGCGGGGTGAGGATGGCCAGTTGCATCCGGCCTCTTGGGACGAGGCCCTGGACCGGGCCGCCGACGGGTTCCGCAAGGCCGCCCAGACCTACGGCCGGCACAGCATCTTCGGCATCGCCTCAGGCCGGGCGCCCAACGAAGCGGCCTATGTCATGCAGAAGTTCATCCGGGCCGGCTATGGCACCCACCATATAGACAACTGCAGCCGTGCCTGACACGCTCCAACGGTTGCCGGTCTGGCAGCCACCATCGGTCGCGGCGCAATGTCGAATCCTCTGGCAGACATGGAAAAGCCGGATGTGTTTTTCTGCATCGGCACCAACATGACCGAGTGCCACCCCGTGGCCGCCACCCGCCTTAAAAGGGCCCTGGCGCGGGGTGCCAAGCTCATTGTCGCCGACCCCCGGCGCATCCCCCTGGCGGAGATGGCCGACCTGTACCTGCCCCTGCGGGTGGGCTCGGACGTGGCGCTCTTGCTGGGCATGGCCCACGTGATCGCCCGCGAGGGCCTGGTGGACGCCCGCTTTATCGAGGATCGCACCCTGCACGGCCAGGAGTTTCTGGCGCATGTGGCCCAATTCACCCCCCAGTGGGCCGAGACCATCACCGGGGTGCCGGCCGCCGACATCGAGAAGGCCGCACTCTGGTACGGGAGCACGGATAAGGGCGCCATCTACTACACCCTGGGCATCACCGAACACATCTGCGGGGTGGACAATGTGCAGAGCCTGTGCAATTTGGCACTGATGACCGGCAACCTGGGCCGCGAGGGCACCGGCATCAATCCGCTGCGCGGCCAGAACAATATCCAGGGGGCCGGCGACTGCGGGGCGGTGCCGGCCAACTTCCCCGGTTTTCAACCCGGCAGCGACCCGGCCAGCCAGGCCAAGTTCAAGGTCCTGTACGGGCGCGAGGTGGACCTGGATCGGGGCATGACCAAGGTCACGGCGCTAGATCGGTGCGGGGAACAGATCAGGGCCATGCTCATCGACGGCGAGAACACCCTGGTCTCAGACCCGGACCGCCAGCACTGCGAGCACGCCCTGAAGAGCCTAGACCATCTGGTGCTCATCGACATCTTCCCCACCGAAACCACCGACCTGGCCCATGTGGTGCTGCCGGCCACGGCCTGGGGCGAGACCGAGGGCACCTGCACCAATACCGAAAGGCGGGTGCAGCGCCTGCGCGCTGCGGTGCCAGCTCAGGGCGAAGCTATGCCAGATTGGTGGATCGTCTCCCAGATCGCCCGCCGGCTGGAGATTCCCGGCTTCGAGTTCACCTCGGCCAAAGAGGTGTTCGAGGAGTTGTGTAGCCTCTCCCCTATCTACGCCGGCCTGAGCTGGGAGCGGGTGGATAAGGGCGAGTACCAATGGCCGGTGCCCACCAAAGACCATCCCGGCACCCCCATCCTCCATCAGGGGGAGTTCAAGAATGGCCGCGGCCTCTTCAAGCTCATCAACTATCGCGACCCGGCCGAGACCATCAGCCCCGAGTTCCCGGTCTGGTTGACCACTGGCCGGCGCCTGCAGTCGTACCACACCCGCACCCAGACGGGCCGGGCCCAAGGCATCGACTATTTCCTTTCAGAGGAAGCCCTCGAAGTCCACCCCGAGGATGCCCGTGAATGGGGCCTGGCAGAGGGCAGTTGGTGCCGCATGTCCAGCCCGCGCGGGGCCATCCAGCTCAAAGTACACACCACCCGGCGCTCACCGCGCGGCACGGTCTTCGCCAGTTTTGCTTTTAACGAGGCCCCGGTGAACATCCTCACCGGTTCGGGGTACGATCCCGTCACCCAGACCGCCGAACTCAAGGTCTGCCCGGTGCGCCTAGAACCTATCCCCACACCAGAGACGGTCTGAATCCATGTTTGGAATCATCCGCAATGCGCAGGGCGAAAAACTCGACTACACCTTCCACCCCGGCAGCGCCGGGTCCAAAACCATCGCGGTCCTGGGCCACGGAGTCACCGGCAACAAGGACCGCGCCTTTGTGGTAGCGCTCGCCGAGGGGCTCGCTGTTGCCGGCATCCCTGCCCTGCGCTTCTCCTTCTCGGGCAACGGCGCTTCCGAAGGCCGCTTTGTCGATTCCACCATCACCAAGGAAGTTGCCGATCTGGGCGCGGTGCTCGATGCACTCAAAGGCCACACCGTCGGCTACGTGGGCCACAGCATGGGCGGGGCCGTGGGCGTGCTGCGGGCCAGCCAGGACGCACGCATTGCCTTCCTGGTCTCCCTGGCCGGCATGGTCCACACCAAGGACTTCGCCCAACGCGAATTTGGCATGGTCAAGCCCGGCGGGGGCTTCATGTGGGACGATGAGTCCTGCCCGCTCTCGCAGGCGTACATGGATGACCTTGGAAAAATCGGCAGCGTGGTGGACCTCGCCCCCGCGATCCGGGTGCCCTGGCTCCTAGTCCACGGCAGCGAGGACGATGTCGTGCCCCTGCAGGACTCCCGCGACCTCTTCGCCCGCGCCAACCAGCCCAAGGAACTCATCGAGATCCCCGGCGCCGGCCACGTCTTCAGCGGCACGGCGACGGCGGTGATGGTGGAGAAGGTGGTGGGGTGGGTGAAAGGCCAGCACGGTTGAGTGCAGGGGGGAGCGACCCACTTCGGCCTCTCCCCAGGCGCGTTGGCAACGCCCCATACGTTGGGGCGTTGCATTCCCCTCGCTCGCTCCGCTCCGCTACCCGGCCCCACACCACGCGGACTTCCCTACCCTACCACTCCCCGGGAGAGCCCGTCGGGGTCATCTCCCCGCTGGGCGAGGCCTGGGCGCCACCAAACGCAGCAAGGCCCGGCGGATTACATTCCACCGGGCCTGTTTTCTTTTGCACCCAAGTCAGGGATTGGCCAGGGCCTGGCCCAGGGCCCGCAGCAAGGACGCCTCCCCTGGGGCATCCTGTCCCAACTCCCAGATCATGATGCCCCCCAACCCCCGCTCGTGGGCAAAACGCGCTTTGCGCTGGAGGGTCTGCGGCCCGTTGAAGTAGTAGCCGCCGGCCTCATCCACCTCAGGTCCCGGATGGAACTGGGCGTAGATCTCGGCATAGGTCATCGCCGCCGACGAATCGTCTATCTTCCTCCCGTAAAAGGGCACCCCCAGCCAGATCTTGGCCGCCGGCACCCCCCGGTCGAGCAGGCGCTGCACGTCGGTCACCGCCGCCTCGTAGGTGGAATGCCGGCCCGGATTGTCGTAGGCCATCAGGTGGACGCGGTCCAGGTGCTGGTACACGGCGTCGGGCAGGTCCTGCCAGGGGGCCAGCGCCGAACTCAGTTGCAGGCCAGCCGGGGCAAAAACCTGGGAGATCTCCCCCAAGAGCAGACCGAAATTCTGCGCTTCCCCCTGGTCCTTGGGATGCTCCCAGTCCAGATCCACCCCGTCGAAACCCTGTTCCCGGCAAAAAGCCACCAACCC
>CAMAVQ010000068.1 GCA_945861755.1 Gemmatimonas phototrophica
AGAGCCCTACCCTTTCGCCGTAGCTGAGGTGCAGCTCTGCCCCGGAAAAAAGCTGCCGACCGCCCAGTTCGCGGGTATAATTCTTGATCTCCAGGGCGATGCGTCCCCCTTTGCGGGCGGCGCTGAAACGCGGGTCGATACTTTCCCGCTCCAACTGGGGGCGGTCGACCTTGTCCATGCGGTCGATCAGCCGCTGCTTGTTGCGCGCCCGCCGGGCGTGCTGGGGGTTGTCGCTGATACTTCCCCACAGCTCAAAGCGGGCGATCATCGCCTCGAGCCGGCTGATCTCCTTCTGTTGCGCCTGATAGGCTGCTTGCTGCTCCAGGAGTCGCTGCTGTTTCTGCGCCCGGTACGCGGTGTAGTTGCCCACGTAGGTATCGAGTCGACCATCCTCGATTTCGAGAATCCGGCCCGCCACCTGGTCCAGCAGATAGCGGTTGTGCGAGACCAGCAGCAGGGTGCGCGGATAGGCGTGAAGGAATTCCTCCAGCCATTCGAGACCGGCAAAGTCGAGATGGTTGGCCGGCTCGTCGAGCAAGAGGATTTCCGGTTCCCGCAGCAGGAGGCGGGCCAGAGCCAGCACGTTCTTCTCGCCGCCGCTCAGGCCGGCTACCAGCTGGTCGCGCCGATGGGCCAGCCCCAGGCCACTGAGCACGGTGTCGATACGGTGGCCAAAGGTGTACCCGCCCTCCCGCTCGAACTGGTCGGCCAGTCGGCCGTACTGGTCGAGCAGCCGTTCCTGCTGCCCCGCTTCGAGGCCGGGGATGGCCAACTCCTGCTGCAGTGCTTCCAGCCGCCCGCCCAGGGCGCGCAGGGAGGCGAAGACCTCCAGCAACTCCTGGTGAACGGTGTGGCCAGGGGTGTACTCCAATTCCTGGGCCAGGTACCCCACGGTGGGACTTCCGGGGCGGGTGAGCACCCCGCCGGTGGGCGCCTCCAGGCCGGCGATCATCTTGAGCAGGGTGGACTTGCCGCAGCCGTTTTCGCCGACCAGGCCCACCTTCTCGCCCTGCATCACCCTGAAGGTGAGATCTTTTAGGATAGGCTCGGAGGTGTAATGTTTGCTCAGTTCGTGTGCTTCCAGGACGACCATGTCTCTTTCCCTCGTCGCAAATAAAAAAGGCCGCGAGGAGCGTGCCCTCGCGGCCTAATTTATGGATCGCAAATTACTTAATGCGAATTATAGCGATGGCTCCTCAGAGTGGTGCAGGCGGATTTCTCCTCTCCGAGGCGAGAAAATGGCCTTTGCGGCGGCAGATTTCGCTGCCGATCCGTTCGGGGACGCTGGGCAGGATCCGCAGCATCCGGTATGGCGAATTCGGGTTCATGATGAGGTCAACGATAAGCAAGGTGCCGCGATCATGTCAAGGACAAAAGCAGCGCGCCCCTGCATTGTCCGCCTGGGCCGGAGGCTCTACCTTTTGCCTGCCAACACCCACCTCCAACCCTTCCAGGTCCCGATGAAAACCATTCCTCCCGCCCAGTTGGGCCTGTCCCCCGAAGCCCTCGAAAGGGCCGGCAAGTTGTTGGCCAGTGCCATCGCCGCCGGCCAACTCAGCGCCGCCAGTCTGGTGGTGGCCCGCCGGGGCGCCCTGGCCTTTGCCCAAGGGTACGGGCACCTGCGGCCCGAAGCCGGCGCTCCGCCCGTGGAACCCGACTCCGTCTTCCTGCTGGCCTCGATCACCAAGCCGGTGACTGCCTGCGCCCTGATGCGGCTGGTGGATCGCGGGCTGGTCTCCTTGAATGATCCTGTGGCCCAGTATCTGCCCGAATTCCGGGGCGGGGAACGGCCCCAGGTGCAGGTGCGCCACCTGCTCTCCCATACCTCCGGGCTGCCCGATATGTTGCCCGAGAACATCGCCCTGCGCCGCGCCCACGCGCCCTTGAGCGAATTCGTCCGCGCCGCAGTGAAGACCCCCCTGCTTTACAGCCCGGGCAAGGAGTTCGCCTACCAGAGCAAGGGCACGCTCCTGGCCGGCGAGATCGTCGAGCGGGTGAGCGGCCGGCGACTGCGTGACTTTGAGCAGGAGGAACTCTTCGCGCCCCTGGGTATGGAGAAGAGCGCCCTGGGGTTGGGGCCTTTCCAGATCCCCGAGACCGTGTGGTGCGGCAACTCCATGACGGAGTCCGCCGACGAGCAGCGCTTTGGGGCCAACAGTCTGTACTGGCGCGATATGGGCCATCCCTGGGGTGGGATGCACAGCACAGGGATAGATCTGGCAATCTTATTGCAGACCTTTCTGGATGGGGGAACGCATGAGGGCCGGCGCCTCTTCAGCCCGGCCGCGGTCCGGGCCATGACCACCGATCAGAACAAAGGGCTGCAGGCCCCCTGGGGCCTGGGCTGGGGCCTGGCCGGGTCGCGGGTGTGGAACTTCTTCGGCGAGCTGCGCTCGGACGCCACCTACGGCCATGTCGGCGCCACCGGCACCGTAGCCTGGGCCGACCCGGAGCAGCAACTGGTCTGCGTAGTGCTGACCAATCAGATGGTGGCTGGCGGCAGTTTGTTGCGGCGGGTCGCCAACGCGGTGAGCGCCGCGGTGGTCGAATAATCAGCGGCCGTCGCGCTCGATCAGGGGCAGCACGATGTGAGAGGGTCTGAGCATATCGTGCAGGATGGTGTTGATCGCCACCTGACCGGCGGCCTCTTTGTTGATGGGTCCGCCGGTGTTGAGGTTGCGGTCGAAGCGGGGAAAGGAACTGCTGGTGACCACCACCCGCAGGCGATGCCCCGGCAGGAAAACATTGCTGGTGGCCCACAGGTCCACCTCGAAGCGGTAGACCTTGCCCGGCCCCAGCAGTTCGGGATGGGCGAAGGAGTTGCGGTACCGGGCGCGGAGGATGCCGTCGCACAGGTTGCGCGAGTACCCGTCGGGATGGATGTCTTCCAACCGCACGACCCAGTCGGTGTCGGGGGCCGAGGACAGGGCGTAGAGCACCGCCTTTACCGGGCCGGTGACCTCTAGTTCGCGGTCGAGGGGGGCGCTGGTGTAGGTGAGACAGAGAGCATCGGCCGGGCGCTGGTCGCGCACCCCGTCGGGGATGCCCAGGGTATTGCCGCCCAGGGTGGGGATAGGGTGGTCCGGGTCGTAGGCGAAGCTGTCTGGATGCTCGCTGCCCTCGGGGGCCAGGGGTGAGAGGGTGCCGTCGTTGAGCGAGTCGATGGAGCCGCTGTGTCCTTCGTGTAAGTAGTAGTTGGTGTAGCGGGTGTCTGGCAGGGGCCAGTCGGCCTCGGCCCGCCACTGGTTGCGGCCCATGACGAAGATCCGCACCGGCAGTTCTTCCATCACCCCGTTGTCCTTCCCCTTGAGCCAGTGCTCGAACCAGGGCAGGCGCATCTGGTTGAAGTCCTGGGCCGCCACTGGGCCAAAGTCCCACTCGCCGGCCTTCGACACCCCGATATTGCTCGACCCGTGTACCCAGGGGCCGATGATCAGCCGCTGGTTCCGGCGGGCCGCTTCGGTGCGGGCCCGGCGCTTGAGGCCCAGGTAGTTTCTCAGGGTGCCAGCCAGAAAGATGTCGTACCAGCCGCCCTGGTGGTAGATGGGG
This sequence comes from Gemmatimonas phototrophica, assembly GCA_945861755.1. Classification (GTDB taxonomy): domain Bacteria; phylum Latescibacterota; class UBA2968; order UBA8231; family UBA8231; genus SICG01. Next base: position 3,550 of record CAMAVQ010000068.1, read on the forward strand.
GTTTCGATCTGGTCGTGGTATTTCTCGACGTTGAACTGCCACCAGTAGGGCCCGTCCTCAGGGTGCTCCAGCCAGGCATTGTGCCAGTCGCTCAGGCCCACCAGGAAGGGGCAGGGGTGTAAGGGCAGTCGCGCGTACCAGTCGTCCATGTCGAGCTTGGCCTGATCGAGCAGGCGGCGATGGCGGGCGAAGTCCTCGCCCTTGGCCAGGTTGTTCAGGTTGATGCTGGTCACGGTGTGGGCCCAGTACAGGCTGAAGCCCAGCTCAAAGGCCCCGTCCCGGTACACCCATTCCCGCTGATAGTCGGCCGAGGATTCGCGCACAAAGAGGGCCCGCAGATGGGGCGGCCGGCTGAGGGCGGCCCGGTACTGGGTGGCCCCCGAATACGACCCCCCGAACATGCCCACCTGGCCGTCGCACCAGGGCTGGGCTGCCATCCACTCCACGGTGTCGTGCCCGTCGCGGTTCAAGCCGGCCCCGTCGTCGCGGAAGGGGTAGAAGACCCCGTCCGAGGCGAACATGCCGCGCACGTCCTGAATGACCACCGCGTATCCCCGCTTGGCGAAGAACTCGGGGGCGCCGATGGCGTTTTCTGAGCCGCCCTCCTTGTTGTAGGGGGTGCGTTCGACGATGGCCGGGAAGGTGCCCTCGGTTTTGGGCCGGGTGATGTTGGCGCGCAGGATGGTCCCGTCCCGCATGGGGATCTCGACGTTCTTCTCGTGCATCAGATCAGAGTACTGCGAATCCTCAGCCATCCCATTTTTCCTCACCTGAGCGCCGCCAGCAGGCGGTCGATGTCTTCGTGGTTGTTGTATACGGAGGGGGAGAGGCGCAGCTTGTCGCCGTAGCGCATGGCCACATGCACCCCGGCGGCGCGGGTGCGGGCCATGGTCGCCTCGGGGTCCTTGGCGACAAAAGCCAGGATCGAACTCTCGTTGCCTCTGGGGGTGATGGAAGTATAGCCGATGGCCGGCAACTCCTCCTGCAGGCGCTCGGCCAGGCCGCGCACGTGGGCGCGGATATGGGGCACCCCCAGGCGCAGGATATAGCGCAGGCTCTCCTGGGCGCAGACCGCTCCCTCGTAGGAGGGGTAACTGACTTCGTAGCAGCCCGGCCCAGGCACCGGGGTGTGGGAGATCTCGGGGATGGCCGGATCGGGCGCGGCGGTCCAGGGCGGGTAATTTTGACGCACCCCACCCGAATGCTGGGTGGGTTTCACCACCGTGTTCTGCAGATCGGCCCGCACGTAGAGGAAACCAAAACCCTTGACCCCCATCAGCCACTTGAAGGTGGAGCAGGCGGCCATATCGATGCCCATGGCCCGCACGTCGATGGGCACGGCGCCGGCGGCCTGGATGATGTCGGCGTAGAGCAGGGCCCCGTGCGCGTGGGCCAACTCGCTGATCTCTTTCACCTGCGCCAGCAGGCCGTTGACGTTGGAGACCAGAGAGATGGAGACCAGCCGGGTGTTATGGTCGATGGCCTTGGCCATGTCCTCCAGCTCGATGCGCCAATTGCGGTTCTTGACGACTCGAAGCTCCAGGCCATCCTGCAGCCGCATCTGGTAGTTGTAGAGGGCCGCCCCGTAGTGCAGGTCGTTGGTCACCACGTTGCCGCCGGCCAGGTATTCACCCATGCCATTGAGCAGGTTGCTCTCGCTCTCGACGGTGCTGCGGGCAAAGGCGATCTCTTCGGGCCTAGCGTTGATGAGTTGGGCGAAGAGCAGTTTGGCCTCGTCGCGGGTGGCGGCCCACTGCGGCCACCAGGGATCGCCCACCTCGTCGGTCAGCCAGCCGATATAGCGGTGCAGCGCCGCGGCTGAGTGCACGCTGATCGGGTGGGAGGAAGCGTTGTCGAGATACGCGGCGGTGCGGGCGCGCGGAAAGTCGGCGCGCAGGGCGGTAAAGTCGGGTGCGTCCACATTCATGGGCTTGGTCTCCATTTTACACCGAGAAGATAGGTCGCCTCGCCCGCCGCAACCACCCCGTGGCCTGTGCCGGCGGGGAGCGGGTGCCTATATTTGGCCCGGCCGCAACAAACCCTTCGAGTGCGAATTTATATGAGTGGAAACCGGATTCAGATTGGCATCTGGCAGAGCATCCCCCAGCCCATGGTCTCGCGGTACCTGGCGCAGATGGGTTGGGACTGGATCATCCTCGATATGCAGCACGGCCCCATGAACTGGGAGACGGCGTACGAATGCATCCACACCATCCGCGCCGGCGGGGCCCGGCCCCTGGTGCGCACAGCGATTGGCATCCCTTCAGAAGTGGAAAAGGCGCTGGACCTGGGTGCCGGCGGGGTGGTGGTGCCGATGGTCAACACGGTCGAGGCGGCCCGCGCCCTGGCCCGCGCCGCCAAGTACCCGCCCCTGGGGGGCCGCTCGTTGGGCGGGGACAATTTTCTCCACTACGGGGCCGACTATCCGGAGAAGGCCAATGAGGATACCCTACTGCTGGTGCAGATGGAGCACATCGACGCGGTGAACAACGCCGAAGCGATCATGGCCCTGCCCGGAGTGGACGGCTGTTTCGTGGGCCCGGTAGATCTGGCTCTGTCCATGGGTCTGGCCCGCCATCGCCACATCTACGAGCAGCACCCCGACCACCAGGCGGCGATGAAGCGCATTGTCGAGGCGACCCTGGCGGCAGGCAAGATGCCCTGCTGCAATACTTATGCCCCCGACGACTTTGCCGCCAAACAGGAGGCCGGCTTCCAGGCCATCACCCTCCGGTCCGACATGGATCTGCTGGTGGGCGGTGGTCGGGAGTTGCTGGGCCAGCTCGAAAAAATCGCCTCCCGGCGCTAATTGCCTTGGCTGTCAGCGGCACACTTCAGGCCCGACCCACCTCAAACTGGCGCAGGAAGCTGATGGTGATCCTGGTTGCACTCCTGATTGCAGGGAGCGGATTTTTCCAGTATCTCGACCAACCTTTGCCCCAGGGTCAGATGGGTCCCGAGGCCGAAGCTCTGGCCCAGCGCCTGCAGGGGGCTGCCGGGGTGCCGGCCTGGGCGCAGACTGGGGCCGTGCGCTGGATCTTTGCCGGGCATCACCACCTGTGGGACCGGCAGCGGGGCTGGGCCCGGGTGCGCTGGGAGGACTTCGAGGTGCAGTTGGACGTGGACCGAAAGGTGGGGCTGGCCTGGCGCAAAGGGGCACTCCTGCCGGCTGCCGAAGCGCAGAAGCGCATCGAGCAGGCCTGGCGCCTGTGGATCAACGATTCCTTCTGGCTCAACCCCGTGGCCAAATTCTTCGATCCTGGGACAGAACGCCGGCTGGTGGCGTTGCCTGGGGGCGAAGAGGGACTGCTGATCAGCTACCGCAGCGGCGGGGCCACGCCGGGGGACTCCTATCTGTGGCTGGCAGGGGAAGACGGCCTGCCCCGCGCCTGGCGGATGTGGGTGTCGATCATTCCCCTCGGCGGACTCCAGGCCAGCTGGGAGCACTGGATCACCCTCGACACCGGCGCCCGGGTGGCTACCCGGCACCGGCTCTGGCGCTTCACCCTGGAATTGCAGGAAGTGGCCGGAGCCCGCACCCTGGCCGAACTGGAGCCGGGCCCTGATCCCTTTGCTGCGCTGGCGGCATACCTGGTTCCCGCCCCCTGAAGCGGCTCAGCGGGTCCAATCGAACACTGCTCCCAGGAACTCCTCCTTCTTGCCGCTGAGCCCGTCGTAGATCTGCTGGCACTGATCCGGGGTGGCCAGATGGGTCAGCAGCGGGGCCACCTGCAGCCGGCCAGTGGCAACCCACTCGGCCAGCATCCGGTAGTTGGCGGTCAGGTCGCGGCCCCGCTCGGTCTCGTGCTGGGGCCAGCGCCATTCCAGGGCGCCGATCATGCGAATGGCCTCCAGGTGGAGGCGCAGCAGCATGGGGGTGGCGTCGAAGACCGCTTTGGCCCGCGGGCTGCCCAACAGGATCACCTCCCCGTAGCGGCGGGCCAGCGTCACCGCCTGGGCCACTACCTCGCTGCGGCCGATGGCCTCGACCACCACGTGGGCACCCCGGCCGCCGGTCCACTCCTTTACGGCTTCTTCCAGATTGTCCTTGGCAGCGTTCACCACCCGCCCGATGCCGCAGGCCCGCGCCCGGTCCAGACGGAACTGGGCCAGGTCAGTAGCCATGACCTCGGCGCCGGCCTGTTGGAAGAGCTGGGCGGCGAAGTTGCCCACCAGGCCCATGCCGATCACCAGCACCGTATCGCCTGGCTGCACGGTAGCAGAACGCAGGGCGGCGATGCTCACCCCGGCCATGCGGGTGAAAACCAGGTGCTGGCCCGGAGCCGTTGCCGAAACCGGCAGGGCCATACGGCCGGCGTCGGCCTTGACCACGGAGGCGTGGCGCGAGAAACTGAGCACCCGGTCGCCGGGTTTGCACATGCTCACCCCGGAACCGACGCTGAGCACCCGGCCCAGGTGCCCGTACCCAGTGGTGCGGGGGTACTGGCCGCCATCGCCAAAGGGCATCTCCTTCACCAGGCCGGTGAAGCCGGCCCCCTCGGTGCCGGCGCTGACAATGGTGTACTCGCTCTGGACCAGGGCCTCGTTGGCTTTGAGACTTTCGTCGAGTTCCTGCTCCTCTACTTCGATGCGGCCGGGCTCGGTCACGACCAGCTGCCGGGTTTTCATGGTTCCCTCGTTTCTTGTGAGGAGAGTGCGGATATTTTACACTGTAGGGTACTGAGTAGGGTATTGAGCCACAAGAGAGGAAGAGGATGAGGTGAAAGTCATCCGAAATTCACACGCATATCATCTATCCGTTGCGGAGAGGCTCTAATATTGAAGATCGATCGCGTCGAGGCCATCAATCTGCGTTTTGAGTACCCAGGAGGGTACGGATTCCGCGGCGCGGGTGGGGTGTGTACCGCCCGCGTCACCACCCTGATCCTGGTCCATACCGACACCGGCCAGGTGGGGATCGGGTCGGTCTACTCCCATCCAGTACTGACCTACCTGGTGGTGCGAGACCAGCTCGATCCGCTGCTGCGCGGGGCTGACCCGTCGCAGGTGGAAGCGCTCTGGGAGCGGATGTACGGGCTGACCCGTTGGTACGGCCGCAAGGGCGCGGCGCTCTCGGCCCTGGGCGGGGTGGAGATCGCCCTGTGGGATCTGCGCGGCAAGGCCCAGGGCAAACCTCTGTGGGATTTACTGGGCGGGAGCCGGCCCTCCTGCCCGGTGTACGCCAGTGGCCTGCTGTGGAACGAATACGAGGATCTGGCTGCCGAAGCGACCCGCCATTTGGACCAGGGCTTCCGCCGGATGAAGATGCGTCTGGGCCGCAGCGAGGAGTACGACCGCGAGGCGGTGCGGGCAGTGCGCCGGGCCATTGGCCCAGACCGCGATTTGATGGCCGATGCCTCGATGCGCTACCACCTGGAGCTGGCCCGCCGCATGGGGAAGTTCCTGGGAGAGCAACAGGTCTTCTGGTACGAGGAACCCTTTACCCCCGAGGACATCGACGCGTACTCCGCCCTGCGCGGCACCGTGCCGGTGCCAGTGGCCGCCGGGGAGAACGAGTTCGGGTTCCAGGGCTTCAGGGAGCTGATCCGCGCCGGGGCGGTGGACATCGTCCAGGCCGACGCCTGCCGCTGTGGCGGCATCGGGCAATTGTTGCAGGTGGCCCGCCTGGCCGGCGAACACGGATTGCGGGTGGCCCCCCACACCTGGAGTGACGCAGTGGCCCTGACTGCCAACGCCCAGGTGGTGGCCTCCCTGCCCAACGGGATCACCGTGGAGATGGACCGCACCGGCAATCCCTTTATCGAGGAGTTGCTGGTCGAGCCCTTGCAGGTGCGGGATGGGCAATTGCAATTGAGCCGGGCTCCGGGCCTGGGACTAGAATTGGATTGGAAGGTGGTGGAGCGCCTGCGCCTGGCCGACCCGCTGCAGATCCCGGACGGCGCTTATTCGGACATGGCCTTCGGCACCGAGTACTTCACCGAGGCCCCGCCCTATGAGGAGGCCCCATGAGCAACGCACCGCGCATCGCTCTGGGCGGCATCCTCACCGAATGCAATCAACTAGGCGGCCCGCCCATCGACCTGGACTGGTTCGTCCGCTACGACCTGCGCCGCGATGGGGAGATCTTGGCGATGGAGGGCGGGGCTGTGGGCGGGATGCTCGAAGTGCTGCGCGAGGCCGGGGCGCAAGCCGTGCCGCTGCTCTACGCCAGTACCTGTCCGGGCGGGTACCTGACGGCTGCTTGTTACGACCAGCTCAAGGGCGAACTGCTCCAGCGCCTGAGCGCGGCCCTGCCGGTGGACGGGGTGCTCCTGCCCCTGCACGGCTCGGCAGTGGCTGAGCAGACCGGAGACCTGGAAGGAGATCTGATCAGTGCGGTGCGCCAGCTGGTGGGGCCGGCGGTGCCCATCGTCGTCACCCTGGACTTACACGCCCACGTCACGGCGGCGATGGTGCGCGGCGCCGATGCCCTGGTGGCCTGGGAGACCTATCCGCACCGCGACGCCCTGAGCACGGGCCAGCGGGGTGCGCGCCTGCTGCTGGAAATCGTGGCGGGACGGTGCCGGCCGACGATGGCCATGGCCAAGGTGCCGGTGGTCACCAGCGGCGTGCGCGGTTCCACGGAGTGGGGCGACCCCTTTGGCCAGATCATGGCTGCCACTAAAGCCCTGGAGGGGCGCGAAGGCATCCTGTCCACCAGCGCCTTCATGGTACATCCGTACCTGGACCAGCCGGGCATGGGCAGCGGGGCCCTGGTGATCACCGACGGGGACCTGCCCCGAGCCAAGGCACTGGCGCTGGACCTGGCCCGGCAATACTGGGATTTGCGTTTTGAGCTGGAGCCTCAGACCTATACGCCCGAGCAGGCAGTGGCCGAGGGCCTGAGACTGGAGGGAGGACCAGTGATCCTGGTGGAGACCGGGGATTGCTGTGGGGGCGGGGCGGCCGGCGACAGTGTTGCCACCCTCAAGGCGCTGCTGGGGGTGGAATTGCCCGGCCCGGCCCTGGTGCCGGTGGTGGACCCACAGGCCGCAGCGCTTTGTCACAAGGCCGGCGTCGGCGCCCAGGTGGAGGTGGAACTGGGCCATCACCTCGATCCGCGCTGGGGCACCCCGGTGCGGGTGCAGGGCCGGGTGCTGCGCCTGGGCGACGGGCGGTTCAGATATCTGGGCGGGATCTGGGGCGGCACCGAGGGGAATATGGGGCCGGCGGCGGTGCTAGAAGTGGGGCAGATCGAGGTGCTGGTGGCCACCCATCCGACCTACGATTGGATGGACGAGCAGTTCGTTGCCCTGGGCATGGTACCCAAAGCGGCCAAGTTTGTGGTGGCCAAGAATCCGATGAACTACCGCCAGGCCTACGGCGCTTTTGCCCGGGAGGCTTTTGTCCTGGACACGCCGGGCCCCACGCCGCCCACGGTGCGCCAGGTGCAATACAAACGCCTGGCGCGGCCCTATTTCCCGGTGGACGAGCAGATTGCCGGCCTGGAGCCGGTGATGTTGTCGAAAGAGGACTAGACCTCAGGCGGCGATCAGTTCAGACTCATATTCGGGAGCGAGCTGGTATTCGACTTCGAAATGGCGCGGAATTTCGGCCTGATGCTCGAGCAGGAACTGGTCGATCTCCTCCTTGAGCAGGCGGACGTGGTCGGGGCATATGCCGTGGGTGTAGTTGCGATAGGCAGGGCTCTTCGCAAAGGGCAGCCACTGCTGCGCCCCCCATTTTTCCAGCCGGTGCAGGGAGCAAGTGGGTTCCCAGCAGACGGTGACCAGTTCGCCGCGGATGAGGGCGTTTTCCAGCTGTAGACGAGGGGTTTTCATAACTAGCCGTTGGTTTTGGGATGGGCGTCAGTACCTACCATCGGCAGGGGCGTTTTTTTCTCTACTGATTTTTTTTGGCACGACCACCGGGTTGTGGAGATGAGATGCAGATAAATAAGAGGGGCAGGTGTTTCCTGATGCTGGGCATGGTCGCGGCGCTGGGTTGCGCCAAGGCCCGGCCCGGCAAGGTGATCCTCTTTGTGGGGGATGGCATGGGGCTGGCCCAGCGCGAGGCCGCCCGTCTGGCCGCGTACGGGCCGGCGGGACGGCTGGCCATGGACCAGCTCGACCAGATCAGTCTGATAACCACCTATTCGGCCAACGCCCTGACCACCGACTCGGCGGCCGGCGCCACAGCCTGGTCGGCGGGCCGCAAGACCAACAACAAGTTCCTGGCGGTGGGCCCTGACAGTGCCTCGTTGCGGACCATTCTGGAATACGCCCGCGACGCGGGGTACGGCACAGGCCTGGTCACCACCACCACCCTCACCCACGCCACGCCAGCGGCTTTTGCCGCCCATGTGAGCGACCGGGGTGCCGAGGTCGAGATCGCCGAGCAGATGCTGGCGACCCGCCCCCAGGTGATGATGGGCGGCGGCCAGATCTTTTGGACGCACCGGTCAGAGGCCGGCTCCAAGCGCCAGGACGAGCGCGACCTCTTGGCCGAAGCCCGTGCCGCCGGGTACGAGGTGGTGCAGAACTCCGAGGAACTGGCCCGGCTCGACCTGCGCCAGCCCCGCCAGTTGCTGGGGCTTTTTGCCGATGGCAATATGAGTTACCTGTACGACCGATTAGGCGAAGACGAGCCCGAGCTGGCGGCCATGACCCGGGCTGCCCTGGAGATACTCGACCACAACGAGCGGGGGTTTTTCCTGATGGTGGAGGGCGGGCGCATCGACCACGCCTGCCACAACAACGACGCCACCCGCGCCATCTGGGAGGCCATTGCCTTTGACCAGGCCGTGGCCGAGGGCATCCAGTACGCCCGCCGCAAAAACGACACCCTAGTGATTGTGGTGGCCGACCACGAAACCGGCGGGATGTCGGTGGGCACGGCCTGTTATGCGGGCTTTCCCCAGATCTCTCGGCAGGGGCCCTATCCCGAACACGGCCTCAAGTTGGACAGCCTATTGTGCATCGGCTGGACCACCAAGGGCCACAGCGCGATTCCGGTGATCGCCGGGGCGCTGGGCCCGGGCTCCGAACATTTTCGCGGCATCAAAGAGAACACCGACCTGTTCCCGATCATGATGGAAACCCTGGGTCTGGTGCCCTAGTCCAGTGGTTTATGGGCAGCCGGGGCAATGACGCCACCTTGCGCGTTACCTTCCCCAATGCCCTTCCCCCGCAACGCCCAACGTATGGGGCGTTGCGCCACGCGGACTTCCCTGCCCAGCCACTCCATGAATAAGGAATCCCCCCGCCTGCCGCTGCGCTAACCCTCGCGGCCTGCCCCGCTAGGGTCATCACCCCTCCACTAGACTAGCGCACCGTCCCGTACTTGCCCTGCTGTTCCGTTGGAATCTTGCCGGCCACCTGCAGTTTGAGTTCTCCGTTCTCCTCGGCAAAGGGGTGCGCCCAGTACTTGGGCTTCCCTCCCAGATAGACCACGGCGGGTTCCTCGGCGCGGGTGGGCAGGCGCAGGACATCGCCGGCCCGCAGGCTCTCCGCCTCACGAACCGGGATCTTCACCCGCCCCAACTCGGCCACCAGTGGAATATCCATGGGCCCCAGGCGCAGCCGGTTTTCCAGGATGAGACGCTCCTCGTTCACTGGGTTGCCCCGCATCCAGGTCAACTGCCCCAGGCGGGGCAGGAGGGATTCGAGGGTGAAGTAGGGGTAGCACAGGCTGATCAGTCCTGAGGCGTTAGCGGTGTTCACTTCAAAAGCCAGCAGGATGACAATCTCGCCGGGCGGGATGATGCGGATGAACTCGGGATTGGTCTCCAGTTCAACGTCGTGGATATTCACCCGCTGAATAGGTCTCCAGACTTCCTCCAGGTCCTCGATCATCCGCTTGGTAATGCGGTTGATGACGCCCATCTCGATGCGGGTAACCTGCCGGGGATCGCCGCCCTGGGACGATCCTTTGCCGCCGAAGGTGCGGTCCACGGCGGCGAAGACCACGGGCATGGCCACATCGAGGACGACCCGGCCGGTGGTAGGCCCCAGGGTGAACTGGTAGGAGCAGGCAGGATTGGACAGGGACATGATGAACTCGGCGTAGGTAGTCTGATCCACGAAGGCGGTGTTCACGTTCACCACCTCGCGCATGGCCCCGGAGAAGGTGGAACCCAGCAGCCGGGCGAAGTTGTCGTGCAGGCTTTCCAGGGTGCGAAGCTGAGTCCGGTTGACCCGGGCGGGATGTTTGAAGTCGTAAGTGGCGGCAGCGGCCTCCTGGGTATGTTGTGGGTTGAGCTGTTCTGCTAGCCGGGTATCTATTTCTTCCTGGGAACGTATGTCAGCCATGACCTTTTATCTCCCTCAGATGAATTGATCCCCGGCACCGCCGCGGACAATGGTGATCTGTCCCTGCTCCTCGAGCCGGCGCACCTGCTGCACAACGCGCAACTGCACCTCTTCCACCTCGCTCCGGCGCATGGGGCCCAGGAATTCCATTTCTGCGATGATAAAGGTGCGCACCTCCGCAGACATATTGTTAAGGATCTGGTTCTTCAACTCCTCGCTCGCCGCCTTCAAGGCGACCACCAAGTCCTTCTGGTCCACCTCGCGCAGCAGGGTCTGGATCTCGCGGTCGCTCAGCTTGACGAGGTGGGAAAAGGTGAACATCAGATTGCGCACCGACTCAGCCACCCCCGGATCCTGGGCATCGAAGCGGTCCAGAATGTTTTTTTCCACGCTGGTTGCAGTCAGCTTGAGGAGGTCGGCTACCACCTTGGCCCCCCCCACATCTTTGTTGCCGCCCAGAATGTCGCGCAGCGCAACCTCCAGACTTTCCTTGAGATGGTCGAGAGTAGTGGGGGGGATACTCTGCATAGTGGCGATGCGATAGGCCACCTCTGCCTGGAGGGGCGCTGAAAGCAGCCCCAGGATGTCGGCGGCCTGGGCCGGCGCCAGTTGCGAGAGGATCAGCGCAATGGTCTGCGGGTGCTCGTGGGAGATGAAGGGCGCGATCTGCTGGGCGGGTGCCTGCGCGAAGCGTTGGAAGGCGTTCTCTGTCGGCGCCGCAGGCAATGCGGGTGTAGGCCCCTGGGCAGGTGGCGGTGGGGGTGCTGCCGGCGGTGCTAGGGGTGAGGGTGGTTCCTCGAGTTTCCACCCCCGGACCAGGGCTGGTGGCAGGGGCGGCAGGGCCTCGACCACGGCCCTGGAGAGCGGTTTCCAGGGTTCTATAGAAACCGGTACTGTCAGCCGGGTACAAAAACCGGTGATGTGCGGGTTGTCCTGGGCTGTCATCTAGACACCTCCTGGATCTCTATGGGCACGAGCCGGGTGATCCTATAGGTCATGCGTTCGCTGACCAGGGCGGTCTCTCCCTCTCCCAAAGGCGTGCCGTTGATGTGGAGGGGGTGTTTTTCCCCCGCCAGCCGTGGTAAGACAATGACTGACCCAGTCTGGAGGGCATTGGCTTCGCTCAGCTTCAGGGTCTGCCTCCCCAGGTAGACCACCGCTTCTATCTCGATATCCCCAAGATGGACCAATGCCGCTTTCTCTAGAGTGCCGCTTTCCGCTGGTTCCATATTACTCTCCCTTTCGGGTGAGGACTTCGGTCAGCCGTACCCCGAAGTACTCATTCACCGTGACCACTTCTCCTCGGGCAAAGAGCTTGCCGTTGAGTTTTACCTCGACGGGCTCGCCGACCATCTTGTCCAACTCGATCTGGGAATGCTCTCCCAGGTGCAGGGCCTGGTCCAGGGTCAGGATGTGCCGGCCCAACTCGACGGAGACTTCGACTTCGACCTCGCCCAGAGAGGACAGTGCGCCCTCTGGCAGGACGACCGGTTCCTGAACCCCGCTTTTGGCAGCGCGCTCTTTTGCAGCCATAACTCCACACTCCTTTGGTGAAGGCGAATTTCTGTACAAGTCCTACGAACTTTGCCGCAGCCTTTCGATGGAGGATTCGCGCCGCTGGCCCGGAGCAAAAGGGTTGGCGCGCACCCGGATACCCTCGCGCAGCGGTTCCGGCTCTGCCGCACTGTCCTGATCCTGCCGCAGCTCATCCACGCTGCGCTGCAGATCCTGCACCTGGGCAGCCAGGCCTCTGAGCATCAGGGCCAGGTCATCGAGGCGGGTCGATTCGACGGGTTTCTTCAAGTGAGACGATATCGCTTCCCAGAGGCCATCCGGGGCCGCTTCGGCGCGCACTTGATGGGCGGTCTCCCAGGCGATCTGGTGGGCCTCGAACTCGGCGCGGCAGCGCGGGCATTCGTCCAGGTGGGTCTCCAACTCGCGGCGGCTCTGTGCGGGCAGTTCGTCATCGATATAGGCCGATAGGTGGCGCTCGCAGGTGAAACAGTTCATCACTTCAACTCTCCAGGTAAGGACGCAGGGCATGGCGCACCTGCTGGCGCGCCCGGTGCAGGCGCATCTTGACCGCATCTTCTGAGCAGCCGGCGATCTGGCCGATCTGGTGGTAGGGCATTTCGAGCTGGGTGCCCAGCACAAAGAGCAGGCGCTGGTTTTCGGGCAGGGCGGCGATGGCCGCTTCCACTCTCTTGCCCAGCTCCTTGCGCATGAGCTGGTCCTCGGGGCTGGAGCCCGAGGGCAGGGGTGTTTCCTCGTCTAGCGGGACAAAGGCGGCGCGCCGTTTTCTCAGAGCGCTGAGGCAGCATTTGGCGGCGATGCGGAAGAGCCAGGTGCCAAAGGCGGACTCCCCTTTGAACGACTGGATGGAACCAAAGGCCTGGACAAAGCTGTCCTGGGCCAGGTCTTCGGCGTCCTGAGGGTTTCCGGCCATGTGCCGGCACAGGCGGTAGACCCGGTCCTGGTAGTGTTCAAAGACCTGGCGGAAAGCTGCTGGGTCGCCCTGCTGGCAGGCGGCGATCAGTCCCAGGTCAATCTGCTCGTCCACGCGCGCTCCTCATGTTGGGCTTCACTTCTTTAGACGCAGGTTCCGCTGAAAGGTAACATGTTGGCAGTGGGGCGTCGGGGAAGGACCCACCCCGGCCTTTCCCGAGTCCCAGGCCTGCCGCCGACGCCCAGCCCCCAGGCCCCCCAGCACCCTTTATATGGTGCTGCGCCCCCCGTAAAGGCCTCTGGGGTCACCTCCCCGCCGCTGGCTTGGTTTCTCTTGCTTTTGGAGTTATCTGCCGATATATTAAGAACACTCGACGCCAGACATCCCAAAATACACGGCCCCCAAAAATGATCGCTACCGGCCTGAAGTCTAAGCCCAATACTAAGCGGGATGATAATAAGCGCACCGCTAAGGGTGGACTGCGATGGCCGGCTGAGTTCTAAGCTACACCAATAGACACAACCTCAACCCGCTGTCGAATCGCCCTCGGCAGCGGGTTTTCTTTTTGTCCGAAAGGAGCACTCCGATGGAGAAAATGCGCGCAGGTATTCTGGGGGCCACCGGCATGGTGGGCCAGAAATTTGTCAAACACTTGGCCGAGCACCCCTGGTTCGAGGTGGTGAGTGTGGCCGCCAGCGCCCGCTCGGCCGGCCGCACCTACGCCGAGTCGGTGAGCGACCGCTGGACCATGGATATGCCGGTGCCTGCGGCCATCGGTCGGCTGATGGTCAAGGAAGTGGAGAAGGATATCGACACCATCAGTCAGGAAGTGGACCTGGTCTTCTGTGCCCTGGACATGGACAAGGAGGCCACGCGCATCCTCGAAGACGAGTACGCCAAGCGGGAGGTGGTGGTGGTCTCGGCCAATTCGGCCCACCGCTGGACCCCGGATGTGCCCATGCTTATCCCCGAGATCAACGCCGACCATCTGCAGATCATTCCGGTGCAGCGCCGGCGCCTGGGCACCCGGCGCGGCTTTGTGACGGTGAAACCCAACTGCTCGCTCCAGCCCTATGTGCCGGCTCTGGATGCCCTGGCCGAGTTCGTGCCGCTGCGGGCTTCGGTATGCACCTACCAGGCTATTTCCGGGGCGGGGAAGACCTTCAAGACCTGGCCGGAGATGGAGGACAATGTGATTCCCTTCATCGGCGGGGAGGAGGAGAAGAGTGTGCGCGAACCGCTCAAGATCTGGGGCCGCATCGAGGGCGATCGCATTGTCGAGGCCGCCGGCCCGCTGATCTCGGCCCAGTGCCTGCGGGTGCCGGTCTCGGACGGGCACTTGGCTGCGGTCTCGGTGTCCTTTGAGCGCAAGCCGTCCAAGGAAGAAATCCTCAGCCGCTGGGCTGCCTTCAAGGGCAAGCCGCAAGAGCTGAAACTGCCCTCGGCACCCTCGCCCTTCCTGCGCTACTTTGCCGAGGACAACCGGCCCCAGACCCGCCTCGACCGCGACGCGGGCAACGGCATGGCCGTGACCCTGGGCCGGCTGCGGGAGGACAATCTCTTCGACTACAAGTTCGTGGCCCTCAGCCACAACACCGTGCGCGGGGCGGCGGGCGGGGCCATCCTCACCGCCGAGTTGTTACACGCCGAAGGGTACCTGGCGAAAAGCTGAACACGGTTCTCCGCACAAAACGCAGAGGAGTTATCCCGCTGATGGAAACGCCCCATGCCCAAACGTACGGCTTCGACCCGCGCCGAATGGAGAAGAGGGAGGAACTCTGCGCCAGCGGGGTGAATCCCTACCCTTATACCTTTTCGCCCACCCATCGGATCGGCGAGGTGAGGGAAGACCAGTCCCCCGAGCTGCCGGTGAAGATCGCGGGCCGCATCTGGGCGCGGCGGGGGATGGGCCGGGCTCTGTTCATGGACTTGCAGGACCACACCGGCAAGATCCAGCTCTACTTCACCCAACAGGCCTTGGGAGAGGGCTGGGAAGCGCTCTCCCTGCTCGACCTTGGGGATATGCTCGGCGTCGAGGGAACCATTTTCCGCACGCGCACGGGCGAACTGTCGGTGCAGGTGCGTTCCTGCATCCTGCTCGCCAAGGCTCTGGTGCCCATTCCCATCGGCAAGGAGGCCGGGGAGACCACCTATTACCGGGTGGCAGATCCAGAGGTGAAGTACCAGGAGCGCTACCTGCATTGGCTCCTGGATAAAACAGACCGGGAGCGGATCTACCAACGCGGTCGGATCATCGCCGCGATCCGCCGCCGGATGGAGGAGGAGGGATTTCTAGAGGTCTCTACGCCGACCATCACCCCGCTGTACGGAGGGGCAGAAGCCCGGCCCTTCACCACTTCGGTCTGGGCGCTGGATCACCAGGAACAATTTCTGCGCATCTCTCCGGAGCTACACCTAAAGCGTCTGATCGTGGCGGGTTTCGAGAAGGTGTTCACCATCTGCCAGAACTTTCGCAACGAAGGCATCGACCGTTCCCACAACCCGGAATTCACCATGATGGAGTGGTACGAAGCCTTCACCGATTACGAGGATCAGATGCGCCGCTTTGAAACCTTGGTGGCAGGAGTTTGCGCCGAGGTCTGCGGCTCGACAACGCTCAGCTATCAGGGCGTGGAGGTGGATTATTCGCCACCCTGGCGGCGGCTGAGCATGCTCGACGCCCTGCGGGAGTACGCCAATGTGGACGCAGATGCACTCTCTAGCGATGAACTGCAGGCAGAACTGGAAAGGCGCGGCGTTGAGTCGCTGGAACCGCTCTCCTGGGGACTGGCGGTGGCCCAGCTTTTTGAGGTCACCTGCGAGGCGCACTTAGTACAGCCGACCTTTGTCCTGGACCATCCACTGGAGATCAGCCCTTTGGCCAGGGCCAAGCGCGGGCATGGCCGGCTAGCAGAGCGCTTCGAGGTGTACGTCTGTGGCATGGAGCTGGGGAACGCCTACTCCGAGTTGACAGACCCGCTGGAGCAATTGGACCGGTTCCTGGCCCAGCGTCGGACGCAGGGCGAGGCCGCGCACCCCCTGGACGCGGATTTTGTGCGCGCCCTGGGTTGTGGCATGCCGCCCACTGGTGGGGTGGGGCTGGGCACCGACCGCCTGGTCATGCTGCTCACCGATGCAGCGAGCATCCGCGACGTGATTCCCTTTCCCATGGTCAAAGCGCGCCAGCCGGCCACCGAGCAGATCAGCGGCAGCGGCAGCGAAGAGGTGTGCGGACTCGCTGTGGATAACAACGGGGACAATAATAATCAGGGTAATAATAACCGCACCTCTGCGGGAGGGACTGCGACGGCCGGCTGATTTTCGTTTAAGCACCACCCACACCGACCCGCTGCCGCAGTCCCTGGGCAGCGGGTTTTCTTTTTCTCTTATCGAAAGGACGAGTTATGCACCCCTATCGCACCCACACCTGCGGCGAGTTGAGCGCCCACCACGCCGGTATCACCGTCCGCCTCTCCGGCTGGGTCCACCGCAAGCGCGACCACGGCGGCGTGCTCTTTGTGGATTTGCGCGACCACTACGGTCTCACTCAGGTGGTATTCACACCGGGAAGTGTTTGCAGCGAAGAAGCCAGTCGACTGAGTCGGGAATCGGTCATCACCATCACCGGACCGGTAGTCCTGCGGCCCGAGGAAGCGGAGAACACCGGAATGGCGACCGGCCAGATCGAGGTCCACGCAGAGGAATTGACCCTGCTCAGCGCAGCGGAGCCCCTGCCTTTTGCCGTGGCTGAGGAGCAGCCCGTGGCCGAGGCCCTGCGCCTACAGTATCGCTTTCTGGATCTGCGCCGCGCTGCCCTGCACCGGCGTATCGCCCTGCGCGCGGCGGTGATCGCCAGCATCCGGCGGCGCATGGGTGGGCTGGGTTTCAGCGAGTTCCAGACCCCCATCCTCACCAGCAGCTCACCCGAAGGGGCGCGCGACTTCCTAGTGCCCAGCCGTATGCACCCGGGCCAGTTCTACGCCCTGCCCCAGGCCCCGCAGCAGTTCAAACAGCTGCTGATGGTGGCCGGCTTCGACCGCTACTTCCAGATCGCCCCCTGCTTCCGCGACGAGGATGCCCGGGCTGACCGCTCGCCGGGGGAGTTCTACCAGTTGGACGTGGAGATGTCCTTTGTGGAGCAGGAGGAGGTATTTGGGGTGGTGGAGGAACTCTTCAGCGGACTCTTTGGGGAGTTCAGCGATTGGGAGGTCACCCCGGCGCCTTTCCCCCGCATCCCCTATGCCGAGGCCCTGCGCCGCTTTGGCACCGACAAACCCGACCTGCGCTTTGGCCTGGAGATCGAGGATGTTTCGGCGCTCTTCGCCGGCTCGCGGTTCCGGATCTTCCGCAAGACCGTGGAAGAAGGCGGGGTGGTGCGGGCGCTTTGCGTCCCCGAAATGGCAGCTAGGCCGCGCAGCTTCTTCGACGCTTTGGAGCGCTGCGTCATCAGCCAGGGCGGCAAAGGCCTGGCGTACCTGCTCTTCAAGGAGGGTGGAGTGGAGGGTTCCATCGCCGGGGCGCTGGGGCAGGAGTTAACCGAGCAACTGCGCCGGCAGACCAAGGCCGAGTTGGGCAGCGCCCTGCTTTTCGTCGCCGACGGGGAAACAAAAGCCGTCAAACTGGCCGGCGCCCTGCGTCTCCACCTGGCCGATCTGCTCGATCTGCGCCAGCCCAAGGTCTTCCGCTTCTGCTGGATCGTGGACTTCCCCATGTACGAATGGAGCGAGGAGCGGGGCGGGGTGGAATTCTCGCACAATCCCTTCTCCATGCCCCAGGGGGGGATGGAGGCCCTGGAGACCCGGCCGCCGCTGGAGATCCTGGCCCACCAGTACGACATCGTCTGTAACGGCTTGGAGTTGTCGAGTGGGGCCATCCGCAACCACCGTCCGGAGATCATGTACCGGGCCTTTGAACTGGCTGGGTACTCGCGGGAAATGGTGGACGAGAAATTTGGCGGCATGATCCGCGCCTTCCAGTACGGGGCACCGCCCCACGGTGGGATTGCCCCCGGCATCGACCGGATGGTGATGCTGCTGGCCGAGGAACCCAATATCCGCGAGGTGATCGCCTTTCCCCTCAACCAGCAGGGCCAGGATCTGCTCATGGGGGCGCCTGGGTCGGTGTCGGCGCGCCAGTTGGACGAATTACACATCCAGCTTAAGCCGGTCATATAGGCGTCGGGGAAAGGCTGCCCTCGCAGGCCCGTTCCCCGACGGGTGCTCACTTGGCCCCCTTCTTGATGTAGATGTCGCCATTGGTGGTGTACAGTTTCATCAGATTGCCGCCCCCGTTGACCTCGCCCCTGCCGGTGATCAGCTTGGTGCCCTCGCCCTGGATGGTGATGGGGAAGTCGGAGTAGATGCGGTAGTCGCGGCCCACCTTGCGCTCGATGCGCAACTGGGCGTCGATGGTGGCCGGTAAGGCGGCGGGCAGGTACAGGGTGAGGTTGCCGCCAGCCGTCGTCAGGGTGCAGTGGCCGTCGGCCGCCATGTCGGTGAGGGCCAATTCGGCGTCGATGCCGGCCCCAGCGGTTTCGGCCTCGATGAAGCCGCGGGCCTTGGCGATCTGGATGCCGCCGCCGCTGGTACTCAAGCGCACCGGCCCGCCCGAACCGTCGACGGTAATGCCGCCACCAGCCGTCTCCGCATCCACGGTGCCCTTGCTCTCGCTGATATGGATGCTGCCGCCGGCGGTCTCGACCCGCACATCCCCCTCAGAGGGACCAACGGTGATGCTGCCCCC
>CAMAVQ010000069.1 GCA_945861755.1 Gemmatimonas phototrophica
CGCCCAATTCCTCGGTGTAGTCGCAGCGCTGGCGCACGGCCTCTTCGTCGATCTCGAAGCCCAGGCCAGGGCCGGTGGGCAGGTCGATGTGGCCTTCCTTGACCTGCCAGTCCTCTTTCAGCAATCCGCCCCCCAATCCCTGGTCGATCTGCTCCTGGATGAGGAAGTTGGGACAGACCGCGTCCACCTGCAGCGAGGCGGAGAAGGCCACCGGGCCGATGGCGCAGTGGGGCATCAGGTGGGTGTAATAGACCTCGGCCATGTTGGCGATTTTTTTGAGTTCGGTGATGCCGCCGGCATGGGAGATGTCGGGTTGGAGGTAGGCGGCGGCCTGTTTTTCGAGGATGTCGCGGAAGCCCCAGCGGGTGAGCAGGCGCTCGCCAGTGGCGATGGGGAAGGGCACGTGGTCGGCCACCCATTTGAGGGCATCGGCGTTTTCCTGGGGCACCGGCTCCTCCACAAACATCGGCCGCATGCCCTTGAGTTCGTGACATATTTCCACGGCCAGGGCCGGGGTCATCTTGCCGTGGAAGTCGAAGGCCAGTTCCACCTCCGGTCCCACCCATTCCCGCATCATATAGGCCCGTTTGACGAAGGCGTCGATGATGGCTGGGGGTTCGTGGCCGCGCCACTTTCCGCCCGGACCGGCCTTGAAGGCCTGGTACCCGCCCTTCTTTTGCAGCCACTCCAGGCGCTTGCGGGCCTGTTCCTGGCCTTGGGTGCTCAGGTCGCCGATGCCCCAGTGGGCATAGACTCGGATACGCTGGCGCACGGCCCCGCCCAATAGCTGATATACCGGCGCGCCGAAGTGCTTGCCCGCAATATCCCATAAGGCCTGGTCGATGCCGGACAGGGCGCTCATCAGCACATTGCCCCCCCGGAAGAAGGCCGAGCGATACACGTGTTGCCAGTGATGTTCGATGTCGAGGGGGTTCTTGCCGACAAAATAGGCGCTCAACTCCTCGACCGCGGCGGTAGTACTCAGGGGTTTGCCTTCCAGGGTGGTCTCGCCCCAGCCCACCAGGTCGGCGTCGGTGGTGATCTTCACCAGCCGCACGCGAGGGAGGGGGGAAAACTGTTCGATCGCGGCGATTTTCATCTAACATCTCCTCGTGGGGGGAAGGCAAAGATAGGGCGGTCCAGGGTGATGGACAAGCAGTTGACAATTGTCTAGACAAACTATATTTTAGCCAAAGCTAAATTTTAAAAAAGCTCAAGCTAAAATCCTTATAGAGAGGTGCTCCATGAAATGTGTAGCTGTTTTTCTGTCCGCCGTCGCACTCATCGGGATAGCCGGCTGCGACCAGGTCATGACCAGCGCACCGCTTGCCGGGGATACCTTCTCCTCACCCATGGACGAGCTGCCGGGCGGCCTGAACGCGGCCTTTATCCAGGGGGACGAGAATTTCGCCAGGGTCTTCACCGTGGCCGAGGGCCTGGGGCCCATCTTCAACAACCTCAGCTGTGAGGGCTGCCACCCAGGGGATGGCCGGGGCACGCCGCAGGAGAGTTTTTTTCGTTTCAGCAAGGCGGGTGATTTGCTCAGCGACCAGGGCGGTCCCCAACACCAGGACAAGTCCATTCCGGGGGTCCCTCTCGAAGAGGTGCCCGCCGGGGTCGAGAAATCCTTCCGGCTGCCGCCCCCGGTCTTTGGCATGGGGCTGATCGAAGGCATCCCGGTAGAGACCATCCTGGCCAATGAGGACCCCGAGGACCGGGACGGCGACGGCATCTCCGGCAGGGCCAACTGGGTCCCCGCCCCGGACTTCGTGCCCGAGAGCCACGTGGGAGGGGGACCAGGCCTGCACTTGGGGCGTTTCTCGCGCAAAGCCCAGGTTTCCTCCCTAGTGCAGCAGGTGTCGGCGGCGTACCAGCAGGATATCGGCATCACCAGTGATTTTCTGCCTGAGGAGAACCCCCACCCCCAGGCCGGCAGCGTGGCCCTGGGCGACCAGGTCCCCGACCCCGAGATCCCGGCCGCCACGGTGTTGCAGACGGTGATGTACGTGCGGCTCCTGTCCCCCTCAGACCAGGGGGAGCGGACCGCGCAGGTGGCGCAGGGAGCAGCGGTTTTCGCCCAGCTCCAGTGCGCATCCTGCCATGTGCCGGCCATGAAAACCGGATTGCACTGGATTCCGCAGTTGAGCCAGCAGGAGGCGCGCCTCTATTCAGATCTCTTGCTGCACGACATGGGGCCTGGGCTGGCGGACGATCGGCCGGACGGAGACGCCACGGGCAGCGAATGGCGCACCGCGCCCCTATGGGGCACGCGCCTGGTGGCGGAGTTCCTGGGAGGGAAGGCCTTTTTTCTTCATGACGGCCGGGCCACCACCCTGGACCAGGCCATCCGCGCCCATGGAGGGGAGGCCCAGGCTTCCAGGGATGCCTACGTGGGGCTGGTCAGCGCCGAGCAGCAGGCCCTGTTGGCCTTCCTCGGATCGCTCTGAGATGGACCGCCGGCAGTTTCTGTTGGTGGTGGGCAGTGGGTTGTGCGGTTGTGCGGCCACGGTTGCGTACCAAGGTCGCCTGGAGCAGGGACGGGTGCTGGTGCCCCTGGCCGAGTTGCCGGCGGAGTTCTCCGAAAAGGGCTATGCCCTGGTGCGGGCTGCCGGTCTCGATGACCCCATCCTGATCCACCGGACGGGCACCGGCGAGTTCCGGGCCCTCAGTGCCCGCTGCACCCACCTGGGCTGCCAGGTGCGGCCCGCGCGCAATGCCCTTATCTGCCCCTGCCACGGGTCGAGTTTTTCCTGGGAGGGGGAGGTACTCAGGGGGCCGGCGCAGAAGCCGCTTCCCCGGTACCTTGTAGCAGTAAAAGAAGAAATCCTGGAAATCACCATAGACTGAAAGAGAGCAGCCATGTCCAAATTGGGTAAAGTACTAGGGGCGGTCTTGCTGCTAGCCTCGGCGGCGCAGGCCCAGGCACCGGAGCGGCCCTTTGTCAAAGGCGGCATGGGGGATAAACCCTTCATCACCCGGGCAAGCGGGCGCACCAGCCTCGGCGGGTACGCCGAGGTCCATTTCCGCTACGAACGCGAAGACGGGGTCACCGAGGAACTGACTTTCGCGCCAGAGCGCTTCAACCTCTTCACCTACACCCCGGTTTCGGAGCGGGTGCGGGTGGCCGCGGAATTGGAGTTTGAGGAAGGGGGGGAAGAAATCAAGTTGGAGATCGCGGCCCTCGACTTTGAACTCCATCCGGCCCTCACCTTCCGGGGCGGGATCATCCTCTCGCCCTTGGGCCGGTTCAACCTGGCCCACGACAGTCCGGCCAATGACCTGACCGACCGGCCTCTGGTCAGCACCGAACTCTTGGGCACCACCCTGTCCGAGGCCGGCATGGGGTTCTACGGGGCCTTCTTCCCCACAGCCAGGTCCCGGTTCACCTACGAGGTTTACGGGGTCAATGGTCTGGGGGAAGGGGTGCTCACCGGCGATCCAGCGGGCACGCGGGTGCCTGCTGGGCGGGGGAATTTCGAGGACAACAACCACCATCCTTCCTGGGTGGGTCGGCTGGGAATCAGTCCAGTACCGACCCTGGAGGTGGGGCTCTCGGCGCACAGGGGCCCCTACAATACTTGGATGGCGGATGGCCTGCGCATCGACGAGCGCCGCGACCTGAGCATCTGGGCAGTGGATTGGGAAGGGAGCTGGAAGCGATTCGAGGTGCTGGGTGAATACGGGCGGGTTGCCCTCGATGTCCCAGCGGAGAGCGCGCTCTTCGCCGACAGTCAGCAGGGGTTTTACCTCCAGCTCAACGCGCACGGGGGCCGGGGATTGGTCGCCGCGCTGCCAGCCTCGGTGTTCACCGGGGTAGCCCGCTGGGACTTGGTGGATTTCGACGCCGACCAGGACGGGGACAGCCAGCGCCGGCTCACCCTGGGCCTCAATTTCCGCCCGGAAGAGGACACGGTCTTCAAACTAGACTACCAGCGCAACTGGAACCGAGATGCCTTTAATAACCAGACCCATGGAGCGGCGCTGCTGTTGAGCGCCGCCACCTATTTTTAGGGGCGGCCCTGCTCTTCAGCGCGGCCACTTACTTCTGATCCCGGGCCTCGGCCACTGACTGGGGCAGGCCGGTGACGTCGCCGCCCATCCAGCGGTAGGGGGAAGGGTAGAGGGTCAGGGAGCGGTCCTCCAGGGGCAGATGCACCGGCACATTGCCCAGCCGGGCTGAGCGCTGACAGGCGATGGCTACTTCGAGGGCCTGGCGCAGGTCGCGGCCGGTGATCCAGGGCTTGCCTTCACCTTTTAGTGCGGCCAGGAAGGAGCGGATGGAGCCGGTGAGGTAGCCGAATTCACTCCATTGGTACGGGGGGTACTGGGTGTCGAGCAGCCGGCGGGTACCGGTGGGGTCGTACCCGGAGTAGATCTGGGGCGGGGCCCAGTCCCAGCGCAGCAGGGCATTCTGATGGGTCCATACATCCACGCCCCGGTAGGGGGTGGCGGTGCCGAAGACCTGGCATTCCAGGCCATTGCTGAGGGAGAACACGCCGTTGATGGCCAGGCCGGTGTCGTGGTCCTGGGTCAGGACTTCTGAGGGAGATCCCCAGGCTAGCACTTCCTCGACTTCGGCCTGGGTGAAGAGGCGCAGCACCGAGATGTGCTGGCACCCGCCCCCGGAGATCTCGCCGCCAAAGGCGTGTATCGCCGCACCGGCCAGCTCGCCGAATTCGCCGGCGTGCAGACGGCGGGCTGCTTCCTGCACTTCGTTCATCGCCCGTTGCAGATTGCCCCCCGCAAATACGACCCCCCGCCGGGCGCACTCGTCCACCATGGCATCGGCTTCGGCCAGGGTGGCGGCAATGGGTTTCTCGGTGGAGATGCCCTTGACCCCGGCTTGGGCGCAGGCGATGACCGCGTATTTGAGGTACTTGACCGGGGTGACCACGGCCGCCACATCGGGCACTATTTCTGAGAGCAACTTGTCGGGGTTGGAGAAGAGGGCTTTGACGCCGAAGCGTTCACCCACGGCTTTGAGGCGGTCGGGCTGGGGGTCGACGAGGGCGACGACTTGGGTGTCGGGGTAGGTGGTGTAGGCTTTGAGATATTCCTGGCCCATGCGGCCGCAGCCGATGACGGCGACGCGGAGTTTGTCTGGCATATTCTTCTCTCCTAGTAACGAATCACCAATTCCACATCAGTCAGCACCAGATCGCAGGCCACCTGTGGGTGGCGCTGGTCGAGGATGACTTCCACGGTGTGGGTGCCGGGGCCGGCCTGGGACGGGGTGAGGGCGCGGCACAGCCAGATGGCACTGCTTACATCGGAGATGTGATGCGGGTCGCTGGCGAAGCAGTAGCGCACTTCCAGGTGATCCAATTCAACTCCATCCCACTTGAGCCGCACTAAGTCGCCTTGCACCCACTGGTCGAGGCGCACCCGCAGCAGCAAGTCCTTGGGGGGATCGGCGCGCAGGTCCTCGGCTAGGTGCAGTACCGCAGTGGGGCCGCAGCCGGTGAGGGTGGGTTTGAGGGCTACGGGTACCTCGCCCCAGAGGCGGTCGTTGTCGTAGGCCCCGCGCCAATCGCCCTGGTGGGGGGTAAAGCGGTGGGTGGCGGCGTAAATCTGGTCGGTGCGGCGCAGCGTATCGGGTGAACCGATCTGGGTGAGCAGGTCGCGCCGCGAGTCGGCATTGGCGTGCCAGTTGAAGACGTAGATGCCCGCAGCGCCCAGGTGGTAATGGCGGCTGGCAATGGCCCGGGTGCGCATCCGATCCTTGGTGCGGGCGTCCTCTGGGCCGACAAAGGGGTCGGGCAGGCCGCTGTCGAAACCGGGATATACCGGGATGCCGTGGGGTTTGCAGAGATCGGCAAAGCCGGCTACATCTACGGCTGGGTCCGTGGCCGCTCCGCCTGCTGGGATGAGCAGGTCTACCAGGCCCTCCTCGACCCAGGCGCGGATATCGTAGCCCAGGCGCAGGCACATGTCCAGGTCGCCGGCCACTCGGGCGGCCAGGTAGAAGGGCCGGCCCCGCTGGTGGGCCAGCTCGTCGGTGAGCCGGCGCACGGCCCGCTGCAAATCAGTGAGCACATAGCGCAGGCGATATCCCTGGTCCTGGGGCAGGTGGAAGGCGTGGCGCTGCCAGTCCAACTCCACCCCGTCCCAGGCCCAATTGCGGCAGACCTCGGCGATATGGGCCAAGCGGTGCGCGCGGATCTGGGGCACGGCAAAGTTCCAGGAGAGGGCGAACCACTCGGAGGTCTCTTTGCCCAGCAGCCATTCGGGATGCTGGCGGCGGAGCTGGGTCATCTCGGTGTGGTGCAGGGTGGCCAAGTCCTCGACCTGGGCCCCGTTGAAATGGTTGTCGTTCATACGAATGGAGGCGTACACCTGCAGGCCCAGCTCGTGGCCCCGGCGCAGGATGCCGGCCTGGGGGTCTTCTCCCCGCTCCAGCATCTGCCGCACGTTTTCGGTGAAGAGGTAGGTATAGGCATTCTCGTAGCGGCGTTGGTGGACATTGCCCAAGAGTTCGAGCACCTGGCTGGGCCAGCGGGCCGCGTGTTCACCCACACACCAGAAATGGGCCCCCACCTGGGTGTCCTGCAGCGGGGCGTAGGTCCTGGCGAGGAAGTGTTCCAGGCTCTGGGGCACCTCCCCATACCCGTGGGGGGCACCGTCCCAATTGTAGATGATCCCATAGGGCGGGGGGGCTGGCATGAGGTGCTCCTGGCCGGCGGGGAGGTCGGGGTTTAAATTAGTTTCCGCTTGTGGGCCAGAAGATAAGCAAGCCGTGCTCTGGAGTATAGCGCAGTGAAGGGATTGGTAAAATTTGCCCGTGGCAAGGGCCATATGGAGGTGCGGGAAGTCGCCGAACGCCCCCTTGAAGCCGGCGAATTGCGCATCGGGGTGGAGGCGGCGGGGATCTGCGGATCTGACCTGCACATCTACCACGACGAGATCGCGATTCCGATCCGGGTGCCGGTGGTGTTGGGGCACGAGTTCAGCGGGAGGGTGGTGGAGATCGGCGAGGGGGTGCCGCGAGAGCGCCTGGGGCAGCGGGTGACGGCCATGCCCAGCGTGCGCATCTGCGGGGTGTGCCGCTATTGCCGGCAGGGGGCCATCAACCTGTGCATCCGCCGCGAGTCCATGGGGTACTGGCACGACGGGGCCTTTGCCCCCACCTGTGTGGTGCCCGACCGCTGCGCCCTGGAACTTCCCGAAGGGGTGGATTTCCGCGCCGGGGCCCTGGCCGAACCTTTGGCCTGTGCGGTACACGCGGTGTGCGAGCAGACCCGCATCAGCGCCGGGGATCTGGTGGCCATCGTCGGCCCGGGGGCCATCGGCCTGCTCTGCCTGCAGGTGGTCAAGGCCGAGGGCGGGCAGGTGCTGATCTGCGGCCTGGAGAAGGATACCCCGCGACTGGAGTTGGCCCGTTCCCTGGGGGCGGACTACATCGCGGTGGTGGATCAGGAGGATGTGGGGGAAAGGGTCCGCGCCTTGAGCGAGGGGTACGGAGCCGACGTGGTACTGGAGTGTTCGGGCAGCGCTGCGGGGGCCAGGCTGGCCCTGGAGTTGGTGGCCAAGGGCGGCAAGTACACCCAGGTGGGGCTCTTTGGGAAGGCCATCGAGATTGACCTGGAGCAGGTGGCCGTGCGCGAGATCCAGTTCGCCGGCTCTTTTGGCCAGAAACCCACGGCCTGGAAGCGCACCCTCAACCTTCTGGAAACCGGCAAGGTGGACACCCGCCGACTGATCTCCCACCAGGTGCCGCTGGATCATTGGCAGGAGGCCTTTGAACTTTTTGAGCGGCAGGAAGGCTTGAAGATCTTGTTGGAGGTGAAGGAGTGAGGCAGCAAATCTGAAGAGGCGATTCCAAAAAACAGACAGGAGGATGTGTGAAGGTAAGAACCGCAGTATTGGGTGCCGGCGTGATGGGCCGGGAACATCTCAGATCCCTGGCCATGGTGCCCCAGGCCCAGGTGGTGGCGGTGTACGATCCAAGCGAGGAGGCAGGCAAAAAGGCAGCCCAGGACTTTCAGGTGCCCCAGGCGTATACCGATCTGGGTACCCTGCTCAAGACCGAGAAACCAGAATACGTGGTGGTGGCCTCCCCGGCCCTGTACCACGCCCGGCAGAGCATCGCCGCCTTTGAGGCCGGGGCCCATGTGTTGTGCGAAAAACCCTTGTGTATGGACAGGGGTGAGGCGGATGCCATCGTCGAGGCGGCCAAAAAGGCCGGCCGGCTCTTCACCATGGGTTTCCAGCTCCGGCAGCATCGGGTGGACCGGGCGCTGAAGAAGTTCATCGCCGAAGGCGGCCTAGGCCAGGTCTACCACACCCGGGTGTGGGCCGGCCACATTATGAACTACCCCTGGGGCCGCTTTCATCACCGGCGGGAGTTTTCGTTTGGGGGCGTGCTGGCTGCCACGGTGGTCCATATCCTCGACGCCGCTATCTGGGTGCTGGGCTGCCCAGAACCAGTGACGGTGAGCGCCTCCTGTTTCCGCCGCATCGACAAGATGCCCGATCCGCCCATCAACTTTGAGGGGGTGGTCGGGGAGGTGACGGTAGAGGACTTCGGCCACGCCCACGTGCGCTTCGCCAATGGGTCCTCGATGTCCATCGACGGCAGCTGGCTCACCCATCCCACCAATCGGAATGTAGGGTTTGAGGTCCTTGGGGTGCTGGGGGTGGCCAAAGAGGGCAACCGCACGGTGGAGTTGGAAAAGCAAAGTGAGATCGTTCCTCACCAACTGGAGGTGGAGGCCGACCCAGAGAATTACACCGCGGCCGAACACGAGGAGTTCGTCGCCGCCATCCGGGGGACAGGGGAGCCGCAGGTGCGTTTCGCCGAGGCGCTGGCGGTGCAGCGCATCCTGGTGGGCATCTACGAATCCGCGGCTCAGGGGCGGGAGGTCCGGGTATAATTATAGTATTGCCCCGTACCCGGGGTTTGTGTATCGTACCGGCCATCAACAGTCAACCCACACCCAGGAGCGGCGGCGGCGGCGGATAACTCCCAAAGGAGGTCCCGATGAGCACGGTCAGAGAGCTTTTGCAGGGCAAGGGCGGGCAGATCTGGTCCATCGCTCCCAACGCCTCGGTGTACCGGGCGCTGGAGCTGATGGCGGAGAAGAATATCGGCGCCCTGCTGGTGATGGAAGCCGGCAAGCTGGTGGGCATCATCACCGAACGCGACTACGCCCGCAAGGTGATCCTCCAGGGCCGTTCGTCGAAGACCACGGCGGTGGACGAGTTGATGACCCCGCTGGTCTATTACGTGGAGCCCGGCCACACCGTGGAGGAGTGTATGGCGCTGATGACCAGCAAACGCATCCGCCACCTGCCGGCCATGGACAACGGAGAGGTAGTGGGCATCGTCAGCATCGGCGACGTGGTCAAGGCCATCATCACCGAGCAGGCGATCACCATCAAGCAATTGGAGCAGTACATCACCGGCGGAGGATACGGGCATTGACTGAAAAGGATGGGGGTGCATGACGGAGAAGACCAGGATCGGTATCGTTGGCTGCGGTGCCATCAGCGCCGCCTATCTGAAGATCGCCAAGACTTTCCCCATCCTCGAGGTGGCGGCTTGTGCCGATATGTTGCCCGAGCGGGCCAAGGCCAGGGCCGAGGAGTTCGGGGTGCCCAAGGCCTGCACCGTGGACGAGTTGCTCAGGGACCCGGAAATCCAGATCATCGTCAACCTCACCATCCCCCGAGCCCACGCCGAGGTGGGGCTGGCAGCCCTGGAGGCCGGCAAGGCGGTTTACAACGAGAAACCCCTGGCGGTCTGGCGCGAGGACGGCAGGAAGATGGTGGACTTGGCCAAGAAGAAGGGTCTGCGCCTGGGGGCGGCCCCGGACACCTTTTTGGGCGGCGGGTTGCAGACCTGCCGCAAGCTCATCGACGACGGGTGGATCGGCGAGCCGGTGGCCTCCACGGCGTTTATGCTCTGCCACGGCCACGAGAGCTGGCATCCGGACCCGGCCTTCTATTATCACCACGGCGGGGGACCGATGTTCGACATGGGGCCCTATTACCTCACCGCGCTGGTGATGCTGATGGGGCCGGTGAAGCGGGTCACGGGCTCGGCGCGTATCACCTTTCCCGAGCGCACCATCACCAGCCAGGCCAAGTACGGACAAAAGATCCAGGTGGAGGTCCCCACCCATGTGTCCGGGATTATGGAGTTCCACAACGGGGCCATCGGCACCATCACCACCAGCTTCGATGTCTGGTCGGGTCAGATGCCGCGCATCGAGATCTACGGAACAGAGGGATCTCTGAGTGTGCCAGATCCCAACAGCTTCGGCGGCCCGGTCAAGGTGCGCCGAGCCGGGGCGGCTGACTGGAGCGAGATCCCCCTCACCCATGGGTACGCCGAAAACACCCGCAGCATCGGCGTGGCGGACATGGCCTATGCCCAGCAGTCGGGCCGGCCCCACCGCGCCAGCCCCGAACTGGTGTACCATGTGCTGGATCTGATGCACGCCTTCCACGAATCCTCGGCGCAGGGCAAACACCTGGAACTGGAAAGCACCTGCCAGCGGCCGGCCCCGCTGCCTCTGGGGCTGCTGCCCGGCCAACTGGACCCCTGAAGGAGTTAGACGATGAACTGCGGCGTGTCTATGGAATTGGATGTCAAAGTGCCGATGCGGGATGGCGTGAGGTTATCGGCAGATCTCTATCTGCCCGATATACTTGGCCCTCATCCAGTGGTGCTGATTCGCACCCCGTACGACAACAACGGCGCGGCGCTGATCGAGAAGGGCCGGCGCCTGGCCAACAGCGGGTACGCCTGCGTCATCCAGGACTGCCGGGGCCGCTGGGATTCGGAGGGTGAGTATTACGCCTTCCACCAGGAAGGCCCAGACGGGTACGACACCCAGGAATGGGCGGGCCGCCAGCCTTGGAGCAATGGGAAAATCGGCACATCTGGCGGGTCCTATGTCGGCACGACACAATGGACTAGCGCCCCTCACCGCAGCCAATTTCTTAAGTGTATGGTCCCCCGGGTGACGCCCAGCAATTACTGGGAGTCGCCCAACTACACCCAGGGGGCCTTTCAGCTCGGCGTGCTGATGACCTGGGGCATGCGCACCAACGGCCACACGGCCCAGAGCATAGAATACCACAACTGGACCGAACTCTTTCGCACCTTGCCCCTGATCGAGGCCGACCGGGCTGGTGGCCGCGACCTGGCCTTCTGGAAGGACTGGGTGCGCCACGCCTCGGACGACGAGTACTGGCAGCAGATCAACAACGAGGACAAGTGGGACCAGATCGAGGCGCCGGCCTTCAATATGGGCGGGTGGTTCGACCTGTACTCCAAGGCCACCTTTGTCAATTTTAACGGCCTGCGCCTGCACGGGGGGTCGCCGGAGGCCCGGCAGAGCAAGCTGATCTGCGGCCCCTGGCCGCACGGGCTGAGCCTGTCGACCCGGACCGGGGACGTGGACTTTGGGGCTGGGTCCATGGTCGATCTGGAAGGGGCGGAGTTTCGCTGGTTCGATTACTGGCTCAAGGGCCAAGAGAACGGGGTGCTGGCCGAGGCGCCGCTGCGGCTCTTTATCATGGGGGCAAACCAGTGGCGCGACGAGTGGGAGTGGCCCCTGGCCCGCACCGAGTGGCAGAAGTGGCACCTACATTCGGGGGGAAGGGCCAACAGTCTGCTGGGGGATGGGGTGCTCTCCACCACCGCACCTGGGGCAGAGGAACCGGACACCTTTGTCTACGATCCCCGGTACCCGGTGCAGACTCTGGGCGGCAGCAACTGCTGCTCGCCCCACGTGGTGCCCTGGGGCCCGTACGACCAGCGGAATGTCGAGATGCGGGGTGACGTGTTGTGTTATACCAGCGCCCCGCTCGAAAGGGATCTGGAAATCACCGGACCCATCAAACTGGTGTTGTACGCGGCCACCGACGGCCTGGACACCGACTGGACCGGCAAATTGGTGGATGTGCGCCCCGATGGGTACGCCATGTGTCTGTGCGATGGGATCGTGCGGGCCCGGTACCGCGAAGGCGGGAAAGCGCCCAAATTACTCGCCGAGGGCCAGGTCTACGAGTACGAGATCGACCTGTGGGTGACCGCCAATGTGTTCAAGAAAGGGCATTGCCTGCGCCTGGAGGTCAGCTCAAGCAACTTCCCCCGCTTCGACCGCAATCCCAACACCGGGCACGAATTCGGCATGGACAGCGAGTTGCGCCCCGCCCGTCAGACCATCCATCACACCCGTGCCTATGCCTCCCACCTGCTCTTGCCGGTGATCCCCAGCTAGCCATCAGATCAGGCAGGCGCCGCCGGTTTGGCCCGCCAGAGGAAAGCGCCGCCGATTACCAGCAGCAGGATTAGGGAGAGGATGGAGAGGCGGGGGTTGTGGGTCAGGTCCTCGACTGCCACCATCAGCATGGGGCCGATGATCGCGGCGGTTTTCCCCAGCATGTTGTAAAAACCGAAGAACTCGGCGGCTTTGTCCACGGGGATCAATTGGGCAAAGTACGAGCGGCTCAGGGCCTGTACTCCCCCCTGCACCAGGCCTACGGCCAGGGCCAGGCAGTAGAACTCCCAGCCCTCGTCCAGGTAATAACTCCACACCGTCACGCCAACATAGACCCCCAACCCCAGAAAGATGCCCAGGCGGGTGCCCACCTTCTTGCCCAGGGCGCCGTAGGCGATGGCTGCGGGAAAACCCACGAACTGGGTGAGCAACAGGGCGGTGAGCAAGTCCTGGTTCCCCAGCCCGATGGTCTTCCCGTAGGACACGGCCATACGAATGATGGTGTCCACCGCGTCGATGTAGAACCAGTACCCGACCAGGAAAAGCAGGGCCGGGCGGACCTG
Organism: Gemmatimonas phototrophica; assembly: GCA_945861755.1. GTDB lineage: Bacteria > Latescibacterota > UBA2968 > UBA8231 > UBA8231 > SICG01. The sequence goes on from CAMAVQ010000069.1 coordinate 12,797, forward strand.
GCGCAGGTGGTGAAAGGTGGCGATGAGCTGAATCCAGCCGGCCCGAACAGCGGGCCACAGCGGCAGGGGCTGGCCCCCGCTGGGTTCCCTCACCCAGAGCAGCAGCGGGATGGAGAACAGCGCCCACCAGGCCGCAACGCTGAGAAAGGATAGTTTTACGGCCTCGGCCTGGTTTTCGAAACCAAAGATATCTGGCCACAGCACCATGGCCACATTCAGGGTGAAGAGCAGTCCGCCTCCCAGGTACCCGAGTGAATAGCCCAGGGCAGAAACCGTGTCGAACTGATCCTTTCTCGCCACGCCAACCAAAAGCGCGTCGTAGAAGGTCAGGCTGCCCGAAAAGCCGATGCCGGCCAGCACGTAGAGCAAAAACGCGGCTGGCCAGTCCCCCCGGCCCACCAGGTACAGGCCGCCGGTGGCAACGATCCCCAGCGCCGCAAAGGAAAAGAGAAAGCGCTTCTTGGCGCTGCCCCGGTCGGCGATGGCCCCCAGCAGGGGAGCCATCAGCGCCACGACCAGGCTGGAAAGCGAGTTGGCCTTTGCCAGTTGCGATTGGCCCCCACCCCAGTAGTCGCTGAAGAAGAGGGGAAAAAAGCCGGCCATCACCGTGGTGGCAAAAGCGGAATTGGCCCAGTCGTAGGCGGCCCAGGCGAGGACCTGGCGGTTGGGTAGCTTCATGGGGTCTCCTCGGGTGGCAGGGTCTGGTACCGGGTCTTGAGTTGGTCCAGATCCCCGATGAGCTGGGTCCGCTCGGCGGTTAGATGCTGGAGCAGGCGCCGGCGTTGGCGCGGGGCCATCCATTTTTTCCACAGCGGCCAGCGTTCCAAGAGGTGCTCTTTGTAAACAAGGGCGAAAAGGCCGCTCAGGGGCAGGGTGAAGCCATATTCCAGGGCGAGGGGCCAGCCCCAGATCCAGAAAACCAAGCCCATACTCAAGCCATAATAGAGCGGAAAGGCCACTACCCCGGCTGCCAGCTTGACCGTGGCCCCCATTTCTGGTTCGTCGGCATAGGCACGGGCCCAGAGCCGGGGAAAGAAATTGGGCAGGGCGTTGTTGAGAAACCCGTAGAGGGCCAGGGGTGAAAAGAGCAGGGTCAGCAAGAGGTGCCACCCGTGGGGGGGCGTTTTTCCGGGGGAGAGGGCGGTTGGTTCCAGGTCCAACCCGCGCAACTGGTCGAGGTGGTGGCGCAACCGGGTGGCGAGTACCTGCACCATATCGGGGTTGGTGCGGGCAAAATACTGGGCACCCCGGATCAGTTCCTGCCCGGCCAGCAGCCGGCGGTGCAGCTCTGCCGACTCGGGGAATTGAGGGAGGATCTGCTCGCGGTACACGGCCACCAGGTCGCGGATGGCCCCTTCGAGGTCCGGGTTTTCCAAGTGCAAGGTCAGAGGGAGCAGGCGCTGGTAGAGCAGGGAGGTCAGCTGCTGGGCCCCGTCGCCGTGATTGGCACGGTAGGCCTCCAGAAAGTCACCGACTTCCACCGGGGCCCCGAACTGGACCACGACCTCGCTGCGGAACAGGCTCGGATCCGAATAGGTCAGACCCACGGGGATCAGGCAGATGCCTGCCTGGCCGCCGGCTTCGTCCTCGGCCCTCAGGGCAATACGCGCCGCGCCCGGTTTGAAGGGGCGCAGCTGCAGTCCGGCGCGGCTGAGCCCCTCGGGGAAGAGCGCCAGGGCCCCGCCCTTCCTGAGGGTCTGGCAGGCCTCGCGCAGCATGTCCTGGTTGCGCCCGACCTGGTTGCCCGCGTCCTGGCTGCGGGCCACGGGGATGCCCCCGAGCTGGCGCAGGAAGAAGGTGTAGAAGGCGTTTTTGAAGAGGGTGGTCTTGCCCAGGAAACGCGGGAAGGGGCCAGGGGCGAAGGCGGCCAGCAGCAATACGTCGAGCATGACGTTGGGGTGGTTGGCCACCAGCACCAGGGGCCGGCCCCTGGGCACCTGGTTCTGGCCGCGCACCTCGAGGCGGCGAAAAAAGACCCACAGGGTAAAGTGGACGATGGGGTAGAGCAGATAGAGCAGCATCAGAAGACCTGGGAAAAGGTCAGGTAGATCCCCCACTGCCCGCCCGATCGGCCCAGATCGCCGCGGACGATGGTGCTGTGCCAGAAGAGTCGCCCCCCCAGTCCAGCCCCGGTGTACCAGTGGTGCAGATCCGGGCCGGCTCCGGGCCTGAAGCTCTGGCCGGCATCGGCGAAAAGCACCAACCCACCCGAAATCTGCTCCCGAGGAAACAGATTTAGGCCCCGCCAGCGCAACTCGGCGTTGCCCAGGAGCCGGGCCCGGCCCCGCACCCTGGAGGCCATCAGCCCGCGGATGGTGTCGCTGCCGCCCAGATCCGGAAAGGCGAAAAAGGGCAGGGCGCCATACGCCCATGCGAGGTTGAACCGGTCGGCAAGGACCAGGCCGGCCGGCAGCGGCACAAAGTGGCGGTGCTCGAAACTCAACTGGCCACCGTGGAAGGTGCCTTTGCCTCCAACCCCAAATTCAATCTCTAGTTCGGCGAGCTGACCCCGGGTGCTGTTGAGGTAGTCGTCGCGGGTATCACGCCGCAGGGCGCTGCGCAGTTGCAGCAGCGTGCCGCCGCTGGCGCCGAGGGGATGCAAGAGCTGCAACAGGCTGCCCACGCGGGCGTTGGCGTCGACCTCGTTGCCGCTGGCCCGCAACTCCAGGCGCAGGCCCCAGGGCGCATGCAGGGAGCGCAGCCACATCAGCCGCAGGCTGGGGCTGAGCTGCCTAAAGGTAGTGCGGTCCACCCTGGCCTGGTGATTTGCGGAACCCAGCAGTTGGTCCACCGCCCGGTCACGGAGATCGCCGTAGTAATTGGCCTGGGTTTCCTTTTCGAGCAACATCTCGATCTCCAGCCGCTGCCCCGGCCGCCACTGGGGCAGATCCAGATAGAGGCGATGGACCCAGCGGCCACGGGTGGTGAAGAAGAGTTGGGCGCTATAGGCGCGGTGATAGGGGAGAGTCTGGCCGTCGTATCTGAACAGAGAAAACCGCAGTCCATACCCGGTGCCGTAGTCCGAGCTGTAGTTGAGCAGGGGGATGGCAGTGGGTTTCCAGCCCGGTGCTTCGCCGGTATTGCTGGCTTGGGCCGGCACCGAGGCGATCAAGAGCAGGAGGAAAATGAGCGGCATGGAAGCCTCAGCGCCCACGGCGCAGGAGGTGAAGGGGTCTGGATCTCAGCACCAGGTGGCCCGCACCGGATCATTGTAGTGATCGGGGGACCAGGTGTCCACCCGGTTGGCGCTGCAACCGGTAATTCTGTGCTTTGCCCACACCTACGCAGGGTTAGCAAGGGACGTGCCGGTGGTCGACCTTCAGGGAAAACAAGGAAGGCAGCCATTGGGCAGGGATTTCCACTTGCGCGACCTTGCATCCTTTTGCACATATTCTGGGGATCAGCGCTGCGCGCTGGAACCGTGCAACCCCTCACCTGGGAGCGGAAAATGGCCAGACAGCCCAAGGACCAGGCCGGCACCACCTTGGCAGGTCTGCGGCGGGTTATCATCAAAGAGGGGTTGGTTGCCGAACTCTCTGGGCTCGATCCGCGGGAACACACCCTGGTGGTCAGCAACCGTCTGGCCCAGACCACCCTGCGTTATCTGCTCGATATCGACGGCGAGACGGGCAGAGCGCTGACCGAGGAATTGCGCCGGCTCGCCAAGCCCGAGATCTACGAGCTGCTTTTTGAGGACCGCTGTTATACCTATTTCCACGTGGTCCAGTTTCTCTACGAGTTCGTCAAACACCATTCCAGTCTGCCGGACCGGCGCTATTTTGCCGCCGGAGTGGGGCGGGGCGGGGGTGGTCTGGAGGTGGCGCCAGACCGCGAGGTGGTCAGCCTGGTAGCATTGATGACCACCGCGTTGCCGGTTTCGGCCGCTAGTCGCACCATCGGCGCGATGATGCAGATGCTGGGGCCGCTCTTCCTGGACCGACTCTTCCCGGCCGGACTCTTCGCCTTGAGCATGGAAGTCGAGGAGGACACCTTGCGTTTCGAGCTGGCCTACGCAGACGTCCCCCGGGTGCGCGCCGCCTTGCGCCGGTATGGCCTAGACGCCGAGCTGGGGAAATTCTTCGTCAACTCGGCCCTGCACCTGCAGGGCCTGCTGCAACTGGGCTGGCAGACCTTGGTGGAGGCGGGGGAGCGGCTGGTGCGCATGGAAGGGTTGATCGAGCAGCGCAGCCCGGAGGACCAGGAGCTGATCGAGCGAGACTGCCGCTGCGTCTGGTCTGCCCACTGGCAGTCGCCGCTGCAGCTGAGGCAGCTGCCGGACGACGAGGCGGTTTTGGCCCAGACCCGGGTCATCTGCGAGGCGCTGCAGCGCAAGGATGTGCAGTACTACCAGGAGCGCATCAAAGGCCTGGAATTGCGCATTCAGGCCCTGGAAGAGCAGGACCAGTACCACGAGTTGATCGGCAACAGCCCGCCCATGCAGCAGCTCTACCGCCAGATCCAGCAGGTGGCAGCCACCGATCTGACGGTGCTGGTGCGCGGAGCGTCCGGCACCGGCAAAGAGCTCGTGGCCCGCGCCATCCACCACAGCGGTCCCAGACGGGACCGGCCCTTTGTGGCGGTCAACTGCGCCGCCCTCTCCGAGACCCTGCTAGAAAGCGAACTCTTCGGCCACGAGAAGGGGGCTTTCACCGGGGCGATCCAGGCCCGGCCCGGGCGTTTCGAGATGGCGGACGGAGGCACCCTCTTCCTGGACGAGATCGGCGATATCCCCCTTTCCACCCAGGTGAAATTGTTGCGGGTACTCGAGACCCAGCGCTTCGAGCGGGTGGGGGGGCTGCGGACCATCCAGACGGACGTGCGTTTCGTCGGGGCCACCAACCGCGATCTGGAAGCATTGATCAGCGAGGGGAAATTGCGGGAGGATTTCTACTTTCGCATCCAGGTGCTGCCCATCCACCTGCCGCCCCTGTGCGAACACCGGGAGGATATTCCCCATCTGGCCCAGCATTTCCTCAAGCGGACCAGCCAGCGCTCTGGCCGGCGGCTGGAGGGGTTTTCCCGAGGGGCCGTGCAGCGCCTGCTGCAGCACGACTGGCCGGGCAATATCCGCGAATTGCACAATGTGATCCAGCGAGCCGCGGTGTTATACGGCGACGGGCCGGTGCTGGGGGAATCCCAGATCGCCCAGGCCCTGGGCAGTCCAGCCAGGGTGCGCCCGCCCGCCCTGGCCGTGGCCCCGGCGCTCAACCGACGCCAGGAAGAGGTACTGCGTTGTCTCGCCGGCGCCCGGGAGGGGATGGTACTCGAGGAGGTGTCGGCGGCTCTGCCTGCCACAGGGCTGCGCGGGGGCCAATCGGCCCGCACGCTGCAAAATGACCTGGGTAAGTTGGCTGAGGCTGGGTACCTGAGCTGGATCAAGCAGGGCAGCGCCCGCTGCTACCGCCTCACCCCCGAGGGGCAACGCCTCCTCACCTGACCCGCACCCCCTCCTGGAACACCGCCACCACCCGACTGAAGGCCCCGATATCGCGGGTGGGGTCCCCATCAAAGGCTGTTAGATCAGCGACCTTGCCCACTTCAATGGTACCTAGTTCCTTGTCTGCGCCGATGGCAGCGGCGGAGATGCGGGTGGCGGCCACCAGCACCTCGGCGGGGGTCAGGCCGGTCTGGTGCAGCAACTGCAAGTCGTAGTCCAGATGGCCAAAGGCGATGGCCCCGGCCCCCGCATCGGTGCCGGGTACCAGGCGCTCCCGCATGCCTTTGTACTCCAGCAGCCGGCGCAGCAGATCCAGGCGGAATTCGGCGCGGATTTCGAGCTGTTGAAGTTCCCGCTCTTCTGCCGGGCTGAGCAGGGCGCGGCGCTCCCGCAGCCCCACTATCCGGCCGTATTTGGTCCAGGCCTGGAGGGTGGGGCTGATCCAGATGCCGGACTCGGCCATCATCTCGGCGATCTCTGGGTCAAAGCGCAGTTCGCCGTCGGGGTCGAGGAATTCGGCGTGCTCCATCAGGTCGATGCCCGCCTCCACGGCCCGGCGCATGGAATCGGTGGCCCGGCAGTGGGCCGCGGTGAGGCGGTGGAAGTAGTGGGCCTCGTGGACCGCGGCGCCCAACTCGGCGGTGGTGTACGAGGCCAGACCCGGCAGGGTGCCGGCGGTGCCACCCCCCGAGGCCATGATCTTGATGTAGTCGGCCCCCTCGTGTACCAGCCGCCGCACCGAGCGGCGGATTTCCTGCTCACCGTCGGCCACCTCGTTGCACATGTGGAAGTGGCCGCCGGTGCAGGTGATGGGTCGGCCGCTGACCTGTAAACGGGGGCCGGGAATCAAGCCGCGCCGCACCCCCTCCTTGAGAGCAAAACCCACCTGGTTGCGGGCTCCGTGTTCGCGCAGAGTGGTGATGCCGGCGTCGCGGTGGAGCTGCAAATTTCGGGCACCGATCAGCACCATCATCTCGTCGCTCTCGGCGAACATCTCGGCGTACGGCCGGCCGTCCCCGCTCAGGCCCAGGTGGGTGTGTCCGTCGATGAGGCCGGGGGTCAGGCAGGCCGGTCCCAGTTCGACGATCCGGGTCTCCGGGGGGAAGGCCAGCCCGGCACCGAGGGCGGCGATCCGTCCGTCCCGCACCAGCACCTCCTGGCCAGGGCGGGCTTCCCCGCCCAGACCGTCGGCGAGGAGGGCAGCACGAATGAGGGTATGAGGGGTGGCGGGCATAACAGTCCTCCTAAACGGGCCGGGGTGCGTTGCGGTAGATCAACTCGAAAAGCGGGGTGGCCATCAGGGTGGTGATGACAGTCATGGCCACCATCAAGGTGAAGAAAGTGGGGGTGATCAGGCCCTGCTCCAGGCCGATGTTGAGCAAGAGCAACTCCATCATACCACGGGCATTCATCAGTACCCCAATAGCCAGGGCGTCCCGTGGGCGCTCGCCGTGCAGGCGGGCGGCGATGCCGCAGGCCACCGCCTTGCCCAGGCAGGCCAGGACAACAATCAGCAGCAGAATCCCCCACAAGCCCGGGGCAAATACCAGGTCGAGCCGGGTGTGCAGCCCCGAGTAGACAAAGAACAGGGGCACCAGCAGATAGGTGGTCAAGGGAGCGCAACTGCGCTGCAACTCCTCGGTGAGCCACCCCCTAGGCATGGCCATGCCCAGGACAAAGGCCCCGAACACCGCGTAAATCCGGATATAGTCGGTGAACCACGCCCCGGCCATCAACAGCACCAGCATCAGGGTCCAGTGGGCGCCCTTCAGGCCGTCCGTCCCAGCGGCGGTGGGTTGCAGTCGTTTCAGCAAGGGCCTGACGACCCACCAGATCAGGGCCGCATAGGCGGCCCCACCGACTAGGGCGCGCAGGGCGATGGCGGTGTCGCCGCTAAAGCTGGCCAGGACCACGGCCAGGATACACCAGGCTGCCGCGTCGTTCAAGCCGCCGGCGGCCAGGGTCAGGGTGCCCAGGGCCGTGCCGGTCAGGCCGCGTTCGTCGATGATCCGGGCCAGCATGGGGAAGGCGGTGATGGACATGGCGGCCCCGGTGAAGAGCATCGCCTCCCAGGTCTGGACTTGGGGGGAGAAGAGCGCCGCGTCCCCGGCCAGGTAGTAGGCCAGGGTGCAACCCAGGGCAAAGGGAACGAGGATGCCGGCCAGGGATACCGAGGCGGCGCTGCGCAGATGCCGGCGCAACAGACCCAGGTCGAATTCGGTCCCCACCAGGAACATGTAGAGCACCAAGCCCAGTTGGCTGACCGAGTAAATCAGGGAGATGGATTGAGGGGGGAAGAGGGCGGCGTGGGCCGAGGGCCAGAGGGCCCCCAACAGGGAGGGGCCGATGAGCACCCCCCCGACCATCTCCCCCACCACCTGGGGCTGGTGAAAACGGCGGATCACCAGACCGACCAGCCGGGTGACGACCAGGATGAAAGCCAGTTGGAGGAAGAAGAGAACGGTCAGGTCGTGGTTGGACATCGACAGGTATCAGCCGGGGGCAGGAGGTGTCGCTGGCCGCTCGTCCCAGGCTCCCAAGCCGAAACCACGGGCATCCACCGGGTCGGTGAGCTGGCGGTAGCGCGGACCCCGGGTCCAGTGTTCGCGGCCCTGGAAGAGCGGGCGCAACTGAGGGGGAATCCGGCCGCTGAAGGAAGGACTCAGCTGGCCATCATCCCAATAGGGGAAGAGCGTAGGGCCGTACCCGGTGATGAGGATGGCGCGCTCGCGGTCGGAGCGCACCTGCCCGGTGGCGTGGATGAGGGTTTCGGCGAAAAGCAGGGTGGAGCCAGCCGGTGCCACCACCTGGTGGATAAGGGAGCGGTCCTCGTAGGCCACTTGTACCAATTGCTCGGCGGGCAGGTCCACCTTGTGGCTGCCGGCCACCACCACCGTGCCGCCATCGTCTGGACCCAGGTCGGTGAGGTTGGTCAAAGTCTTGACAAAGGCGCAGTGGAAGAGTCCCTCGCGGATGTGGCAGAAGAAGGGAATATCCGCACCCCGGTGGAAACCGTATTTGGGTTGGGGGTCCAGGGTTTTGTCGGGCTCGCGGCGGTTGAGATGGGCGTTCATCTCGGTGATGCGGGCCTCGCTGCCCATGATCTCCTCGGCCATGGACACCAGGCGGGGGTGGGTGGCGTAGGCGGTGATCTCCGGATCGGCCTCCAGGACATTGGCCATGAAGTGGTGGTGCTCGCGGTCGGTGAGGAAATAGGCCCCTCCGGATCGGGGGCCCTCGGGACCGCGCTGGGGCAGCTGCTGGATGGCGGTGCGCAGACGGTACAGCGCTTCCTTGAGCCGAGCTACTTCATCAGCGTCGAGGGTGTTCTCGACGATGGTGTACCCGTACAGCTCAAAGTGGTAGCGCTGGGCCGGGGTGAGGGCGGGAAAGGGGCGGTCAAAGGTGGGGGGACCGGGCGGATTGAGGGCCATGGGAACCATACCTCGGGGTGGCGGTGAAAAAGCGGTTTGAGTATAGGGCGGGCTGCCGGGGAAGGCAAGCCGTTGACGCTGGGGCGGTGAGGGGGTAGATTCACAAAAAGAGCTTTTGTCAAATGTTGTGGATGTGGGGTGAGCGTATCCTGCATGATCAAGCCGCGTTTTTCAGTTCGCCATCAACGAATACTACACCGGCGATGACTTGGTCGAGGAGCCGATAGCCGTGCAGTCGCTGCCATCGTTTTTCCG
>CAMAVQ010000070.1 GCA_945861755.1 Gemmatimonas phototrophica
GGTGAAGAAGGGCATCATGAACTCCCGCTCGCCGTAGAGGAAGGGGTTGGCGAAACGGGTCCAGCGGTCGTTGTCCTGCCGGCACATGGACAAGGTCCAGAAAGCCCGCTGGGCGCTTTTGTTGCGGAAGGGCTGGGCCGCGTGGATCAGATAGGAAGAATAGAAGAGGGCCGAACCGCGCCGCGCCGTGGAAGGCACAGGGGTGGCCAGTTCGGTGGCCAGGCGCAGGTCCACGAGCGAACCGCCGCTGGCATTGCCGCTGGCAAAGGCCCGGGCGTAGACCGCAGCCGCCTGGTGGTGGGAGCCGGGGATCACCAGCATGGGTGCCCCATCGTCCTCCACATCGTGCAGGTACACCCCGCAGTTGAGATAGCTGTACAAGCCGTGCTCTGCCGGGGGCAGCAGGCAGTTGGTGTAGTGGTCGATATGGTACCCCTCCCAGGGGTTGGGGGCGTGCCGCTTGTCGGTGGGGCCGCTGCGGAGAAAGAGGTGGGCGTTGCAGTAGGAAGGGGCAGCGCCCAGGCATTGCTCAAAGACGTCGAGGTAGCGGGGGTTCTCGATGAGCCGGTCCAGCGCCGGCATGCCCACCGGGAACTGGGAGCGGCCCTCCTTGTGGTTGTGGGTGGTGGTGAAGCCGTCGGATACGCCCTTGGCGTGCTGGCCGGCCTCGAACTCGTCCCGCCACTGAGAGAAGGGCTTCCCATAGAGGAGTTGCTCCATGGCCTCGAGGGCGGCGTCCATCTCGGCGGCGCTGAACAGGTCGGGCACGATGAGGTAGCCGTCGCGGTGGAACTGGTCAAGTTGGGCAGGGGTCAGGCTCATGGCGGGCGGTCCTCGCAAAGGGTTTGGGGTCAGCGGCTTTTGACTTCGGTCCACACTTCGTCGTACAGGCGCACCTGTTCGCCCACCTCGCGTTGGTACTCCAAGCGCGAGAGGATTTCTGGGGGCGGGTAGAGCACCGGGTTCTCCAGATCTTCTTTGGGCAAGAGCTGGCGGGCGGCTTTATTGGGGCTAGCGTAGCGGGTGAAGCGCGACAACTGCGCCCCCACCTGGGCGTCGAGCAGGTAGTCGATGAACTGGTGCGCCGCTTCGGAGTTGGGCGCCTGGGCCGGGATCACCATCACATCGGCCCAGATGAGAGACCCCTCGCGCGGCACCAGGTAGGCCAACTCGCCTTTGGCGTTTTCCTCGATAGCCTTCAGCGCGTCCCCATTCCACACCACCGCCATATCGGCAAGGCCGGCGGCCACCTTGTTTTTGCCGCCTACCCCGCCCTCAAACCCTCGCGACTTGGCGCTCTTCTTGGCCCCCAGCACCAGTTGGCCAGCCTGGCGCAGCTCATCTGGATTGGTGCTGTTGGCCGAATGTCCGGCGAAGATCAGCGCCGCGCCCAACTGGTCGCGCATCTCGTCGATGAGCACAAAGCTGCCCTGTTGTTTTCCTGGATCGAAAAGCACGCCCCACGAAGGCTCTAGGCCGTGGAGTTTGGCTTTATTGTAGAGCAGGCCCACGGTGCCCCACTGGTACGCCAGACTGTAATGGTTGCCCGGATCGTAGGCCGGATCGAGGAAGAGGGCGTCGAGGTTCTGGCGGTTGGGGATGCGGCCGTGGTCGAGCGGTTGGATCAGCTTGAGTTGGACCAGGGTGGGCACCAGCATGTTGGAGACCACCACCAGATCGTACTGACTGCTGCCGCCGGCGTGCTGGAGCTTGGCCAGCATCTCCTCGGAGGATTCGTACACCGAGACGTTGACCTTCACCCCGGTTTTGGCGCTGAAATCGGCGGCAATCTGGGGGTCGAGGTACTCGGACCAGATGTAGAGGTTCAGCTCGGGGGTGGCGGGCGATTTGGCACAGCCGGTTATCGATAAGATTAGGAAGCAGAGGAAAGGACACATCTCAGTTCTCTTTCCACGCCAGGCGCTGCAGGCCCAGGACCAGGGCAGCACTGGCGAAAAAGATCAGGGTGGAGAGGGCGTGCAACTCGGGGCTGAGGCCGCGGCGCAGGGAGGCATAGATGAAGATGGCCAGGGTGTCGGAGTGCGGCCCGGCGGTGAAGAAGCTGATGGCAAAGTCGTCTAGCGACAAGGTGAAGGCCAGCAGCGCGCCAGCGGCGATGCCCGGCCAGAGCAGGGGCAGGGTGACGCGCCAGAAGAGTTGCCACGAGCTGGCGTACAGGTCGCGGGCCGCCTCGCTGAGGGTGGGGCCGATGAGGACCAGCCGGCTGCGCACCACCAGGGCCACAAAGGAGAGCTGAAAGGTGACGTGGCCGATGACCATGGTGGGCAGGCCCAGCTCAAAGCCGGCCCACAGGGCGCGCACCAGTCCAAAGGCCACCACCAGTGCGGCTGCGAAAACCAGGTCCGGGGTCACCACCGGCAGGTCCACTACCATCTCCAGCAGGCGGCGGGTCCGCTTGGGCCAGGGGAAGCGCTCCAAACCGAAGGCCAGCAGGGTGCCCAGCGCGGTGGAGATGGCGGTGGAGAGCAGGGCCAATACCAGGGTGTTGCGGGCCGCCTCTAAGATCGCCTGGTGGTGGAAGAGCCGTGCATACCAATCTAGAGTGAAGCCCTGCCAGACCAGGCCGATGCGGGCGGCATTGACCGAATAGATCGCTACGGCCAGCAGGGGCAGGTAGAGCAGGGCCAGAGCCAGAGCCACGGCACCAATCAGCAGCGGGGCTCTCACAGCAGCTCCATGCCCTGGCGGTGACGCCGGTAGAAATAGAGGCCGGCCAGGGTGAGCAGGATGAGCACCAGGCTGAGGGCCGCGCCAAAGGGATAGTCGCGGCTGGCGCTGAACTGCTGCTGGATCACGTTGCCCACCAGCATGAAGGAAGCCCCACCCAGCCGGTCGGCGATGGCAAAGATGCCCAGGGCGGGCACAAAGGTGAGCACCACGGCGGCGCTCAGGCCCGGCAGGGTCTGGGGCAGGATCACCCGCAGGAACACCGTTCTGCCCGAGGCGTACAGATCGCGGGCCGCCTCCACCTGCGACCAGTCGAGGCGCTCCACGTTGGTGTACAGGGGCAGCACCGCAAAGGGCAGAGAGTAGGAGATCATGCCCAGGTACACGCCGAGGGCGCCGGGGTACAGCGCTTCGCCAGGTCCTATCAGCCCCAACAACGCGGCCAACTGCGCCAGGGGCAGTTGGGGCGAGAGCAACAGCTCCCAGGCATAGGTGCGGATGATCAGGTTGGTACACAGGGGGATGGCGATCAGGGCCAGGGCCAGGGCGCGGCGGCGGGGACCCAGGCCGGCCATGAAGAAGGCCAGCGGGTACGCCAGGCCCACCGAGAAAAAGGTGACCACCGTGGCCAACCAGAGGCTGCGGGCCAGGATATAGAAATAAGCTGGCGACCAGCCCAGGGTGCCGAAGCCGGCCAGTCGGCGGAAGTTTTCAAAGGTGAACTCCCACATCACCTGGCCGTAGGCATCGCGGCTGGCAAAGGCCATGCCGCCCACCAAGAGCGAGGGCAACACCAGAAAGAGGGTGAGCCAGAGCAGCCCGCCCCCGGCGCAGGACCAGGCTTCGCGCATCAGCCGGCGGCGGGTGGTCAGCCGACCCTGCCAGACTAGTTGATCAGCCATGCAGCGCTTCGAGGTGTTCGGGGGGCAGGTGCAGCCACAGGGTCTGACCCCGCTGCAAGAGCGGAGAAGACGCGGTGCGCAGGCGCAGGGACCCTGGCTCCACCACCACCTCGCAGTGGTCGCCTCGGTACACCCAATCGCAGACGGTGGCGGCGAGTCCGTTGAAGGCGGGGGCCTGAGGGCAGATCTGGATGCGCTCGGGGCGGATGGACAGGGTGCCGGCATTCCAGGGTGGGGCTTGCCGCAGGGTGAGGGGCCCCAGCGCGGTGTCTACTACCTGGCCCTGGCCCTGGCGCCGGGCCTCGATCAGATTGGCGCTGCCCAGGAACTGGGCCACAAAGCGGGTGCGCGGTTTTTCGTACACCTCGGCCGGGGTGCCGCTCTGGGCGATGCGGCCTTCCTCCATGACGAAGATGCGGTCGGCCACACTCATGGCCTCGGCCTGGTCGTGGGTGACCAGCAGGAAGGTGGTGCCCAGGCGCTTTTGCAGCTGCCGCAGCTCCAACTGCATCTCGGCCCGCAGTCGGGCGTCGAGCGCCGAGAGGGGCTCGTCAAGCAGGAGCAGCAGAGGTTCGTTGACCAGGGCGCGGGCCAGGGCTACCCGCTGTTTTTGGCCGCCCGAGAGTTGGTGGGGCAAACGGCCGGTTTGTTCTTCGAGGTGTACCAGCGTTAGCCCGCGGGCGACCCGGTCGCGCAGCGCGTGGTCGGGCAGGCCGCGGGCCCGCAGGCCAAAGGCGATGTTCTCGTAGACGGTGAGATGAGGGAAGAGGGCATAGCTCTGAAAGACGGTGTTGATGGGCCGGTGATGCGCCGGCAGGGTGTGCAGGGACCGGCCCCCCAGCAGGACCTGCCCCTGGTCGGGCGACTCTAGGCCGGCCAGGATGCGCAACAAGGTCGTCTTCCCGCAACCCGAGGGCCCCAAGAGCGCGGCGAATTCCCCGCGAGGCACTTCGAGACTGATGTGCTCCAGGGCCCGCACCGGGCCGAAGGATTTGCTCAGGCCCTCGACGCTGAGGAAAGGGTCGGGGTCAGCCGCGCCGGCCCCGGCCCATGCCGCCAGCGGATCGGCGGCGCGGCTCAGCCCGAGCTTCCGCCACATGGGAGCAGCGCTGGGGGTGGTGGGTTGGGAATGTGGAGGAGAGGCATGGGGCGGACCTTTTTTCGGGGGATAGATCAGGGGAGGAATATAAGGCCGGCGGAGGGATTACAAAATGCGGGGCTGTGGGGAGGATCAATGCACTATCTGAATGAGGGCACCTGGTGAATTGACGGCGCCCAAGGCCATGCCGATACTCCTCCTCTGGTTATGGACTGCCAACCATCGGACAAGACCCGCCTTCTTCGAGAAAGCGCCTGTGAGAATCAGCGCCATCGACTCCTGGATCGTCAGTGTGCCCTATACCCACCGCGAGAGCAGCTCGCAGGTCAGCCGGGATGGGGTCACCGACATCATCATTCGAGTGACCACCGACGAGGGTCTGGTCGGTTGGGGCGAAAGCTGCAGCGGGGCCAATGTCGAGTCGGTGCAGGAGGCCCTGCGCGCCTGTTTTCCCATGGTGCTGGGCCGCGATCCGTGGAACCGCGAAGCCCTCTGGCACGACTGCTTCCGCCGCGGGGTTTGGAATTTCCGCGAGGGCACCTTCAATTTTGCCTGGGCCGGCATCGACATGGCCCTGTGGGACCTGTGCGGCAAGGCCTGCGGCCAGCCGGTGTACAACCTGCTGGGTGGCCTCCGGCGACGGGAGGTGGAGTATTTCTACTATCTGCCCTATGGCGCGGCGCCCGAGGTCCTCGAAGCCGAGTGCCGCGCTGGCGTGGCCGCTGGGTACCGGGTGTTCTACGTGAAGGTCGGCCTCGATATCGGGCGGGAGGCTGAAGCGATCCGTCTGATTCGCCAGCATATCGGGCCGGAGGGCAAGATCCGCGTCGATGCCAACGAGGCGTGGACGGTGGCCGAGGCGACGCGCAACCTGGAACGCCTCGACGAGTGGGATCTGGATCTGGCCGAACAACCTGTGCCCGCCGATCCAGTGGCGAACATGATCGAGCTGAAAGCCCGCACCCGCGTGCCCCTGGCCGCCAACGAGGGGCTCTGGCGGGTGGCCGACGCCTGGGAGGTGATCACGCGCCGGGCCTGCGATGTGCTCTGCTTTAGCCCGTACTGGGTCGGCTCGCTGGGGCATTTTCATCGGCTGGCCTCGGTGGCTGCCTTGGAGGGGCTGGCCACCTGCAAACACACCCACGGCGAGTTGGGCCTGGCTGCGGTGGCCGGCCAGCACGCCCTGCTCAGTCTGCCGCGCATCGTCGAGGGCCACCAGCAGACCGCGGCGATGATGGCCGGCGACATCCTCACCGAAGCGCTGCCCATCGCCACCGGCCCCCATTGGGGGGTGCCTGCCGGTGTTGGCCTGGGGGTGGAGGTGGACGAGGACCAGGTGGCCCGGTACCACGAACACTACCGCCGCTTCGGTCAGTTCCTCCCCTATGCCCTCGACAGCATGGCCGCCGAGGACCCGGAGTGGCGCCCTCGGCCGGCACGATGAGGGACCTGCTCTCGTTGGGCGAATTGTGCGCCCTGGGTTCGGGCCTGCTGTGGGCGGTGAACAGCATGATGCTGCGCACCCGCTCCCACCAGGTCTCGCCGGCGGCGATGAATGTCATCCGCTGCGGGTCAGCGGCGTTTTTCTTCTGGCTTTGGCTGCCCTTCAGCGATCCGCTGGCCGGTCTGGAGCAGGTGACCAGCGGCGAGTGGCTGCTGCTGATCGGTTCCATCGTAGTGGGCATGGTGACCGGCGACACCCTGTACCTGACCGCTATCCGCGAGATCGGGTTGTCGCGGGCCCTGGCCCTGTCGTCCACCTATCCGCTGACCACCCTGCTCTTCGAGTGGCTGCTGCTGAATCGGCCGGCCAGCGGCGGCTTGGCCCTGGGCTGCTGCCTGGTGGCCCTGGGCGTAGTGCTGCTCTCGGGGCAGGGCAAAGAGCCGGAATCCCGGCCCGTGCGCCTCAAGTACGGGGTGGTGTTGTCGCTGTCGGCCGCGGTGCTGTGGGGCCTGAGCACGGTGATGCTCTATCCGGCCATCGCCCATCTGACCCTGGTGCAGGCCAACTCAGTGCGTATGCCCCTGGTGGCCCTGGTGCTCTACCTGATCCGCCTGCGCAGCCCTGCCGAGTTTCGCCGTCTGGACCGCCGCACCCTGTTGGTGGTGGCCGGCAGCGGGCTGATCGGCATGGGGCTCTCCTCGCTGATGTACCTGGCCTCCATCAAGCTGATCGGGGCCACCAAGGCGGTGACCCTTACCTCGGTATCGCCGGTGTTCGGGATGATCCTCGGGGTGGTCTTTCTCAAGGAGAAGGTGGGCCTGCGCGTGTTGCTGGGCATCGCTGCCTGCATGGGGGGCGTGTGGCTGGTGCTCTGACCGGTGATTGGCCCTGGATAGGTGAAGCCTGTGCCCTGATCTCGGCTTTCCTGGGCGCCCTGAGTGCCCTGATGGTGCGCACCCAGTCCCACCTGCTGCCGCCGGCGGCGATGAATGCCCTGCGCTGCGGGGCAGCGGCCCTGCTCTACTGGGCGCTCTTGCCCTTTACCGAACCACTGGCCACCCTCTCACAGGTATCCCTGCGAGAGTGGGTGCTGCTGGGCGGTTCGCTGGGCATCGGCATGGTGGTGGGCGACACCCTGTACCTGACCGCCATCCGCGAGATCGGGGTTTCGCGGGCTCTGTCCCTGGCCTGCACCTGCCCGCTGCTCACCATGCTTTTCGAGTGGGTGCTGCTGGGCAAGCCGGCCAGCACCGGGCTGGCCCTGGGCTGCTGCCTGGTGGCCGGGGGGGTGATGCTGCTCTCCTCGCGGGGGGCACAGACTGAGCCAGCTGAGGAGGGCAAGCCGGCCCGTCCTCTCCGCCTCAAGTACGGGGTGGCCCTGGCATTGGGGGCGGCCGCTTCGTGGGGGCTAAGTATGGTGTTCCTCGGCCCGGCCATCGCCCACCTCACCACCATCCAGGCCAATGCCATCCGCCTGCCCCTGGTGGCCCTCTTGCTCTATTTCACCCGGGTACACCACCGCCGCCACCAGGATCTGAAGCAACTCGACCGCCGCGCCGGACTGGTCGTCGCCCTCAGTGGCCTGGTGGGCATGGGGCTTTCGGCCTTCACCTTTCTGAGTGCCCTGCGCCTGATCGGGGCTGCCAAGACTGCCACCCTGGGCTCCACCTCGCCGGTCTTTGGGGTGATCCTGGCAGTGCTGTTTTTGAAAGAGGAAGTGAGCGTACGTATGCTGGCGGGTATCGCCGCCTGTATGGCGGGGACTTGGCTGGTATTTTGATTGGATAGGAGAGCGTGCGATGAAGGACGGCATCGTCGGCATGTACGTGCACCAGCACTGGCCCTATCACCATCCCTATGCGGCTCGCACCTGGAGCCTGGAGGATTGGCGGGGGTATGCCGCCGGCCTGCGAGCGCTGGGTTACAACGCCCTGCTGATCTGGCCGGTGATCGAGACCATGCCCGTGCCGCTTTTGCCCAGCGACCGCGAGAATCTGGAGAAACTCGGCAAAGTCATCGACCTCTTGCACGAGCAGTTGGACATGCGCGTGTACCTGGCCCTCTGCCCCAATGTGGTGGCCCACGACGAGGTGGCGGCGCGCGCCTCTTTTGCCCAGCGACGTTTTTTTTATTGTGACCGCCGGGTGGACCCGGCCGACCGGCAGGCGGTGGCGGAGATGCTGCGCCGGCGGGAGGAAATCCTGGGATACCTCAAAAACGCCGACGGCATCACCATCATCGACAGCGATCCGGGTGGGTACCCCGGCTCCACCAGCGAAGAGTACGTGGAGTTGCTGGTGGCCCACCGCGTCCTTTTTGACCGGCTGCGCCCCGGTATCGAGTTGATCTGCTGGATGCATGCCGGCTGGGAGGCGTACTGCCGCTTTTACCAGACCGGCAACTTCGCCATGGGCACGGACGCGGAGTTTGGCGCGGTGCTGGAAGCACTCGCAGCCCGCAACCCCGAGCCCTGGGGTCTGGCCAATGGTCTGCACTGCGCCCAGTCGCTGGGGCTGGCCGAGCGGGTCATCCTCTTTTCTTATGGCGCCATCGAGGGGGAACCGTCATTCCCGCTGACCAACTTCGGTGGCGAGGGGGCATACCGGGCCGGCAGCCAACCCGGACCGCGCGGGGTGATGGGCAATGCCCAGACCCACTGCCTCCAGCTGCCCAACACCTTTGCCTTTGCGCGCGGGGCCCAGGGCAAGCCAGTGGGGGAGGCCGACTATGTGGAGTTTGCCGAGCGGCTGATCCGGGGACGGGGGGAAGAGCTGGTGCGGGCCTGGCAGGGGCTGGGCGGCGTGGAGCCGGGGTTGATGTTAGAGCGGGCCGCCGAGTTGGAGGGATGGGGCGAGGGCACGCTGGAGGCCGGCGATTTGAGCGGGTTGCTGCTGGGCAGTGCGCCGCGACTGGTGAAGGACCTGGTGCTGCAGTTGCGCTTCAAGGCCCACCTGGAGGTGTTCTGCGCTGCGGTGGCTGCCGGCCGTCCCGGACGCGAGGAATTGGGCCGTTTTTCGCGGGCCGCTGACCAGTGGCAGGCGGTACACGGATACGAGAACCGCTGGCGGTGCCCGCCGCTCACCGAGGCCCTCAAACAGCTGCACTCGCCCGTGCTCGATCAGGTGCTGGACTTTGAGCCCGAGGCGCTCACACCCTTCGGGCGGGTACAGGCCTCGTACCTGGCCGAAGAGACCCACACCCCGAGAATGCTGGCGGCACTGAGGAAGTATCTGGCGTGAAGTGCTATTTCTGTTCGGCCACGGCCCGCAGCATCCAGCCGGCGATGGGCAGCATGTCCATGCTGATCTGCAGGTCAGGCGATTTTTCCACAATGCCCTCGTAACATTCCCGCGCCCATTCGCCGCAGCATGGCTCGCCGGTCATTAGATAGAGATAGCCGGCCAGACCGCCGATCAGCGCGCTGGACGAGCGGTGGCGGCCTCCGGGCAGGTTGATCTCCGGGAAGGGACTGTTGGTGAAACGCCCCTTGGCCACCCGCGCCTCGGCAAAGAGCCCGCCGGCGATCAGGCGCAGCAGTTGCAGGGCTTCGGCATCCCCGGTCAGCTGGTGGTAGCGGATGAGGCCAAAGGCCAGGTACCCGGTCATGAAGGGCACCACCCCGCGATAGCTCCAGCTGCCGTGAATTTCGCTGAAGATACCCCGCCGCGTTTCGACATAGGCGCGGACCACCTCCATGAGTTCGCGGGTTTTGCGCAGAAAGCGGCGATCCCCGGTCTGGCCGTACCAGCGGGAGATCTGGGCCAGGGGCCAGCCCACCTCGCGCGCCGAGCGCCCCCAGGCGTTGCAGTCGAGCATGCGCTTGGCAAACCCCTGGGCAGCGGCAAAGCTGTCCGGGTCGCCGGTCATCAGATAGTGGTCGAGCAAGCCGTCGCAGTTGGCACCGATATTGCCCACGGGGCCGCACGAGGTGTGGTCCTCGCCGTAGAGATGGCCGGCGCCCACCCACTCGGGATGCTCGGGGCAGAAGTGGATGATATCCACATCGCGATTGTGGATACAGGCGGCGTCGAAGTAGCGAAACCAGCGCGGGTCGCCGGTCTCGATGTACTGGATCAACCCCAGGTGGGTGCGCCCCCGGTAGTCGTTGCCCCAGGCCGTGTCCCAGTACTCGCGGTGCCCCAGGCGCGGGGCACCAATGCCAGTCCGCTCGATCTCCGGGGCGACCTGTTTGGCCCAGCCCGCCAGCGCTGGATGGTTGCGCGGCGGCCCAGTCTCTAGCGCTTCCGAAGCGGCGAACCAGGCGCGGTCAAAAAGGCGGGGGGTGTCCTGGACACAGCGGTTGAAGGCCTCGGCCTGGCCGGCGGGCAGCTTCCCGTTGTGTAACCACAGGGCAAACATCTGCTGCTTGGCCTCCCCCCGGCCCAGACGCACCAAGGGCCGGTCGTGCGGCCAGGCCAGGGCATCTTCATATTCGGGCAGGGGGGCCAGTTTGAGCAGCCCGGGTCGCACCACGATGCCCTTGGGGAATTCCTCGGCAAACCAGCGCATCGCCCCGGTGAGGCCGCCCTTGGGGTGCTGCAGATTGAAGAACCCTGCGGCCTGCGGGGCAGTGGCGACCCAAGTGGTGTTGCGGTACAGGCGGGCCTGATCGACGCGCTCCTGCCGGCAGCTCAGCTCCGAACTGCGGTGCAGGGGCATGGCGCGAGGGGTGGCGACCCCGCCGTGATGTCCCATGGCCTTCACCCCGACGTCTTCGCGATCGAAACCCGGTGTAAAGGGGCCAAAGTCGGCGAGCGCCCCACTCAGATCCGGCAGGCGCAGGTTGGCCGACCAGTCCAGCAGCATGGCCATAGCCTGGTCCGACTCATTGACCAGCCGCCAGTCCATCAGCAGATAGGGCAGCCCGGCCCATAGCTGCAAACGGGCGCGCCAGGGGCCAAAGCGCTGCCCTTGGGCATCCACCATATCGCCTTCGAGGCGCACCACGGCGCAGAGCGGGCCGGCGCATTCTACCACCAGCCGGCGGCGGCGGGCGGTGAAGGTGTCGCGCCAGCCCACGCGGTTGAGTTTGATCTGGAAATCCATCTCCCCCAATTCCAGCCCGCCCTTGCAGGAGAGCCCGGCAAAGACCCCCGGCCCGGTGGGGCTGCCGAGTTTGAGTTTGAGCAGACCATTGCCTACGCTCAACTCCTTGCCCCGCTTTTGCACCTGCACGGGTTGGGCCGGCAGCGGCGAGGTTGCGCCGGGCACCAGTCGGTACCGGCCGCCGCGCCGGGCGACGAACTCGCACAACACCCAGCGCACGCTGCCGTCTGGCCAATGGCTGGTTTCCCTGGCCACCAAGGGCACCGACTTTCCCTGGGCATCCCGCAGGGCAAAGGGGGTCCCGGCGGCGACCTGGCCCCTGGGCAGGGGGACCCCTGAGCGAACGGGATATCCGGGAGCCGGCAGTCTCCCCTGGCTGACCAGGGTCAGCGGGATGCCCGCCTTGGGGATCACACCTGCGCTTTGTCTTGCGGTCTTGGCGACCACTGGCGACGACTGCGGGCCCACCGCCTGCCCGACCAGGCTCAGGTGGACATCGCCGAAATAGACCGCCGTGTGGAAGTGGTGCATCACTTGGTGCGGATCGTGGGCGCTCCACGAAAAACGCTGGTAGTGGTCTCCCGGCAGTGGGGTGGTGCTGGCCACCTTGTCCACCACGCGCAAGGTCAGGGTCAGCTGCTTTTTGGCCAACCCGGTGATCTCGATCAGGCGATAGGGATCGCGGAAACCGGAGCGGCCCGGTTGCCCCCGGTAACCGAGTTCCACGGCGCCGGCGTTTTGCTCGTCGGCCACGTCCTCCTCCCAGACCACCCGGCCATCGACCAGCAATTGTTTGAAGCGATGGCCGACAAAGGCCTGGATACCGGTCCAGTCTCCGGGCAGCCAATCCCCCGAATAGTTGTCCGACTGGTAGAAGGAGACAAAGAGCGGCATGCCGGGTTCCCAGCCGGCCGGCGGGGCGATCCGCGTTTCCCACTGGCCGTACCTGCCGGCGCGGCTGGGCAGCCAGGGGTGTTCGATCACCAGCAACTGGCGCAGGTCGCGGCGGGCGACAAAATGTCCAGTGTGGCTTTGGCGCCACTTGGTGGGCGGGAGAGGTTTGGGTGTTTGCATCTGGCTCATCACCGAGGTCTATGGTCGACGCCGCAGCACGCACAGCAATAGGCCCTGACCGTGAGATTGTTCGGGATCGTTTTAGAAGGTCGGGCAGCTCATGACCTGCCTAGCGCGGCTCAGGGTTCAACAAGGTGGCGATATGCACGGCCTGGAAGAGGGTGGCCGGCTCCAGCTGGGTGCGCAGGGCCCGTTTGCGCGGCAGCAGGGTGGTCTCGCCCAACATGGGCGGGGAGATCATCACCTCCACCAAGCCGGGGCTGAGGTCGAGGTTGCCCTTGGGGCATTTGGGCCACAAGGCGTGTACGCCGCGAAAGGCCATGGGGATGATGACGATGTCCTGAGGCAGCTGGGCGAAGAGGCCGTGCTGGATGGGCAGGCACTGCAGGGCAAAGGCCGCAGTGGTGCCGGCCCCGTACACCACTCCGGGCCTTTTCTCCAGCAGCTTGGCAAAGCGCTGGGTGGGGCTGCCGGTGTCCTGCGAGTGCTCCATGATCACGTAGCCGTCCACCTCCTCCAACAACCGGTCGGCCTGCTGCGCGTCCAGGCCGATGAGGGAAAAACGGCGCTTGCCGATCTTGAAGGAGGCCGGCTCCATGAGCCGGGCGCGCGCCAGCTGGGTGCAGGGCACCGGTTGCTGCCAGCCCATGGCCGCCTTCAGTTCGGGAGAGTCGAGCACCTGGTACATGACCGGATGGTCCAGCAGGCTCTGGTGGGTGGGGAAGAAGACGATTTTGTGCCCGCCCTTGGCCAGCTCCAGCTCTTTGGCCACCGCCGCAAAGTGGGGGTCGATCAGCACCCGGACTTCTACGCCAAAGAGCGCGAGGCTGCGCACGCCCCACTCGGTGTTGTTCTGCCAGGCCGCCTCCAGCCGGGCCTTTTCCTCCAGGCCGGCCCGGTGGATTTGCTGCTTGCGGCGCCCGGCCTGGCGGAAGACCCCGATCCAGCGCAAGAGCCGCCAGTACCGCTTCCAGGCAGGAAGTTTGGCGCTGGGCCCCACGTGGGGGTATTCGAGGAAACGGCCGCTGACCTGGTTGCGCAGCAGGGAGGGCACCTCTACCGCGGGCAGCTCGAAGCCTGAACCGGCCTGCCGGCGCAGGCGGTTGGCCCCCTTGACCAGTTCGGCGGTCAGGTCGATCATGTCGCGGGTCAGGTAGCTGTACTGCTGCCCGTACCAGTATTCCTTGGGTTTGATCTGAGCCGGGTCCTCCTGGTGGGCCTGGAGGAACTTGAGCAACATGCCCTGGCCCAGGCGCGTGTAGAAGCGGAGTTTGTCGGACCAGGCGCGGCGGACCCGGCCCTCCAGGGCCACCGCCAGCAGCTCGACCTCGGTGATCACCTTCCAGATGGCGATGCCCAGCCAGATGAAATTGCTAAACGTATTGTAGCGGATGGCCAGGTGTTCGCCGGCAGCCAGGAAGTCGACCACTTCCTCGGCCAGTTGGCGCAGGGCCTGGCGCAGGGGCTGTTGAGAGGTCAGGCCGTTGCGCTCACAACGGTAGAGCTCCTCTAACCTGGGGTCGTCCACCTCCCCTTCCTTCTGCAGCTTCTCGGCCACGGCCTGACCATGGGCCAGAGGGGCGCGGGCCACGCCTACCTGGACCAGGGCCGCTTCCCCTGCATCCAGCGGAAAGGGGTTCTCGCGGCCCAGAGCTTCGAGGTAGATGGCCTGGTAGAACTGGAGGAAGTCGCGCTCACTGCCCGCCCCGCGCGCCAGGAACTGGCGGCGCAGTTGCAGGTACACGCAATTGGCCTGATGGTAGAGGGGCAGGGCCCGCTGGTAGCGCTTGTAGGCCTCGGCCAGCCGACTGTCGCGGCGGGGGGGGATACCTTCGTAGATGGTGGAGATCAGGACCGCGCGCTGGCGCAGCCCTTCCAGGCCCAGGGGCTGGGCCACGGTGCCGCTGGCGGGCCAGACCAGTTCCTCTGGTTTCCAGCCAGCGAAATGGCCATCCGAAAGGGCCACCTTGAGCAAATCCTGGGCGGCCTGGTCGTAGATGGCCAGCAGTTGGTCTAGGTCGGGCAGATCCTTGGGAATATCCACGGGTCTTTGGGAAACGGCTTGGCAGGGGGCGGAAGGGCCGCGTATTTTGTGCTGGTGACAAAATAAGGCGCACCTCTCTGATCAACAAGATAGGAGCAAAGATGAAATACCGCATTGGTCTCATCGGCTGCGGCGGCATCGCCGGCACCTGGGTCCAGGCCGTGGCCCAACACGCCGACTGCCGCATCGCCCTCACCTACGACCTGTCCCCCCAGGCCGCGGCCCAGCGGGCCGCCGAAGCGGGCGGGCGGGCCGTAGACAACCTGGACGAACTCTTCGGCAATGAAGAGATCGACCTGATCGTCGTCGCCACGCCCACGCCTAGCCACCCCGATCTGGTGGTCCGGGCAGCGCGGGCCGGCAAACACGTGCTCTGCGAAAAACCCATGGCCCTCAACCTCAAGGAGTGCCGGCGCATGGCTGCGGCCTGCGCCCGCAGCGGCGTCAAGTTGGCGGTGGGGCATTCCCTGCGTTTCTGGGGGGCCTTTCTCGCCTGTAGGCGCCTGGTAGCCGAAGGGGCAATCGGGGCGCCGGTATCGGGCAGCATCGATCGTATGGGTGCGGCCCGCTTGCGCCCGGTTGCCGAGGCCCATACCGGCGATACCTGGCGCTCCCAGACCAGCAATACCGGGGGGGCGGTGCTGGAGGGTTTCATCCACGAGATGGACTTCACCCGCGCGGTCTTTGGCGAGGTGGCGGCGGTGGACTGTCAGATCGCCGGGAACCAGGAATACGCCGGGCTGCTCAGCCCCCAGATCACCCAGGCCCTGGTGCGCTTCGAGTCCGGGGCGCTGGTGACCCTGCGCACCGGCGGCACCGTGGCCCTGCCGAGCATGGGGTACTGGTTGGCTGGCACTGAGGGGGCGCTGCGCTTCACCTCCTGGGGCGGGCCGGTGGAGCATTATCGCCACGACTTTCAGGAAAAGCGGCTGGTGGAATGCGAGAACACCTCGGCCTACTATCTGGAGCTGTGCGATCTCTTGCGGGCAGTGGAAGAGGGCGGCGAGCCGGAGAACAGCCCGCTCAACGGCGAGAAAAACGTGGCGCTGGGCCTGGCCATGTACCGGGCCTTCGAGACGGGCAAGCGCGTTTCTTTTGAGAAGGGCATACCGCTGCGCCTGCCGGCGACCTATCAGAATACGCGGTGGTAATCAGCGTTTCGTCGCAGTGATCAGGGGAGAGCCGTCGCTGAGAGCGGTGCGCTCCACTTCGGCGAAACCGGCCTCTTCCAGCCAGGCGCGGTATTCGCTCTCGGTGTAGGCCCGGCCCTCGGGGTACAGGCTGAGGAACACAATATTGAAACAGGCTGCCTCCCGGGGGGAGAGGCGCGAGTCGTCGAGGATGCCCTGGCCGAGGATGTAGATCCTGGCGCCGGGGCACAGGGCCGCAGCCACCCGCACCAGAGCCTGGCGGGCCTGGGAGGGGGAAAGGGCTTGCAGGAAGGCCTTGAGTACTGCCGCGTCGAATCGCCTCTCTAGAGGTTGGGAAAGGATATCAGCGGCCCGGATCTCCACCCGCTTGACTAGATCGGCCTCAGTTACAAAACGCCGAGTGAGGGGTGTCACTGCGGGCAGTTCCACGATGGTGGCGCACAGGTTGGGGTGCACCCGGCACAGGGCGATGCTCATGCCTCCCGAGCCTCCCCCCACATCCAGCAGGGCGCGGCAGCCGGCCCATTCGGGCCGCAGCGCCAGTGCTGCGCCCGTCTCCAGCGCATCCGGATGTAATCCCTCGATAAATGCTGCCAGCTCTGCCGGCGGCAGGGCGGCAAGGTCGTGCCTGGCCTGGGGCTGGCCGGCGCGGAGGGAGTCGGCAGTGCGCAGGCCCGCCTCCCACAGCTGCGCCCAGAGCGCGTGGGCGCCGCCCAGATAGTGAGGGTTGCCCTTGACCAGCAGGCGTCCGGCCTCGGCGGTGTTGGCGAACAGATCGACGTTGCGCACTTCCAGCAGGCCCGCCGCGGCCAGGGCGTAGAGCAACACCTGCAGCCGCTCCGGTTCAACCTCCAGAGCCGCTGCCAGTTGGGCAGCACTCAGCGGGCCGTCCTTGAGACCGGTGAACACCTCCAGGCGCAGACCGGCCAGCAGCGCAAAGGAAGGGTAGACATCCAACAGGCGCTGGATGGACAATGGGATAGGCTGGTCGCTGGACACGGGATGGGAGGGGGCGGGTTGGAACTTCTGGTGGAATTGTTTAGTTTTTATTAATTCAAGACAAGATACAGTAGGGCGTTGTTTCTGCCAATCTCCCGGAACTCGGAGGAGGAAAGGTTTATGAGCGCTGGTTTGCCTGTAGTGATTGCTGCCGAGCAGGAAGTCGATTCCATGTTCCGGCGGCTGCGCCGCTGGTACTGGTGGTCGCTCGGAATCGCCATCGCCATTCACCTGGGCCTGATCGTCGGGGTGACCACCGCCACCCGGACCGAGGAAGGGCAGGCGGCCGAGCCGGCCAAGGTGAAGTTCTTCACCCGCCGCGATCCCCTGCTGGCCAAACCGCTGGAATTACGCAAGGTGCCCCAGCCCAAGCGCCAGATGGTGCGGCGCGAGGTGCAGATGTCGGCGGCGCGTATGGACCAGGTGCGGGCTACCGCTGCTTTCGACACCCGAGGGTTGATCGCCGGTCAGGGCAGCGGGGTGAGCGCCATCGGTCTGCCCAGGCAAATGGATAGCGGCCCACGGGCGGGAATGGGTCTGGAGATGGGATTGGGGGCGCAGAGCATGAATGCTTCGCGCACGGTGGAGAACAAGATCGACATGGCTCTGGAGATGCTGGACGTCAACAGCATGGACACCGGCCGGTACCGGGCGATGGTGATTCAGGACTCCAAGGACCGGCAGGCGCTCAAGGGCTTCGTCAAATTCGCCCAGGTGATGTCGGCCAGCGCGGTGTCGGCCGGCAGCGCCGGTTGGGGAACGGTGAACGTGCGCACCATCGATGCGCTGCGCGACGCGGTAAACTCGTACACCGGGCTGCAGGCCGACTTCATCGGCAGTATCGCCTTTGACGATGAGCGGCTGATGGAAGTGCCTATCATCATCCCGCAGGGAGCGCCCAACGAGAGCGAGATGGAGCACCTGGCCAAGTACCTGATCGCTGGAGGGTTTGTGTTCGGCGGGGTTTGGGGCGAGGCGCTGGAGAAGTACGGCGGGTTGGTGAATGGGCGGGATTTCTGGAGCGAAAGGTTGCCCGAGAATCACCCCATCTTCACCGCCTTCTTCGATATCAAAGGCGGCATGACCTCCGGGGTGCTCACCGGTTCCTCCCAGGGCAAGTTCGGCATGACCTCGTGGAACTACTTGATCGGCTACTTTGTCAAAGGCCGGCTGGCAGCCGTCGCCCCCGGCCAGGGGTGGGGCTGGGACGACCCCACGGGCCTGACCACGGCCGCCGACGCAACCCGCCAGATCCAGATGGCGGTGAACATCATCATCTATGCCCTCACCCAAGAAGGCTCCATGACCCAGCGGCTCATGCAGATGGTGAACTGAGCGGCGGGCTAGAGGCTGAGCCAGTAGTTGAGTTTGAGCAGGAAGATGTTCGACCCTTGGTCGGTGAAGCTGCGGCTCAGGTCGCCCCAGGGCCGGAAGCGGGGCACCTCGGTCTCGTGGTCGCGGGCCTGCGACCAGACCAGGTACAGGGTGCTGCCGGGCCGGTACTCCCAGCGCAGCACCGCGTTGCTCTGCAGGGAACGCTGGCGGAAATCCGGGTTGTCCTCCGGGGCGGCGTGCGGGATGAACGCGTAGGACTTGGGGCGGGCCAGTTCCTTGAAGTTTCGGTAGTCTCCCGAGCTGATGAAGGGTTGCAGGTAGAACTCCAGGCTCAGGTCGCGGGAGAAGATCAGGCTGGCCCGAGTGGTCAGATCCAGAGTGCGGCTGCGCAACTCCCCGTACACAA
Source organism: Gemmatimonas phototrophica (assembly GCA_945861755.1). Lineage (GTDB taxonomy): Bacteria > Latescibacterota > UBA2968 > UBA8231 > UBA8231 > SICG01. Next base: position 18,189 of record CAMAVQ010000070.1, read on the forward strand.
AACGGTCGTCCTCGCCGTCGCTGTCGGCATCCTCGTTCTCCAGCCATTGAGCTTTGTTGAAGAAGCGGTTGTATCCCGGCCGCCAGGTCAGTTCAAGGCGTGACGAAGGGCGCAGGGTGAGCCCGGCCCCCAGTTCGCTCCAGTTGCCACCGGCGCTGTCGCTGCCCCACTCCCCGTCGAAAAAGGCGCTCAGCGCCTTGCGGTCGTCGCTGATGACTTCGACCTGGAAACCCGAACGCGCTGGCTCGGCGATGAGCGGCCCGCCCCGGGTGTCCAGGTCGTCCCAGGTACGGAAGCGGTGAAAGACCTCCACCTCGACTGACCAGTAATTCCTGAATTGGTTGCGGGTCTCGGCGAACAGGCCTCGATCCAGGGAAATCCCGTCCAGATTCGCCATGTCCCAGCGCCCGCCTTCGAGCACGCTGTTGCGGAATATCCCCCAAGGCTTGTCCTTGCGCGCCTGGAGCCAAAGCCAGGACTGGTAAAAGTTGTTGCGCCACTGGAAGCCCAGGTCGTTGATCTCGAAGCCCTTTGAGAAAGCCTCCCACCACAGCTCCCCGCGCAGCCAGCCGCTGCGCTTGCCCAGGACCATGATATTGGCCAGTCCGCGCTGCTGTTTTCCATCCTCGTCAGCCGCCCGGCTGAAGGCCGCCTGGCCCCAGAACTCATAGGCGCTTTTGCGCCATTTGAGGTTCCAGTCCATTCCGCCGGCGTACGCGTCTTCGCCCACCCGGCGGTCCAGCACCGTGGCGATCAGGCCCACGTTTGAGTTGCCCTTGAACAGGTCCTGCTTGACCCGGCCCACCAGGAAGTGGGTGCGTGGCTCCAGCAGGAAACGGCGGTAGGCGGTTTTCCCCTCTCCAGTCAGCGGGTCAGTGTAGGCGCTGTCCAGGTCGGCGTGTTCGTCGGCGCTCACCGCGCTCAACAAGCCGAAGGAAGTCTGGCGATGGGTCTTGCCGGTGAGCTTGGCCGCCCCCAGGATGGTGGTGAAGTCGGACTGGTCGGCCACCTCGTAGCCATCGGGCACCTCGAAGTGACCGGGCTGTCTGCCGATGCGCCGCGAGTAGAAGAGCTGGATGGGCGTCTGGAGGTTCTGGGAACCCTCCACAAAGAAGGGCCGTCGTTCGTCCTGAAAATCCTCGATGACCGACAAATTGAGCCGCGCCGGATCGGCTTCCACTTGCCCGAAGTCGGGGTTGAGGGTGGCGTTGAGCGAGATGCCCGAACTGACGCTGTAGCGCAGGTCGCCGCCCAGGTTGGCGAGCTGGTCGTTCTCGTCGGCAAAGGTAGAACGCCCCACCGCGTAGGGCAGCACCTCTAGGGCGCGGGCCGGCGCAATGGCTTCGATCCCCTCCAAGTGGGCGAAGTGCGAGACCCAGCCGCTCTCTTTGCTGGGCACCATGACCCAATGGCTCTTCTCTTTTCTGCGGCTGAGGTACCGGGTCACATTGAGGCCCCAGACATAATTCTCCTGAGGGCTGAAGCGCAGCACGTGGTAAGGGATGCGGAACTCGGCGCACCAGCCCTGGGCCGTGCGGCCCTCCCTGGCTTCCCAAACCCCGTTCCAGGTATAGTCCCAGCCGTTCCCCCCTTCGCCGTCGTTGGCGATGGTCCCATCGCGCAGGGTGCCGGCAGCGTTGATCTCGAAGAAGCAGGCGGTTTGGTGGTCGTGGTGGGCGTCGATGGCCACCTGCACCGCGTCGGCTTCGGTCCACTGGTCGCGGCGGGCCAGGCGGGTGGCGATCTTCTCCGGCTGGCGGTCCAAGGCAGTGATGCCGATGTAGAGCGCCTCGTTGTCGTAGACCCACTGCACCAGGGTCTCCTCGGTAGCCGGCTGGCCTTCGTCGGGCTCGCGCTGGGTGAAGCCGGTGAAGCGCGGTGCCGTGGCCCAGGCCTCTTCGTCCAACACGCCGTCGATGCGGGGCGCGGTACCGTTGAGGCGCACGGCCTGCATGGGCCGCGCTTCGGTGGCCCACAGCCCGGCAGGCAGCAGGCAGCAGAGCAGGACCAGGGCGATTGTCAGGGGCTGCTTATTCTGGCACAGGCGGCTATAAAAAAAGAACACGTATTCTCCTCTAGAGCAGGGGGATGACGGCGCGGTTCTTCTGACCCAATTGTGGATGCATTACTGGGCAGGAGATGGGAGCGGTCTCCCATTCAGGTACGTATCTCAACAACTCTAACCATGTCAAGTGGAGAGAGAATCAATCGCAGGGGGTAAAACAATGTCAAGAGCGGGCGCGAGTTGAGGTGGCTTGGCAGGGTGTCGGAGGGGTTGCTACTTTGGGAGCAGGGAGGGAGGTGAAACGTTGGTTTGGTATTTGTACGTTGTCCGCACGATCGACCGGCACCTGTATGCCGGGGTGAGCACCGACGTAGAGCGGCGCTTTGCCGAGCACCTCCGCCAGGGGCCCAAAGCAGCCAGGTACCTGCGCGCCCACAAGCCGGCGCGCCTGGTCTTCTCCCAGGAGATCGGCAGCCGCTCGCTGGCGCTCAAGGTCGAGTACCGCTTCAAGCAACTGACGCGGCCCCAGAAGGAGCGCATCGTGCGGGCCGGCCAGTTGTGTTTTGACGAGGTGTCGGGCAGGATAGAGATTCCGGTGTGTTAGTAGTTGATCGCGTCGGGGAATGACCCGTTCCGGGTTTTCCCCAGGCGCGTCCTGCCCCCTCGCTCGCTTCGCTCCGCTACCCCGCATCCCCGCCACGCGGACTTCCCTTCCCAACCTCTCCCCGGGAAAACCCTCCAGGGCCAACCCCCGCCGCTCTGCTCAGTGTCCATCGGCAGAGTATCTGAGATCCCCTTCGGGGTCGGCAAATCTCAGGTATAATCCCCAACCGCCGCCGCTCTGGCCCACCTTGCAGAGCACCTGATTCCAGCCGGCCTGCAATTCGCAGGATGCCACATCCTCGTCGGGGACGGCACCGCGCGCGGTGTTGTTGCGGTGTACCTGGACACCGTTGACCCAGACGGCCACCTGGTCGTCACTGCCCGCTAGCAGCGTGGTGTTGCAGGGCTTTGGGGTGAACACATAGGTCAGGGCATAGGCCACGGCTGTGGAAGGGGCGTTGGGAAGGGCGCTGAGAAGGTCTACCCATCCAGAGGTGTCGGCATCGAGCCGCTGCCAGGAGATGGGACCGGTGGCTCCCGCGAAACTGCCGCCCAGGCCCAGGTCCTGCTCGGGAGGCAGGGGGGCGTCGATATCCCAGGGGGCGGCTTTGGCAAAGGGGCCCAACACCTGGTACTGGGTGGCAAAGGGGGCGGCGGAGCGGATCAGGTATCCGGCCAG
>CAMAVQ010000071.1 GCA_945861755.1 Gemmatimonas phototrophica
CCCAGTTCGCCATCCGCGATCCCCGGGTGGGCCTCTTCGAGCCGGTACTCAAGCTGGCCAGCGAGGTGATCGCCCGCGAGGCGCCGCCCGGCTTCCTGCCCATCGCCGGGGTGTGTGGCCCCACGGCCCAGGCCCTGGCCGAAGCCCGTTTTGCCCGCGACTGCGGCTACCAGCTGGGCCTGCTCAGCCTCTCGGCCTTCAAGACCGCCTCCACCGACGAACTGCTGGCCCACTGCCGGGCCGTGGCCCAGGTCATCCCGGTGATGGGATTCTACCTGCAGCCGGCGGTGGGTGGCCGGGTACTGAACTTCGAGTTCTGGCGGCGCTTCGCCGAAATCGAGCAGGTGGCAGCCATCAAGATCGCCCCCTTCAACCGCTACCAGACCCTCGACGTAGTGCGCGCCGTGGCCGAGGCCGGCCGCCTCGGCGAGATCGCCCTGTACACTGGCAACGACGACACCATTGCCCACGACCTGCTCACCCGCTTCCCCTTTGGCGGGGCGCGCATCGCCGGCGGTCTGCTGGGCCACTGGGCGGTGTGGACCCAGCAGGCCGTCTCCCTGCTGCGGGAATGCCACGCCGCCGTCGAGGGCGGGGCGGCCATCCCCCAGGAATTGCTGACCCGGGCCGCGCAGATCACCGACACCAACGCCGCTTTCTTTGACGCGGCCCATGGTTTTTCCGGCTGCATCGCCGGCCTGCACGAAGTGCTGCGCCGCCAGGGCTTGCTGCAGGGCATCTGGTGCCTGGACCCAGAAGAGGGACTATCCCCGGGCCAAGGGGAAGAGATCGCCCGCGTGTGCGCCGCCTATCCCCAGCTCAGCGACGACGAGTTTGTGGCCCGGCACCTGGACCAGTGGCTGCGCTAGTCGAAAAACTCAAATCGCCGTGGGGGCTCTGGAGTGCGCTTCTCCTTTTAGCCATAGCGCTGCGCTGGCCCCTGCCCGAACCGGGGTGGCAGCACGTGGACGAATGGGTCTATGTGGTCCACCCGCTGGGCTTCTGGGGCGGTGATTTCAACCCGCATTTCCTGATCTACCCCACCTTCCACCTCTACCTGCTCTCCGCCCTCTACTATTTCTATTATCTGCTGTGCAGCCCGGAATCGCTGGAAGCCTTTGTCGCCTACCGCTACTTTGTCAGCGACCAGGACCTCGTCGCCATAGCTCGCGGCTTCAACACCCTGCTGGCCGTGGCCACGGTAGCGGTGACCGTACAGCTGGGCCGGCGGCTCTACGGGGAAAAAGGGGGCTGGCTGGCCGGCCTCTTGCTGGCCCTGGTGTGGCGGCCGCGCACCTGGCGCCCTGCCGAGGGGGTGGTGCTGCTGGGGATGGGTGCCTTTCTGCTCCTGCTGGTTTCAGCGTAATCGGTGTTCATGCGCTACGCCCTGCCGCTGACCCCGATGATCGCCGTACTCATCGTGCGCCCGCTCCTGGGCCTGAGCCCCAAACGCCTGATCCTGGCAGGCTGGCTGGCAGTGCTGCTCTGCGAACCAGCCTGGGCCTCGCTGCAGATCCGCATCATGCTTTCGGGGAGCGACACCCGCACGCAGCTCCGCCAATGGCTGCTCCTGCAGTACCCGGAGGGGGCCCGCATCCTGCCCAGTTCCGAGATCGCCGGCAACCTGGGCTTACTCTCTCCCGCTCCCCTCTATGTAAGGCAGAAGCGCTTCAGCGATCGCTTCGACCTCAATCACCTGATCCGGGCCTACGAATTGCTCAGCCAACGCACCGACCTGCCGCCGCTGTACCTGACGTGGAATCCGGCCACTGCCGAGGCCTACGCCGCCACCCGGCCAGAACAGGCCACCGGTTCTGCGCTGATTTTGTCCTATGTGCATCCCCTGTGCCCGCCCAACAAAGCGCTCGCCGCACTGGACCAGGCCGGCCGCATCAACTGGCTGGAACGCTTCTCGCCCGGCGACCCGGCCCAGGCCGTCTTCGACCCGGTGGACTGGAACTTCCTGCCCGTGGCCGGCTGGGGAGCCCAAGAGCAGACCGGGCCCGATATCCACCTGGGAAAACTCGCCCTGTGCGTGAATAATCCGCTGCCGACCAGCCAGGAGTTCTTCACCCTCCTGCATCATCTGATGGCAGGAAAAGTAGCCGTGGCAGCCGAGGACTGGCCCGGAACGCTGCGCTACTATGAACCCCTGCTCAAGCTCCCCTACTTCCTGCCCGAGGTGCTGCCAGACTTCTACGCCTATGGGGTCTACCTGGATGCAGGCCGCGCCTATCACGGGCTGGGGCGCTACGAAAAGGCCCTTGCCTGCTGGCAGGAAGCCGCCGGTCTAGACCCGGAAAAGGGAGAAGTCCACCACCTCATGGGCGTAGCATACAGCGCGCTGGGCCAGGACGCGCCAGCCGTGCAGGAATACCTCCAGGCCATCGCGCTGCAGACCCCTGATCCAGGGGTCTACTATAACCTCGGGCTGAGCTTGGTCCGCTTGAACCGCCTGGAGGAGGCAGTAGCCGCCTTTGAGACCTGCGTCGCCCGCAAGCCAGACGCCGACGCGTATGTAAATCTGGGGGTGCTCTACGACAGCGCCGGCCAGAGCGAAAGGGCCCGGACCTGCTTCAGCAAGGCCCTGGCGCTGGCACCTGACCATCCCCAGGCCGCGGCCATGCGGCAGGAATTGCAGGCCAAACCCTAGCCGCGCTACCTTCTAGCCGGGAACCAACCAGGAAGGCGACCATGACACCGCTAAAAACCCCGCTGCAGATCTACCACAACCCGCGCTGCAGCAAGAGCCGCGAGACTCTCGACCTGCTGCGCAGCCGCGGCCTTGAGCCTCAAGTCATCGAATACCTCAAGACGCCGCCCGATGAGCGCACGCTCGAACAACTGCTGCGGCAACTGGGCCTGGAGCCCAGGGAACTGATGCGCCAGAAGGAAGACCTCTACACCGAACTAGGCCTGCACCAGGGGGAACACCGCCGCCAGGAGCTGATCCGCCTGATGGTGGCGCATCCCATCCTCATCGAGCGACCCATCGTGGTCTGCGGCGAACGCGCCCGCCTGGGCCGCCCGCCCGAACAGGTGCTGGAGATCCTCTGAGCATGGCCCTCCTGCGCCTGGGTTTTCTGGCTTCCCACAACGGCTCCAACATGCAGGCCCTCATCGACGCCTGCAAAGCAGGCCGCCTCGATGCCCAGCCTGCCGTGGTGATCAGCAACAACTCCGAATCCGGCGCCCTGGCGCGTGCCCGCCAGGAGGGCATCCCCGCCTGCCACCTGAGCGGCCACACCCATCCCGGACCCAGGGCCCTGGACCAGGCCATCTGTGCCACGCTCACCCGCCACCAGGTGGAGGTTGTCTGCCTCGCCGGGTATATGAAACACCTGGGGCCTCTGACCCTGGCTGCGTACCGGGGCCGGGTGCTCAATATCCACCCGGCGTTGCTGCCCAAATTCGGAGGGGAGGGATTCTACGGCCAGGCCGTACACCAGGCCGTGCTGGAGGCGGGGGAAAAGGAAAGCGGCCCCACCGTACATCTGGTGGACGAGGAGTACGACCACGGCCCGGTCCTGGCCCAGGCGAGGGTGCCGGTGTTGGAGGGCGACACCCCCGCCACCCTCGCCGCCCGGGTGCTGGAGCAGGAGCACCAACTCTATACGGAGACCCTACAGAAAATCGCCATGGGTGAGATCATGCTCGAAGGGCTGAAACGCTAGCAGAGCTGCAGCCCGCTCCTCGGTCCTTTGGCCCGGCAAATGCTGGCCAGGGACGAGACCAAAGTGAAGACCCCGCTCACGCCCTTCATGGGATTGGCGCGCTGCACCTTCACCTCCACTCCCTGACCCCGCATCTCGATCTCGATCACCGAAACCTCCAGGCCGGGGTCGGCCACCAGCACCGACTGGGTGCGGTCGAAACCGATGCCGGCCAGGGCCACGGCCGCATGTGAGTTGACGTTGCGCGGGAAGAGCGGGCAGATCCCGCGCGTGGGGCCCTCGTAGAGCACGGTCTCGGCGTGGATCTCCTCGGCCTTGAACTGCGGCGAAGCGCTGAAATCGAGGGTGCGGGGCGGCTTCTTCATGACCATCCGCACCTCCTCCCAGATCTGCCGGCCCTCCTCCAGCGCGTCCATGCCCACTACCGCCCCGTGCGGGATATACAGACAGGTGCCGTGGCGGCGGGCCGTCTCCAACAATTGCTGCTCCAGCTCTGCGTCGGCCAGGGCCGTCAGCGAGAGCGGCATATAATCGGTCTGCTGGAGGAAGGTCGCCCCGTGCTCCTGGGTGATGCGGGGATGGGCCAACTCGACAACGAGGTCCGCGCCCCTGGAAGCGAAATCCTCCAGCTTTTCCAGCACGATCCCCGGAGGCAGGGCTGCGGTCTTCTCGCGGCTGCGGTTGTACACGAAGGCCACCTCCAGCCCCAGTTCTGGCCGGCTGGTGAGCTGCTCGTACACGTACGCGCCGATATACCCGTACCCGATAATGCCGATCCGCTGCCTGCGTTCGCTCATGCTCTCGCTCCTCTATTATTATGTGGGACGTCCTTGCCCAAACTTAAAACGGCGCGGGTCTCCCAGTCGGCGGGCCAGGGCCACCTCGTCCATGCCCGCGTGGGTGGCCACCCAATCCACCTCGGCGGCCAGCGGCATGTCGAAGATCCCCGGATCGTCGGCGCCGATGGCCAGGCCCACCTCGGAGCGCAGAAAGCGCCACAGCGGATGCTGGGCCGGCGAGGGCACCCCGCCGATGCGCAGGTTGGAGGTGGGACAACTCTCGATGCAGACCCCCAGCCGGGTCAGTTCGGCCAGGACAAAGCCCTGGCGCCGGCGCACCTCTTCCAGCCGCTGTACGGTGTAGGGCCGGGAGATCATCTCGACAGGCGCACGCCCCTGCAACTCGGCTTGTTCCCGCTCCAATCTCCCCCTGTCCACCTCCACCCCAAAGGCCTCCAACTCCCGCGCCTGCTCCAGATCGTAGGTGATCTGCGCCAGCCGTTCGGCCACCGGCTCCGCCTCGTGGGCGCCTGGCCGCCGCGCAATGGCCACCTCCGGGTCCAGGCCCAGGGCAATAGCGTGACCCAGGCGCCGGGCTCCCAACTGCGCGGCCTGATGGCACCAGCGCGCCGCGCTTTCCAGGGACTTGTCGAAGTAGACCTCGCCCACATGGTAGGCCACTTCGAGGGCCTGTGCGGGACGGCGCTGGTTGTCTGCCTCTAACCGGGCAAAGAAAGACCGCAGCTTTTCGGGTGGATGTCCCTCTTCGAAAAAACAGAAATCCAACCCCACCACCGACGGGATCAACTCGGGGTCTTCCGCCAAGAGCTGCTGCACCAACTCGTACCCTGCCAGCGCCGCACCGCGGGGCAGGCTGATCAGATAGCGGGCGGTGAAGTCCCGAGTGCAGGCCTGCTGAAAGACGCGGGCATTGGTGCGGTGAAAGTGCAGGAAGCGCACCGGATCGTCGACCGGGAACATCGCCCGGTATTCCACGTAATCGAGCCCCTCCCGCCGGTGGCGCTCGACAATGCGCCAGAGCACCTCTTCCTCGCGGTGCAGATGCTGGGCCCAGTACCGGTACAGGCAGATCAATAGGTCGAACTTGGCCTGGAAACGGCTGAAGTCGCCCCCGTCCTCCTGGCGGTACACATAGTGCCGGCAGAAGCGCTCCCGCCCCTTCTCGCTGCGCAACCCTTCCCTGAACAAGCGCTCCGGATCGAGGCGCACCCCGAAAGCCTCTTCGTAGCTGCGGACAAAGAGGCTCCAGTCCACCTCGGTGTAGACGTCGCGCCCCAACTCTAGCAAATCTTCGGCGTACAAACAGCCTCCCACATGTACATGCAACTCGCAGCCCCGTGGCAACTGCAGTGCCTTCACCCGGCCACCTCCCGCAAATGCGCCTCGCTCTGGGCGGCCATACGCTCCACGTTGAAATAGGCGGCGACATGGGCCTGGGCGGCGAGCCCCAGTTGTCTAGAGCGCTCTCGGTCTTCCAGCAAGTACTCCAAACGGGCGGCAAGCTCGGCGGGCTGGGCTGGATCTACCAGGAAACCGGTCTGCCCGTCGAGGATGGCCTCGGGGATGCCCCCGTGTCTGGTGCCCACCGAGGGCACCCCCCAGGTGGCGGCCTCCAGAAATACCAACCCCATGCCCTCTACGTAGGACTTCACCTCGTGACTGGTGAGCGCAAAGGCCCAGGCCATGGCATAACAGTCGCGCAACGCTTCCTCGCTGACCCGACCCAGCAGCAGCACGTTGTCCCCCAACCCGAGTTCTTCGATCTGCGTGGCCAGGGCCGGCCGCTCTGGCCCGTCCCCCACGATCAGGTGCAATACCCGTGGCACCCGGTCGACCACCTGGCGCATGGCCTGGAGCAGCAGGTGATGGCCCTTCTGCTTCACCAGCCGGCCCACGGTCAAGAGCAGGGGCCGGCCCTGCCACTCGGGGTGGCGTTCAGGCACGCCGCGGAATGTTTCTTCCATTCCTTGGGGCGTTTCCACCCCCATGTACACCACCCGCACCTTCTCGGGGTCCACGCCTTTGCCTACCAGCACCTCTTGGGTAAATCGGGTGATGGCGAGCAGACGCCTGGCCCGGGTGTAGAAGCGCCGCTGGGGCACACTCTCCAGCCAGGTCCAGGGCGTGCGCCCAGGCAGCCGGCGGGATACATCCGTGCCATGCACGGTGCCGATCAGCGGCATGCACAATTCGCCTAGGAGGGTGCCGGCCACCCGGGTGGCCATGCCATTGGCCGCCCAGACCACGTCGGGCCGCCACTGGGCCACCACCCGGCTCAGCGCGGCGCGGGTCCGCCAATAGCGCCAGGGGATGAAGGAGCAGTTGCCGCCGGGGATGCGCTCCACCGGGTACTCCAGGCCGGCGTCCTCCAGATGGGCCCGACCATAGGCGGGCGCCAGTACCATGAGTTCCACCCCGCCGCGCCGGGCCAATCCCCCAGCCAGCAACTCCACGTAACGGGCGGTGCCCACGTTCTCGGGCGCAAAGCGGGTGGTGAAGATCAGCAGTTTCACGATGGGGTGTGGATGGAAAAACTATAGAAGCGGTTCACCCCCTCACAACCGGTGAGGCCGGCAAAACAGCTATGGGGCAGATCGGGGCAGGATACCACCAACTCGCGGCCGGCGACCCGCACCACCAATTCGGCCGCGCTTTTCTCCACTTCCAGGGTGTGGTGCTGGCGCGGGGCTACCTCAAAGGCATGGTGGGCCAACTTCTGCCAGCAGGGCCGGCCCAGGGCAAAGGTATGGTGCCAGACATTGATCCCCTGGTCGTAGAGGACCACTTCGTAGTGCTCGCGATACTGGGGCTGGCTGTTGCAGTCGGCGCTCAGCTCGGGGGCCAACACAATCAGGGGGGCCATGCGATGGTCGAATGACATCTCGGCGCGTACCAGCAGAGGACCGCTGATTTGCTCCTGCCACACCTGGCTGGCATAGGTCTCCGGGGCGCGGGGGCCCAGCAGTTCCTCTTCGCTGGCCCCTGAGGGCACCTGATTGCGGAGGTGATCCTCCTCCTGCACCCAGGCGCCGCGCCAGGCCCAACGCGGACTGCCCACCGGAATCCATGCCGCCGCCGACCAACCTTGGGGCGAAAAGGCGCAGGCGTAGCGCAAATCCATCGTCATGGTCGCTCTGTTGTCCCCCTGGCGGGGGCGTTATATTTTGTGGCCGTCGAACCGGCCGGTTTCGAGTGTACAGCAAACCCCTTCCCCGTGCAACCGCATGTCTTCATCTGCCCTGCATTGGCTACGCGGCGACCTCCACACCCATTGCGAAGATCCCGCGCTTGCAGCCGCCTATCTGGAGGGTGTGGGAGGCCGGCTCGACTTTGTCGCCCTGACCAACCACGCCCAGAAACCGGCCCTGGGGGAACAGGCAGAGGTGATCACCCGCATGCGCACCCTCCTGCCCGGCCTGCTCTTCTTCTCGGGCTTGGAGTGGAACACCCCCACCGGCGGCCATGCCTGCCTCATCTTTCCCCCCTCGCTCCGCGAGCACGAACACGCCCAGGCCTTTGCCCAGACCTATGACCGACTCGCCGGCAGCCAACCAGTCGTGCCCGAAGCCCTGGCCTTCCTGGCCGCCCTGCCCCTGGCCGAGCGCCCGCTGCTCTTTTTTAATCATCCCGCACCCGGGCAGTGGTCTGCCCCGGAACTGGACCTGTACTTGGCGGCCGACCAGGGCGCGGTAATCGCCGGCATCGAAGCCGTACACGGCCATCAGACCCGCGATCTGGTGCTGACCCTCGATCCGCTGCGTTATCCGGGGTCCGCCCCTGGAGGCCTAGCCGATCACCTCTACACCCAAGGCCGGCCCTTTGCCCTGCTGGCCAACTCCGACTTCCACATCCACAAGCAACACCTCAAACCCGACTATACGCCCGGCGTCTTCAACCACATCCGCGCCGGGGTAGCCCCGGATCAGCGGGACAGCGCGGCGGTCTTTGCCGCCCTGCGCCAGGGCCGCACCTGCGCTGTCCAGGGCCACTGGCTAGACCTGGGGGATTTCCGCGTGGGCCAAGCCCGTCTGGGCGACACCTGGACAGGCCCCGGCCAAGGGCTGCTGGCTCTAGTGCTCGAAGCCGGCGAAACACTGGAGTCCCTCGACCTGATCGGGCAATTCTCCCGCACCCAGGCCCCGGCCATTCTGCATTCCTTCGGGCCACAGCCAGCCGGTGCCCTCGACCTGTCATTGCCCGTGCCCGCTGGGGCCCACGGTTTTGTGCGCCTGCGCGCCCTGGCCGCCCGCCGGGAACGCCCCTGGCCCAGCCAGCACGCCTCGCGCCTTTTTCTGAGTTCGGCCATCCTCTTGGAAGGGAGATAATCCGATGACGCCTCCCGTCCCCCTGCGCCTGGGTGTGATTGGTGCCGGCTGGTTCGCCTCGCGCCGGCACTGCCCCGATATCCTCCGGCACCCCGAAACCACCCTCAGCGCCCTGTGTCGGCGCGACCCGGCCGAGTTGCAAAAGTTGGCCGCCCACTTCGGCGTCGAGCACTGCTTCGCCGACTACCGCGAACTGATCCACAGCGGCCTGGTGGATGCGGTGGTTATCTGCTCTCCCCACCATCTCCACTACGAGCACACCCTGGCCGCCCTGGAAAAGGGCTTACACGTGCTGCTGGAAAAACCCATCACCATCGAGCCGGCCGAGGGCAGCCGCCTGGTGGCACTAGCTGCCGAGCGGGGCCTGGCCCTGGTAGTGGGGCAGAATCCCCCTTACTGGAGCCATTGCCGTTTTCTGCGGGAGCAGATCGCCGCCGGAGCGCTGGGCGCCATCGAATCGGCCCATGTGCACTGGGTGGGCAATGCCAAAGGAGTGTTGGGATTGGAGGCTTTGCCGGCGGATCTGCCCGGCGTGGTGCGGCCTTCGCTCTTCCGCGGCGACGCAGCCCAGAACGGGGGCGGCTTCCTGATGGACGGCGGCACCCACCTGGTCAGCGAGCTGCTGTGGTGTACCGGGTTGCAGGTGACAGAGGTGAGCGCCGTGATGGATGACCCGCGCTGGGATGTGCGCGCCGCCCTGAGCGCCCGCCTGAGCAACGGCGCCCTGGCCACCCTCTCCATCCTGGCCGACAGCGGCACCGCAGCCAAGCGCCAACACAGCCTCTACTACGGCTCGGCAGGCACCGCAGAACTGCGGGGCTTTCCCTTTACCCTGCACATCGCGACGGGTGGGGAAGAAATGCACCGGCGCGAGGACGAATTGCCCGCACCGCCCACCCCAGTAGCCGATCTAGTCGAGTGTATTCTGCGGCAGGGCCAACCAGCCATGACCGGCGCACTGGCCGTACACGTAGTCGAGGTTATCCAGGCCGCCTACGACTCGGCCCGCAGCGCCCAGGTGATGAAGCTCTAACTCTTCTCAACTCCTGTGAGGTGAATGCCATGCAACTGGCCTGCGAAGGACATGCCCAGATCCGCACCCTTTCCGAGGGGCTGCGCCAGGTGCTCAATCCGCCCGCCGTCCTTGAGGAGCCCGTGCTCTGGGGCGCCTCCCCAGCCGATGCCTCCGGGGCTTCCATCTACGGCTCGGTGATCCGCGAGGGCGGCCGCTTCCGCATGTGGTACCAGGCCTGGCCCGAGGACTGGGACGGGGAGGACGTGGTGGCGGTGGCCTGCGCCGAAAGCGAGGACGGCCTCAACTGGCGCCGACCCGACTACGGCCTGATCGACTGCGGTGGCTCCAGGCACAACCACCTCACCGACCTGCCCTTCCACTCCCCGACCATCTTCATCGATCCGCACGCCGCCCCCGAAGCGCGGTACCGGGCCCTTGGCTACACCGCCCCCAAGAAGCTGGGCGAACGCTACTCCCACCAGGTGAGTCGACCCGGCTACTACAGCGCCCACTCGGCCGACGGCATCCACTGGCAGCTCGAAGGGGCCGACCCCCTCTGGCCCCACAGCGACGTGATCACCGCCGCCTGGGACCCGCAGGCCGACTGCGCCCGCATCGCCCTCAAGATCAGCGGCAGAGCGGCGGGTATGTACCGCCGCCGCTTCTTTGGCGCCGAGTGGGCCGCGGGCCAGGCCACTGCCCCGGTCAGCACCCTCATCCCCGACGAACACGACGACACCAATGCCCGGGCCCGTGGCTTCCACACCGCCGACTACTACGGGGTGGGGCTGATGCCCACCCAAGGCCCCACCATCGGCTTTCTGTGGAACTTCCGCCATCAGACCCCGCTCGGACACCACCCGCCGCTGATGGCCTACTACGGCTGGACCGGCACTGTGGATCTGTCGGTGGTGTACCAACTCGAACGCGGCGGTCGCTGGTTCCACCTGCCCGGCCGGCCCGACTGGCTGCGCGCCCTCGACGCCCCTTCCTGGGCGCGCGGAGCGCTCTACACGTCCTCCTCCCCCGTCGAGGTGGGCGAGGAGACCTGGCTCTACTTCACTGGCACCAAGGATCGGCACGGCTGGTGCGGCCACGAGGTGGACTACAACGCCTATATCAAGGCTGCGGCAGCCCAGGGCGGGTTTGCTCGCATCGGCCTGGCCAAATGGCGGCGCCATCGGATCATGGGGTACCAGGCGGTATTACTCGAACGGCTGCACCTGACCCCGCGCCCGGCCGCGCAGAGCCGGCTGGCCCTCAACGTGCTTACCCGACCGGGAGGATCGGTGCGCGTAGGCCTGGCCAAAACCGACGGCCAGCCCCTGCCCGGGTACGAGATGGAAAAAAGCATCCCCATCGCCGGCGACCATCTCGAAGCCCAGGTGCGCTGGCAGGGCGATCCGGCACTGCCCAGACTGGTGATCGGCGAAGAACTCGTGGCCCAGGTGGAATTGCGGGATGCGGTGCTCTACGCCTTTGACTTTGCCCTGGCCCAGGGCGAGGGCTGATCCCCCCGGAACTCCACTTCCATGCCCTCCTCCACTTCCACCGTGAGGCGCAGCAGCCCCGGCCGCACCAGAGCGGCAGGCCGGGGTGTCCCCTGCACCCACACGCAGGGGGCAACACACCAGGTACCCGGCACCTGCACCTCCAAGGTCAGCTGCCGGCAGGGCACCTGCGGCGGCAGGCCGGCAAACCCCAGCCGGTAGCGCCGACGCTGAGCATTCTCTTCGAGCACCTCGACCCGCAGGTGGCGCCGGCACAGGTGGTAACTCACCACTTCCTCGGGCGCGGCGCACCACACCGCCTCCCCCCCTTCTGCCAGCACGGTCTCGAAGCGCTGCCGCAGTTGGGCCTGGGAGCAGTCCTTGTTGCGGTGTACCGGCTCCTCCAGGGGGCAGTGGCAGTAGTCGATGATCCAGCCGCCCAGGGCCTGGGCCTGCTGGAGATTGCGATAAGGATCGTACTTGCTATAGAAGGGCGCATAGAATTGGTCGTGTAACGCGGTGCGGTCCAACCAGAACAACTCCTCCTGGGGACAGTTGATCCCGTCGGTGAGGCTCATCGCCCCCAGGTACCCCAAATCCCGGCAGGCGGCCAGCACGTGGTCCGACATATTGTCGTTGTTGCCCGGGGCGCAGTAGAGCAACACCGGCGCCTGGATAGCCTCCTCGATCACTTCCCTGGCCTGGCGCAGCTCACGGTCGATCATCTGCGGGGTGATCACCTCGTGGCTCCAGGAGTGGTTGCCCACCCCCCAACCGCGCCCCAGCAGGTCGCGCAACTCCGCGCCGTTCATGTGGCGAAAGCCGTTGTAGCTGGACTGCCCCAACTGGCGCACCTCGCCCAACTGCCCGGCCACCACCTCCACATGCCCAGGGATGCCGAACTCCTCGTGCAAAGGGATGGCGAAGCGGTGCAGATCGACCAGGCCCTCATCGTAGGTGATGGAATAGACCCACGTCTTGCCGTGTTTCCAGTCGCAGACTTTCAGGGACATACTAGGCCTCCCCCAGAGCCGTCATAAACTCGGCAAAGGTGGTGCTGAAACCCACCTGCCACTCGAAGAGGTGGATGCCGTAGCGAGTGGCCAGCCGCTCGGGGAAACTCTGCGGGGTCTCTACGCCCACTGTGGCATCGCGCATCAGCACGCAGCGGTAACCCAGCCCCAACATGGGCCGCGCCCCTCCATCCGCGCCCAGCACACACATATCGGTGGCAAAACCGGCATAGATCAAGGTGGAGATCCGCCGCTCTTTCAGATACGCGTGCAACTGGTCCGTATAAAAGAAGAGCGGCTCATCCCCCACCGGCGAGACCAGGGCCGTCCGCTTCATCCTCGCCAGGGGAGAGCGCCGCAGATAGTCGGGCCCGTGGGCCCGCTCGGACATCTTTTCAGCCAGGGTCTGGGGCGGGGTGTAGGGCTGCAGGGGCGCGCGGCGGGAGGGCACCTGAGGGTACTTGGCGTCCATCCAGTCGGTCTCCACGTGGCAGACCCGGACCCCTGCCCGCCGGCAGGCATCCATGGCCGGCCGGATCACCGTCTCGATGATGCGCCAACCCTCGGCCGTGGACTGGGGCCAACCCAGGTCCACGCAGTAGTTCAGATCTACAGGAGGTCCATCCGGGCAGCCGATGTTCCAACAGTGCATGCCCACCAACGCCACCTCGTCCACCGACACCTCGAACACTTCCTGTTCATGTCCAGGCCGGTCGATGGGCAAGGCGCGGTAATAGCGCACCGGCAATTTTATTTTTTTGCTCATGCCCGGTTCTCCTCCGCCACCTCGGCCACCAGTTGCGCGGCCAGTTCACAGTGTTCTTCCTCGTACTTCTCGCAGAAGGTGCTCCAACGGATGAAGTGCTCCAGAAAGTCGCGCGCCTGGGGACAGGTGTCGGCGCTGTAGTGGTAGGCGCGGGAAGCCGGCGGCTGCGAGAAAGGATAGATTTTCTTTTCTGCCTTTTCTTGGAGGAAGGTGAGGGCCGCCGGCATCAGATAGTATTTGCCCTGCCCAGCCCCAGAGACCCCAGCCTTGGCCAACTGGGCGGCGAACTCCTCGCCGCTGCATTTGAAAGCAGCCGGCTCGATGCTGAACCCGGCCATCCAGCAGGAATACACCTCCACATAGTCGGGAATGGGCAGGGGGATGATGCCGGGGATCTCGGCCAAGAGCCGGGTCAACCGACGGATCATCCGGTCGCGTTTTTCCACCTGGGGTTTGATGATCTCCAGTTGCGCCAGGGTAATGGCTGCCGTGCTCTGGGTCATGCGGTGGGCGTACCCGGGCGCAGTGTGGGCCCGGCCAAAATGGGGGATCATCTCCCCCCCCCGGCTCTGGCCGATGAATCGAAGCCGCTCGGCCAGCCCATCGTCATCGGTGGTCACACATCCACCCACGTCCGAGCCCAGGGTCTTCTCCGAATCAAAAGAGAACCCCGCAGCCAAGGCCAGGGTGCCGGCATACCGCCCCTGGTATTTCCCGAACACCGCCTGGCAGACATCCTCGCACACGATCAACCCGTGGCGGGCGGCCAGCTCGTTGATGGGGTCCATGTCGCAGATCAGGCCGGTCTTATGCACCACCAGGATGGCCCGGGTGCGGTCGGTGATGCAGGGGGCGATGGTGCGGGCGCTCATATTGACCGTGCCCGGCTCAGTGTCGGGGAAGACTGGGATGTAGTTCTCCCTGATCAGGCCCTGTACCGTGCCGTAGTCCGTCACCGGACTGACGATGATCTCGTCGCCCGGCTCAAAACCAAAAGCCGCGGCCAGCACCGCCAGGGCCGGGGTGCAGCCGGGGGTGGCGATGCAGTGTTTGACCCCCAACTCTTTGGCGAACGCCTTCTCGAAGCGGCCTACCATATCAGAGGTGAGGCCCGAGTCCACCACCTCCTGCAAATAGCGGGCGGCGTTGGGACCGATGGTGCGGGGAAAGGGATTGGGCAGACTGCCGCGCAGGCCGGCCACGGCCTGCGCTCCGTACTGGGCGCGGGTAGTTGACATGGATGTGCTCCTGGTGGTGGGACAACTTCTCATGGGGAAGCTAGAACACTCTGGGGTTGCCGTCAATGCCGTTTCGGTTGCTAGAGCCCTGCGAGATATGTACCTTTCAAACACGGAGAGGTTGATATGGACTGGTGGAAAGAAGTTTCCAAGATGTGCCTCAACTTCTGCGTCCTGACTGTCGGCGCGTTCAGTTATACGGCCTTTACCTCGCAGTGGAACGCCTGGCAATGTATCCTGGGGTTTCTGGCAGCGGGAATGTGGTTTGTCCTATCCCGTGTCACATGGAAGAAAGGAGAAAAATAAAATGGAAGGGATCTGGGGGGTCTATATAATGCTCACCGGTTTCGCGCTTATTGTCGCCATAGCCGTTTTCTGGCCCTTCAAGAGGAAGAAGAATACCCCGTGAACCTCCCGCAGCTAGCAGGTCCGTGACTACCCCAACTACCACCTCTGCCCCTCCCACCCTGTTTGGCCGAGACCGCCAGTGGCAGGCCCTGATGCAGCGCTGCCAGCAAGTCCGCCAGAGCCAGGGCGGCACTCTCTGGCTGTCCGGCGAGGCCGGCATCGGCAAGACCGTTCTGATGCAGCAACTGCGCACCTGGGCCGAGGCCAATGGCTTCCAGACCTTGTGGGGCCGGCACCTCAACCATGCCCAGGCCCCGCCCCTGCACGGCTTGCGCGAGGCCCTGGCCCAGCTTTTTGGCCTCTCCCTGAACGACCCGCCCGAAGTCTTTGCGCTTAAGATCAATACCGCGCTCGAAGCTCGCTGGCCCGCCCTGCAACTCCACCGCCGCACCCTGACCGAGTTATTGCAACCCCCAGATCACACCGCCGCACCCACCTTGCCCAGGTCCAAAGAAGAACAAGCCAAGGAAGTAGATCGCTCGCCCCTCTACTATCTGATTTTCCGGCTCTTGAGCCTTGCGGCTCAGGAAAAACCCCTGCTGGTATTACTCGATGACCTGCATTGGGCCGACGTCCTCACCCTGGATATCCTGGCCTATCTCAGCCCCTTCCTGGCAGACCAGCCGATCCTCCTGCTGGGCGCGTACCGCCCCGAAGAACCGGATACCTTCTGGAAAAAGCTGGAGGGTTTGACCCTGGAGCCCTCGGCGGAGCACTGGAGCTTGCCGCGCCTGGGGTTGGGCGAAGTAGAGGAAATGGCCGCTACCTATGACTTGGGCAGCGAGCGCCAATTCTGCCAACAACTCTTTCAGGTCACCGAAGGTGTGCCGCTCTTTGTGCAGCAGTTCCTGCTCTCCTGCCAGAGCGAAGGTGATCTCTCCCCCGACCTTGCCCTTTCCCGCACCCCGACCCGGATCACCCAGGTGATCCAGCGCCGGCTCCACCGTCTCTGCGCCGAAGATCTCCAAGTACTGCGCATCGCCTCGGTGATCGGGGAGAAATTCAGCGCCGCGCTGGTGGCCCAGATCCACCACCAGCCCCTGGATTTGGTATTGGAGGCCCTGGCCCGTTTGGAGGAGGAGCATCTCTTGATCCAGCCGGTGGCCCTCCCCAACGCAGAGGCCCTGCTCTCCTTTCACCATGTGCTGATCCGCCAGGCCCTGTACGAATCCATGCCCACCGCCCTGCGCCAGCAATTACACCAGCAGGCAGCAGAGGTTCTAGCACCACTGTTCAAAACCCAACCCGAGCGGGTCTTTGAGGTGGCGCATCACTTCCTGGCCGGCCAGCAGCGCGAAGGCGCCACTGAGGTATTGCTCCAGGCGGGCCGGCGGGCCTTGGGGTTGAAGGCCTACGCCGAGGCCAGGGAGTATTTCCAACAGGCAGAAGAGGCGGCAGGGACAGAGACACAAAGAGCAATCGCCGCAGAGTTGTTGGGAGATACGCTCTGGGAGTTAGGCCGGTGGGAAGACGCTCCGGTTCGCTGGGAGCAGAGCTTGCGGTTGCAGATCTTGCCCTTGCGGCGCGCCATGCTCTACTGGAAACTGACCCGAGTATCCGCAAACCATCAGCAACAATGGCACTGCTTGCAGTCAGCGCTACAAGAGACCAACCTGTATCCGCACTCGGTGGAACGCGCCCAGATCTTGCTGACCACCATGGCGCTGCCTGCGTATGGAGGAGAGAGCCGCAACCAGCGCCGGGAGCGGGCGACCAAACAGGCCGCTGAAGCCCTGCGTATCCTGCGCCATCACCCCAACCACCCTTTGTTCTGTCAGGCTTTGGTTAGTTTGACCGGTTTTAGAGACCCGCGCATCACCAACCTGGGGCGCGCCCGCCGCCTGCTCCGCCGGGCCATACGCCTAGCCGAACAACACGAGGATTGGGGACAGGCGCTAGTGGCCCACCAGTATCTAGCCGAACTCCATCGCGGCATAGATCTGGACCTAGCCATCTCCGAGGGCGAAAAATCTCTGCGCCTGGCTGAAGGATATTATCCGCCCCACCATCAGCTGCTCTCATGCCACCTATCCAACCTCCTCACGTGGAACCTGGCAAGGGGGGACCAGGAACGGGTCGATATCTATGCATCGCGTCTGCTGCCTATGAAGTACGGGTCTGGTGCAGTTAAACAGTTTTTTTGGCGGCAGTATCCCGAAGAGATTTGGGATGGGCATACCCAAGGCCTTCGCGATCTGTGTGCCCTGGATGCACGCGAGCATACCCTTGCCGTCAGCGCTGGTGCTGAACTCTCTCGGCTGCAACGTCTATCAGTGGAGACCGGAAGAGAAGCGCAGTACCGCGATTTTATTGCCGAGGTCCTGCGTGACCACCCTGACTGTTTTCTCCACTTGGGACTGGTCCAGTGGGAACTCACCGAAGCCCAACCACCAGCGGCGAGTACTGGCGATCTCGCCCAGCAGCATGGAACTGCAGACCTACAGTGGCGCGATGAGACCGAAAACAGCCACTACACCCTTTTGCCCGGAGAGGGCATCGAGATCACTCCCGGCCCGGAGGTGGGCCTGGGCTGGCTCAACTGTGCCCCCTGTCTTTTGGCCCTAGTGCCGGGCGATTTTGTCCTGGAGACCCGCATCACTCCTGATGCACACCCCCAACATGCCGGCGGCATCGTCGTCTGGCAGGACCACAGCCGCCTCATCCGTTTTGCCAGCGGCATCGACCACCAGGGCCAGATCTCGCTGGGCTGGCACGATGGGGGGCAATTCCGCTTTGTGGGCCTGGCGTACCTGCGCCACTGGGAACTCCACCTCAAACTCATTCGCCGTGGCATTCGCTTCCATGCCTTCTTCAGCCCAGATGGGCAACACTGGTACACCTGCGGGTACCTCGATTTTGGCCATGCCGGTCCGGTGGAGGTGGGCCTCTTTGCCGAGTGCAACTATGAGTACGGCTTTCCCCAGCCCTTCCCCATCCGTTTTGCCGGTTTCAATCTGTGTGCGGCCTCACCTATCAAAACCACACCTGCGGCTAGGCGCACCCAGCCTCGCCTCTTTCCCCTGCCCGAACCAGCGCAATTCTGCGGTATGGTGGGCCAGGGCCGCGCCTTTCGCACCTTCTGCGAAAAGCTCCAACGCGCGGCTCGCTCTTCCCTGCCCCTGCTCATCGGCGGCGAGACCGGCACCGGCAAGGAATTGGCGGTCCAGGCCCTCCACGAACTGAGTGCCAATAGCGAAGGCCCTCTGGTCCCGGTCAACCTGGCTGCCCTGCCTGCCGACCTGGTCGAGAGTGAGCTGTTCGGCTACACCAGGGAGCCTTCACCGGTGCCACCGCCGACCGAGCCGGCCTCTTTGAGGCGGCTGCGGGAGGCACCCTCTTTCTGGACGAAATCGGCGAACTGCCCCTCAGCGCCCAGGCCAAGCTGCTGCGCGCCCTGGACAGCGGCGAGATCCGCCCCATTGGGGCTACCAGCGCCAAACAGGTGTCCCTGCGCTGTGTAGCTGCTACCAATCGCGATCTGTCCCAGGCCGTGGCGCAGGGGCAATTCCGCGAGGACCTCTTCTACCGCCTGGGGCAGCCCCTCCAGGTGCCATCCCTGAGCGCCCGGCGCGAGGATATTCCCCACCTGGCAGCCCACTTCATCGCCCTCTACGGCAATGGCCACGCCCCGGCCATCACCCAGGAAGCCATGCAGCGGCTCATGGCCCATCCCTGGCCAGACAATATCCGCGGTCTGGGCCAGGTCATCGAACACGCCCTCACCGCCACCGAAGATGGTCTGATCGAGGACCGCCATCTTTCCTTGCGGCCAGGTGCGCCTCTCAGACCTGCCGCTCCGCTCCGCAAGAAACCCACCTCTGCCGCTGAACTAGAGCTGCTGCTGCGCGACTGCAACTGCGACGTGGTTGAATTGAGCCGGCGCTGCGGCGTCAACCGCAAGACGGTTTACCGCTGGTTCGCCAAATATGGTTTAGAGATCGCCGACCTGCGCCACCCTGCCCCTTCCTGAACCGCGTCTCACCATCCAGCTAGACCGCGCCCCATGTGGCAGGCCACACCTGCCACACCCAATGCCACACCCTCACGCTTCTCCCTCTGTCTACTGAGTCTCTGCGTTTTCACGCTCAAAGCCCTGTACCCTCTGTAGGTTGTAGTAATCTCCACTCTCAACCCCCCCGGCCTGGCCCCAACTTTGCGTTACCGAGGTCTCAGTGAAAGGGCCTCAGGTGCATACTCCATCCTTCCGCCTCTCGGCAACCCTGCCGGTCAAATCGGTCTCTTACCTGGAGTGGCTGGGCCTGGAGGCTAGGCGTGCCAATGGCACTCGGCTTTCCAAAGCCGCCATCCTGCGGGCTTTGGTGGATGTGGCTATGCGCCTGGAGATCGATGTCTCTGGGGTGACTACGCAGGAAGAGTTGGAAGAGCGGATCTGGGAGGCGATGGCCAAGGCGCGGTGGGCAATGGCGCTGGACAGGAAGGGTGCGGAAGAAGAAGCCAGCAGGTGGGGGAGTACGCAGTGAGAATCAGGAGACTGCGATCTTGCGGCGTTCCAACCAGCGGTCCAAGTACCACCACCAGTGTGAGGGAGGGGTTCGTGATTTATGGCGAATCTCAGCCAAGTCAACCACCGTAGAAATTTGGCGGTAGAGAATTTCAGCCAGATCGAGGAACAAAGTGTCGGCTTCTTCCAGTTGATGGCGTTCCGCTTCCTGGAGGTTGCTTTCGACTTGGGCCAGAGCGCTGCGTGTCTCCAGCAGGTCGAGCAGTTCAAAACCACTGACCTCGGGGTGTTTGAGACCCACAGTATAGAGCTTGAGCAACTCCTGGGCGCGGCTCATGGCAGCAAGAGCTCCTTGCGGGTGGCCAGATATTGGAATCCCCGCTCTGTCAGGTAGCGATCCATATCATCCGGGGGGAAAGCTGTCTCCACAATGCCTGAACGGTCAAAGATGACGAGCCATTCTAGATCGTGAATGTGTCCCCGGGCTGCGAAGTAATCGACTCCACGGAAGTGGTAGCGATAGACCATTCCGGGATTGGTGAGGAGCAAATGGGCGAGCGCATTATAGGTTTCGACAGAAGCAATAGCGGGCAGATGGCCCAGGGCCTTTCGCTTGGCGAGGTGTTGGGTATCCTTTCCCGGTTTCCATCTGACCTGATCCTGAAGGCGGCGCAGGGCCTCTGAAGCGGCAACTCGCAGAGCAGGGGTAGACCAGTCTGTCAATTTCAGATTCTTCGTTTGAAGAACAGCGGTTTGAGCGCCTTCCAAAAGGTACCTCAAATTACCTATGGAGGCAACGGAGGGTAAAGACATGATCCGGATGCGCACAAAAACGACAAAGCGCCAGCCTTATCCGTCCGCAGCGTCTTTATCTCCGCGACGGCAAGAGAGCCCGAGGGTAAAGGTGCTGCTCATGATGCTAGGGATGTGCCTTGCCGGCAGTGCCTGGGGCCAGGATTTGCAGATTGCGGGGAAGATTGCATTTGTGTCACTCGTTAGTACTAGTGACTCCTATGAAGTCTACACGATGAACACGGATGGGACGGGCCAGACCCGGTTGACCAACTTCAGTGGTGGGACTGGTGGTGCGAACCCCTCTTGGTCGCCGGATGGGGCGAAAATTGCCTTCTATACATCTCGTGATGGCAACCCTGAGGTCTACGTCACGAACGCCGATGGGACGAACCAGATCCGACTCACCAACAATACGGCGCCTGACCACTCGCCTTCCTGGTCACCGGATGGAACGAAAATAGCATTTATTTCCGGACGCGATGGCAATCTTGAAATGTATGCGATGAACGCGGATGGGAGTACGCCAGTGCGACTGACCAACAACACGGCAGAAGATAGCGGGCCATCTTGGTCACCGGACGGGGCGAAGATTGCCTTTGCGTCAGTACGCGACGGCAATTGGGAAATCTATGTGATGAACGCAGATGGGACGAACCAGGCCCGGTTGACCAACAACTCAGCGGCTGATGTGGCCCCCTCTTGGTCATCGGATGGCGCTAAAATAATCTTCCAATCATATCGCGATGGGAGTGAGAATCCAGAAATCTACGTGATGAGCGCGGATGGGACGAACCAAACCCGGTTGACTAACAACTTAGCTGTTGACACGTACGCCTCCTGGTCACCTGATGGGGCGAAAATTGCCTTTCATTCAAAACGTGATGGTAATGGTGACGCTTACGTTATGAATGCGGATGGGACGAACCAGATCCGGTTGACCAACAACTCGAACGTGTCTGTCGGCTTCTCCTGGAGCGAAGCCTTCCGCCGCATCGGCACCGCCGCTGTCGGCTCGCCGGTCTCCCGGACGATGACCATCCAGAACACCGGCAGCGCTACCCTCAACGTCAGCAACATCACCTCCAGCGACGGGCAGTTCACCATCAGCCCGACCAACTTCTCCGTGGCGGCAGGCGGGAGTCAGAGCCTGACGGTGACCTTCATCCCATCCTCTACGGGGACTAAATACTCGACCCTCACCATTACCAGCAA